>JBGTOG010000128.1:0-33481 GCA_041742675.1 Gemmatimonadaceae bacterium | reverse complement strand
TCCTGCGCAGCCGCGCCGGCCGGAGCACGCGCGGGCGTGGGCGAAGTAGCGGGAGCGGGCTTGGCGGTGCAGGCAGAGAGACCGACAGTGAGACTGGCCAATAAGGCGAAGGAAGATCGAGTCGTCATCGGTATGGCAGCGAAAGGAACGTCGCAGGGCACAACCACTCAGCACTTGCCGTGCGACAGGCACACGCGAGGGCAGGGTCGAACGAGGAGAGACATGGCAAGCTAGGGCGAGACCCGGCTGCTCGCTATCGTTGACGTGCAGAGCGCGTATCGCGCCGAAACGACTTTCACCGCTGCGAGGGTCTGTTCTGTCCGAAATCACCTGTTCGCTGTGCGGGACGCCTGACGCATCGCTCATGCACACGCGCGTGCTCAGCGACAGCGACGCAGCGTTCGTCCGCACTGCGCCACCTTCCGGCTCAGCACCGCGCCCCACCGAGCGCCACTTCTGGCGCTGTGAGACGTGCGCGCTGGTGTTTGTGGCGCGTGATGAGCAGTTCACGGAGGCGGCGGAGCGGGCCGTGTACGAGCTGCACGAAAACTCCGCCAACGACCCGCGCTATCGCGCGTTTCTCTCACAGCTCTTCGTGCCACTCCGAGAGCGCGTGGGCGATGGCGCAGCCGGTCTCGACTTCGGCTGCGGACCCGGCCCCACACTGTCGGCGATGTTTCGCGAGTCCGGAGTGCCGTGCGCCGACTACGATCCGTTTTTTTTCAACGACCCCACGCTGCTGACCGCTCAGTACGACTTCATCGCGAGCACGGAAGTCTTCGAGCATTTGTCCGACCCGGCGAGCGTGATTGCAGCCCTCGTCGCAATGCTCAAGCCTGGCGGCTGGCTTGGCGTGATGACGCGGCAGCTCGCGCCGCACGAAACTTTTGCCAACTGGCACTACATCCGCGATCCCACGCACGTGGCGTTTTACGATGAGCGCACGTTTGCCTGGATCGGCTCGCGCTACGGACTGCTCGTAGAGCGCGTGTCTCGCGACGTGGTACTGATGCAGCGGCGCACCGGCGGCCACAAAGAGCCGCCGGCGACACACGCACTGCACTGAATTGCTACGGCGCTACGGCGCTACGGCGCTACGGCAATGCCTCGCAATGGTACCGTGTTCGCAATGCCGCCTACGGGAAAAAGGGCGCCATTGGAAAGGTTCACGATGAACAACGATGAACCGGTGAAGCCACCGCCCAACGTGAGCGTCGCATAGGCGGTACCGGTATTCCCCGCAATATCGAAACCGATGTCGCCGGTGGTGTTCACGCCAAGATTCGCGACCGTTGTCACGACACCGTTATTCGGATTCGCAAGCGTTACGAGCACGTCGCGGCTGAAATCGATCGCGTAGAGCGCGGTGCTCATGGCTCCGGCTACACTGTTGGTGTAGGCCGTGCCACCAATCATCGGCGTCATTCCCTCGCCACTGTCGCCCGTAGCGTACACAAGGTTGCCATCGACGACGCCCACCGTGCCGTCCGAGGCGCCACCAAGCTGCGGAACCAGGCGCAGGTTCTGATTCATGCTCCCATGGACACGAATGCGATTGGGTACGGGGTTGAAATCAAAACCAAAACGTGTGCCGGCCAGCGTAGGAGTGAAGGGAGCCGCACTGACGGCCGTTGCCGCACCGCTCATCGTATCAAGCACGTAGATCCGGCTCGATGAACCAAGGGCGTACAGGCGACCATCCACGGGACCGAAATCGATGCCTTCCACCTTTTCGCTCGGCTGCAGTCCGCTAATGGCCACGCGGCGCTGTACCATATCCGGTCGCAGCGCTCCGAACGTGATCAACATGTTCGTGGAATCAACGCCGTAAATAATTCGGCCGTTGCTGCTGCCGGGCTGACCCGGGGTACCTGGTGGGCCAGCCGGCCCCGCTGGCCCTTGTGGTCCTTGCGGTCCCTGTGGTCCTGCGGCGCCGGTGTCTCCCTGTTCGCCAGCGGGTCCAGTCGGGCCCGACTCTCCGTCACATGCAGTCAGCGCAACGCTGAGTGAACACACGGCCAGCACAGCCTTCCAGCGGCGTTGTTGCATCGCGAACCTCCATACCGCAGAGCGGCGGGATCAGGAACAAGACATGACGGTACGACGCGCTGCGAACGTGTCGCAAACCGTCCCGAAGTGTCCTCTACGCGCGATGCGGTAATACCGGATCTCTTGTGCGGTGCATCATCAAAAGTGCGACTACGGCTGTGTGCTCGTGATCGAGTTGCGCCCGTCCACAAACACGACGCGCGGCGCAAAGTCAGGCGTCAACTCTTCCGCCTCGTACTCGCCGTACGCGATGATGATGACGATGTCACCAGGCGCGCCATGACGCGCCGCCGCACCGTTGAGTTGAATCGTGCCGCGCCCACGCTCGCCTTCAATCACGTATGTCTCGAGTCGGGCGCCGTTGTTGACATTCACCACCTGAATTTTCTCATACGGCACCAGATCGGCCGCATCCATGAGGTCCCGATCAATGGTGAGGCTGCCTACGTAGTTCAGATCGGCGCCAGTGAGTGTGGCCCGATGGATCTTCGATTTGCACATGGTTCGTCGCATGCTGGACATTCGCCTGCCGAGGCATGTTTCGCCACTGCGGCCGAATAAATGACGCGACTCGATCACCGCGTCTCGCGCTTATGGGGCAGGCCGGGATGCGATGCGCCTTGCAGAAACTCCATCGCACAAGCGGCCAACCGGCGGCAAGATCAGGTCCTCGAACAGCCAGCGTCGCTGAGCGCAGGTCCCCAAACGTCCACTGGCGGCCCGGCGCAGTCTAAAGCGCCGGACCGCCAGTGGAACTGCTACCTCAGCGCTGGTGACGCAACGCTGCCTGCGCCCGCTCCCTTACGGGCACACCGGCCTGCCTGCTGGCAACGGCACCGTGCACGTCTTGCTCTCGCCATTCCGAGTGATCACGAGCGTGGCCGTCGCGCTGCCGTCGTACGTGAGCACTTCCTTCCACTCCGCCGTCTCGGTTTCGCCACCGTCCACCGTCACCGCCACCTTCATCGTGCGAACTACCATGCCCGCGATCGGATAGGTGCGACCATCACCACGGACCGGAATCACCAGGCTGCGCGTGCTGTCCGACACTTCCCGCTCCGCGAGAAACGCCCCCCCCCGAACAAATCCGTTGACCGTTTCCGTACCGTGCGAGACACCGTTCACGGTCCGTTCCGGGCTCCCCTTCTCCAGCCCCGTCACCAGACGATCGCTCACATGACGCACCGTCCGCGTGGCGCTGTCGCGCATGGGCACCGTGCCGTACACCTCGGCGTGCGTCTGCATGCTGTGTGTGGTGGAATCCGGTGCGCGCTGTGTCGCTCCGTCCACATCCGTCCAGAGCACCCAACGCTCCACGGTCAGTCCGGACGGCGACGTCGTCGGGCCGCACACGATCTTGCCGGAGGCCGGCTCGTACGAGCAGAAGTCGGCGCGGAATCCGCCGCCAAACGGCCCGCGGGACACACCCTGATGGAAGCCCGCGCCAGTGGAAAAATCAGCGCCAAGCCCGCCGCCCATGAAGCCCACACCGAAGGCCGCGCCAAACGGGCCGCGACGACCCCGGTGCTGCTGCCGACGCGGACGCCAGGAGTCATTCTCAGCGTCCGCAAACGTGTTTTCGGTGGCAGAGAAACCAACCGGGATACTGTTCATTGCGTCGGCAATGAGAGTTTCTGCGGCGCCTTCGCCGGTCGCCGTCACGCTGTCAGAACAGGCGGTAACGGTGAATAGCATGGCCGTGCACAGCATCGCCAGCGCGCGGCGGGATGGAACCTTCGTGCTCGCGAATGGCGAGCAGACTGCGTTGTGCGAGTGCAGCGTAGACATGGTGAACTCCAGTTGAAGCAGCGGTTGCGTTGGCCCTCGCCAAACAACTGCGCCGCGTGTTCGGGGAGAGAACACGCGACGGCGCTGCAACCCCAGGTCACCGCACGATCACAGACGGTCGCCAGGAGGGAGCCACGGTCGCATATGTTCGCGCAACGTGCGCAGCGCGCGCGCGATCTGCGCTTCGACCGCTTTCACCGTCACACCAAGCTGCGCCGCAATCTCCGCGTTGCGCAGTCCCTGTGCTCGACTCAGCGTAAATACTTCGCGACAGCGTGGCGGTAGTTCGGAGAGCGCCTCGTGCAGCGCAGCGTGCAACTCCTGTTCGGTCGCCCCTTCGTCAGCGGCTGTCGGGAGCGGCGTGAGCGCCGAGACCTCGCCCGCCGTGTTGTCGAGCACCTTGCGGTGGCGCAGCACATTCAGCGCCCGATTGCGCGCCGCCCGAAACAGCCACGCCTGAACGGGTCGGTCCGCGTCCAGCCGCTCACGCTGGTTCCACAGCTCCAGCATCACCTCCTGGGCGACCTCTTCGGCTTCGTCCGTCTGGCGGAGCATGGCATCGACAAAGCGCACGAGCGGCGCGTACCACGTGCGAAACACGGTCGCGTAGGCGTCATCGTCACCGGCGGCCAGTTGCCGCAGGAGCGCGCCGTCATCACTCATGTCTCGCTCGGCTCGTGGGTCATTGCGTCGCAATCATAGCCTGTTGAGGTCGCGGGCGCTTGGCACACGCGTTAACATCGTCGCCAGCCCATCGTCCGCCGCACATGGGGTTGGGGACGACTCACGTGTTGTCAGGTCATCATGCCGCACGATTCTTCGCCTCCGCCCTCTGCCGCCGAGCCGCCCGACTGGGAGGCGCTCAGCCGGTTCCTGTCTGGTGACGCGTCGCCAGACGAGGCGGAGCGCATCGCGGCCTACATGGCGGCGCATCCGGATGACGCCCACATTGTGGCGGCGGTCCAGCGTGCCTCGATGTCTCTTGGCGCGGAGCTGCGCAAACCGGTGAATACCGAAGCCGCGCTCGCCAGCGTTCTGGCCAGGCGCACGGACACGCCAGAAGACAGGAGCATCCGTCCGATCAGCAGCGCGCCATCGCAGGTCGGAAGCGTGCGTCCGATCAGTGGCGCACCGTCCACCGGCGGCTCACGCGTCGGGGCCGCCTTGTCAAAGCGCCCGCAGCAGCTGCAATCAGGCTTCTGGCGTACACCAGCGTTTGCATGGCGTGCCTCCGCCGCGGCAGCCCTGTTGCTGATTGCAACCAGCCTGTGGGTACGTCGCACAAGCGATGTAGAGCTCACCACACCTACGCGTGTGGCCGCTGCGGTCGGAACGCCAGAGTCGGTCGTACTGCCTGACGGCACACAAGTCCTGCTCGGACCGGCCAGCACACTCGCCTACGATGCAGATTATGGTGTGGCAGCACGTGAGGTGACGTTGACCGGTGACGGATTTTTTACCGTCACGCGTGATGATGCACGACCATTTACCGTGCGCGCTGGAGACGCCACCGTCGTTGATCTGAGCACGGCATTCGCCGTGCGCACCGATGGCGTACGAGGGGTGACTGTGGCCGTCACGGATGGCCGCGTACGACTCTCACACGCGAATGCACCGGCCAATGCCATGGAGCTGTCGGCTGGTGAATCGGGGCTGGTGCCGCGATCCGGTCAGTTAGCGGTGCGCGACAGTGCGGACGTAGATGACGCCGTCGCGTGGACGCGCGGACAGCTGGTTTTCCGCGATGCACCACTCGATGATGTGGCCACTTCGCTGCAGCGCTGGTTTGCCGTGGTGGCCATCGCGGACTCGGCGCTGCAAACACGCCGGCTTACCGCCACGTTTGATGGTGACGCGAGAGAAACGGTCTTGAATGCGATCGCGCTTTCGCTCGGCGCTGAGCTTACGATGCGCGGGGACACGGTGTTGTTCCGCATGCGTGCGGTTGACGCGCGTTAGGCCCGACCAGATGCCGCGCACGTGTGTGACCCGCGTGGCGCTCGTGCTGAGCATCGGCGCATCGATGTGTTCGCTTCCGTTACGCGCGCAGCCGCTCACGGCGCACGCACCCACCCTGCTGCGCGAAGCCAGCGCGAGCGTGGTGCCACTCACCCGCTGTCAGATGCCGCCGTCCCGCACACGAGCCGAATGGCCGGCACCACTGGACCGACGCATCAGTGTGCGCGGTGGTGTGCTCTCGCTGCGTGAGGCGCTGGATCGTGTGGCGGCAGCGGCGCGTGTGCGCCTCACGTACTCCGACGCGCTGCTGCCACTCGAACGTCGTGTCTGCCTCGACGTAGACGACGATGCGCTCGGCGACGCCATCACGATGCTGCTCGGCAGCGTCGCCGTGTCACCGCAGGTGGCGGGTGGAGAGCTCGTGGTGTTGGCGCCGGTCACTCCGCGCCCACAGCCATCGTCATCGATCGCGGTGGCGGCACGCGTCGCCCCGCTTGAGCGTGTTGTGGTGACGGGTTCCGCGACCGGCAGCGCGCAGCGTAGTCTCAGTGTCGCCGTTGGTGTGGTGGACGGTGCAACGCTGACCACCCATGGCCAGCAATCCGTCGCCTCACAACTCAACGGGGTGTTGCCGGGCGTCTGGTTGTGGCAGCAGTCACCAGCTTCCGTACTTTCCCGATACGGAAGTATTCGTGGTGCCAGCTCCTTCGGCGTGAGCTACCCCAAGATGTACATCGACGGTGTGGAAGTGGCGAATCCGCTCGTCGTCGCACAGGTGCCTGCAGAATCCATTGAGCGTCTCGAAGTGCTGCGTGGACCACAGGGCGCGGCGTTGTACGGCACCGATGCGATCAGCGGCGTCATCAACATGATCACGCGGCAACCGGCACGTGTGGCCAACGCGCCCTCCCTTCGCCTGCGCGCGCAGAGTGGACTGATTGCATCGGCATTTTCTGAGACGGGCACCTTTGGCCAGGAACTAACGCTCACCGCACAACGCGGTGATGTTGCACGTTCGGCGGTCGGATCGTTCGCGTTCTCTCGAGTTGGTGCGTTTGTCCCCGACGGCTCCAGCCAGCACGTTGCGGCCAGCGGTCGTGCGCAGGCGATCGGAACAAACGCGGTGCTCGATGCCACTCTGCGCCTTGCCCTGTCCGATGTGTCGTCGTCCAGCAATCCGCTGCTGCTGGAGGCGATTGGCAATGCACTCGTCCTGCCCGACAGCGTGAGGCCGCTGAGTGCACGGCGGCAGCGAACGCTGCGTGATTCTGCCGCGTCGCGCCTGCAGCTTGATCGCAGTACGCAGCAATCATTGCGGCAAATCACCGCTGGTGTGTCGGGCACCTTTCATCCAAGTGCGCGCTGGACGCATCGCGCAACCGTCGGTGTTGATGCCTACACGCTCGACGGTACACCCGGCAGCGTGACGCCGCTTCCGTCGTCTACCGACTCCGCGTTGCGTGCGGCGGAAGGTTCAGCCGCGCGCGCTTCAGCACGTACCAGCTCTGCGGCCACGTGGCGTGGTGACACCTGGCAACGCACCGTGACGTTCTCCGCCGAGCATGCTGTGCTGCGGGAAGCCTCGTCCAACGAAGTCTTGCAACGTCCTCGCGATCCGGTCATTGCTGCAGATGACGACGCAGTGTGGCGACAGACCACCGGCGGCGTGGCGCAACTGGATGGCAGCTGGCAGGAGCAGTTGTTCGTCACCGCCGGAACGCGCGTCGAGCGCAGCGCCGGGTTCACGTCGCAACCGCTGATCACCGTGTTGCCCATGGTTGGCGCCGCGTGGGTGCTGGACGCCGAGCAGGTCACGTTCAAGCTGCGCGGCGCCTACGGCAAAGGCATTCGCCCACCGCGCATTACGGTGGGAGGTGCCCCGCTCGCGCGCAATCGACTGGTGCCGAATGACGCGCTTGAACCCGAGGCACAGTCTGGGACAGAGCTCGGCGTTGACCTGTTCTGGGGGCGCCGCGCGGCGCTTCACCTCACCCGTTTCGACCAGACAGCAAGCGGACTGGTGCAGCCGGTATCAGTGGTTGTGGGACCGCCGACAACACCACAGCCGCGACCTGGTGATCCATTCGGACGCAATCTCGGTTTTCAGATGCAGAACGTCGGCGCCATCGACAATAGTGGATGGGAGTTGGAGGGCGTGCTTCGTGGCGGTGCGTTTACCGTGCAGGGTTCGCTCGCGCTGGTGGAGAGCCGCGTACGCGACGTACGGCGCGGCTACACGGGCGAGCTGCGCATCGGTGATCGCATGCTTGATGTGCCAGCGCGAACGGCCGGGCTGTCGGCACGATGGCAGCACAACGCGTGGAGCGCTGCGGTGCAGCTCTCGCATGTCGCCGACTGGATCGGATATGATCGCCTGGCGGCTGCCGAAGCATTCGTCACGCCCGGCAAACCGGCGTCGACATTCGTTGGCGCGTCGCTGCGCAATTTCTGGTTGCCGTATGACGGCGTGACGCGCGTAGGCACCGTCATCACGCGTCAACTGCCGCGCGGTGTGTCGCTTCGCCTCGCCGGTGACAACCTGCTCGACACGCAAGTTGGCGAACCGGACAACATCACGATTCTGCCCGGTCGCACTATTTCGTTGGGGCTGCAGATCGGCGTCCCTCGATAGCCCCGACGGCCGCGGCGCCGCGCACCATATCGAAGATCAAATGCGTCTCGATGTGCGTCACCTCGGGCCGCGTGCTGATGGAAGTGAGGATGAGTTCACGCAGCGCATCGCTGTTCTCCACCCCTACATGCACCAGAAAATCATCGGTACCGCCGATGTTGTAGGCGGCCAGCACATTGGGGAGGGCGCGACAGTGACGTTGAAACCGCTCCACCACGTCGCGCGCGTGGCGCGACAAGCGCACCGACACGAGTGCCTGCAGCGTATGGCCGATCGCCCAGGGCGCAACTTCGGCGTGATATCCGCGAAGCACGCCACGCTCCTCCAGGCGGCGTACGCGCACGAGCGTGCTCGACTCGGCCAACCCGATGCGCGCCGCCAACTGCTTGTTGCTGAGCCGCGCATTCTGCTGCAAGTACGACACGATTGCACGATCCGTGCGGTCTAGCGGGGTTCTATCGACAAGATTCCGCATTTCCTTCGGCATAGCTTCCCCCAATCGAAGATTATGCCGAAGCTACAGGTTATGAGCCTCCCCGGCAATCACCCCAGCGCATCGCCCCACGCCGCCCGCGGCGACCATCCCGACACGATCGCCGTGCACGCAGGGCGCGACGACTTCGCACAGCTCGGCGTGCACGCGCCGCCGATCGATCTGTCGAGTACCTATCCGGTGCACGATCTGGCAGCCGGCATGGCCTCAATCGATGCCATGGTCGCCGGCGGTGAGCCAATCGGCTCGATGGTCTACAGTCGCCTGTACAACCCCACGGTGGCGCGCGCCGAAATGGCGATTGCCGCGCTGGAGGGTGCCGAGACAACGGTGGCGTTTGCCTCGGGTATGGCCGCGTACACCGCTGCGTTGCTCGCGGCGCGAGGTCGCGGTGCGCATGTCGTCGCAGTGCGACCGCTATACGGCAGTGCCGATCACCTGCTCGCCAGTGGCATGCTCGGCCTTGAGGTCACGTTCACAACACCGGACGGTGTGGCGAGCGCGATGCGTCACGACACGTCGCTGGTGCTCATTGAAACGCCCGCCAATCCGACGCTGCAGCTCGTCGACATAGCGGATGTGGTACGGCAGGCAAACGGGGTACCGGTGATGGTTGATGCGACGTTTGCCACACCCATTCTGCTGCGTCCGCTCACCTGTGGTGCCACCTTGGTGCTGCACAGTGCGACCAAGGCACTCGCGGGACACGGAGACGTGCTGGCCGGCGTGATCAGCACCAACGATGCGTCGTGGCTGGCGGCACTGCGCCAGGTGCGCTTGCTCACGGGCAGTGTGCTGCATCCGCTCGCCGCCTACCTACTGCATCGGGGATTGGCCACACTTCCACTGCGCGTTGAGCGCGCACAGCGAAACGCGACTCGCATTGCCAGGCTGCTGCAGCAACATGAGGCCGTGGCGCACGTGCATTTTCCGGGATACGGCGACACTGATCCGCATGGCGTGCTCGGTCGTGAAATGCGCGGACCCGGCAGCACCCTGGCGTTTGAACTGGCCACCGACGACCCGGACGCGCCAGCGCGATTCCTGGCGGCGCTGCATCTCGTGACCCCCGCCGTGTCACTTGGCAGCACCGATTCGCTCATTCAGCATCCTGCCAGCCTGACGCATCGTGTGGTGGATCCGGCGGTGCGCGCCGCACACGGTATCAGCGCGCAGCTGTTGCGACTCAGTGTTGGTATCGAACGCATGGACGACATCTGGTCCGACCTGGAGCGCGGCCTCACTGCGGCCGTCAGCGAGCCAGCACTCGCGGCCAGCTAGAAAACCACAACCCACCTCGCGCGTAGCATCGCGCGCACAGGCAGTTCTGATTCGTCTTTGCGGCTATGAAGTGCCTCATGGCTTTCCGGCTTTTCGGCATACTTTATTCGTAGAGCGCACAGAGCACCATCAGCATGCGATCCTGCGCCGCCACACGGTCCACCCCGCTCCTACTCCGCCACGCCACAATGCACTCCACTCTGCGCCCACTCGCGCTGCTCCTCCTCGCCACCGCCGTCGCCTGCGGCGAACGCCCCGCTGCCGACTCCACTGACAACGTTGCTACCGACAGCCCTCCGTTGCCCGCGCGCGATCTCACGGCGCTCGCTGAAGCATCGAGTTGGCGTGGCGAGATCCCGTGCGCCGACTGTGCCGGGGTGCGAACCGTCGTGACGCTCTATCCCGATGGGACCTACCGTAGCCAGGGTGCCTACCTCGGTACCAACGGTGGCGGTGATACCATCTTCACCGATCTTGGTCGGTGGACTCATGAGAGCGATGGCACGCGGCTGCGACTTCGTGGCGCAGCGAACGTACCAGGACGCTTCGCCGTGACGACCGACGGTGCGCTGCGTATGCTCGACACCGACGGCAACGACATCGCGTCCGACGGGAACTACACGCTGCGTGCCGTGGCGCCCGCAGTGACCGTTGTGCATCCCGCGCGACTCACCGGCGCGTTTACCTACATGGCCGATGCCGCAATTTTTGTGGAGTGCGAAAGCGGCCTGCGGCATCCCGTAGACATGAGCGCCGAGTTTCCGGCGCTCCAGCGGGCGTACGCAGATGCGGGCGGCAGCGGTCAGCCAATAGTCGTGCGCGTCAAAGCGCACCTCGACAACCGCCCCGCCATGGAAGGCACCGGCACCGAGCGCGCACTCGTGGTTGACTCCGTGAGCGCCATCAATCCGGACGATGGCTGCGCCGCGCTTCGTGTGCAGGACGCCGTGGCGGCTGGCGAATGGCGTCTGGTCGATCTGGAGAGCGAAGATGCCGGTGCCATGTACGTGGCCGATGACAGCGAGGCGAGCTTCCGTCTGGAGCGCGGCGAGTCCCGCATCTCCGGCAGCGGTGGGTGCAATCAATTCAGCGGCGGCGGCATCATGCGCGGTACCACACTGGTTGGTGGCCCGGTGGGTGGCACAAAGCGCTTCTGCAATGCACCGGGGGTCATGGACATCGAACAGCGCTTCTTCGATGTGATGGCCCGCGATAAATCGCTGCGCATCGACGGTGACACCCTCGTCTGGAGCAACGGACCCCAAGACATCGCCCGTTTCGTGCGCCAATAGCTCATGGCCGCGCCTGGCCTGCATTGACGCCGGTGCGGCCAGAGCGTAGCGTCGTGCGCATGACCACTCCCTCCTCGCGCCGAGACTTTCTCGGCCACGCAGCGGCGCTCGGACTGGGCGCCATGGTTCTCCCTCGGCACCTGCTCGCCGCCGCCCCCGCCTCGGTGCTCAGAGGCGCACCCAGTGCGACGCTGAACATCGCCTGCATCGGCATCGGCGGCATGGGCATGAGCAACATGTCCAACATGCTCGGTGAAAACATCGTGGCTGTGTGCGATGTCGACTTCGCGTATGTCGAACGCGCGCTCGCGGGACGACTTCGACCACGCGATGGCAAAGTGTCGGAACAGGCGTTGGCGTTGCAGTCCGCGTATGAAAAGGCCGCGAAGTATACCGACTACCGCAAGATGCTTGACGAGCGCAAGGACATCGACGCTGTTGTCATCGCCACGCCTGATCACCTGCACGCCGTGCAGGCGAGTGCCGCCATGCAGCTCGGCAAACATGTCTATGTGCAGAAGCCGCTGGCGTACTCCGTGCACGAGTCGCGTCATCTCGCACGTCTCGCGCAGTCGAGTGGTGTTGTGACGCAGATGGGCAATCAGGGTCATTCCATGGACGGCTCGCGGCGTGTCGTGGAGCTTGTGCGCTCGGGGGTGCTCGGACCCATCTCTGATGTGCACATCTGGACCGACCGTCCCGTGGGATACTGGGCGCAAGGCATTCCGCGCCCGGGGTCGCCTACGCCGGCGCGACGCGACCCCGATCCGGAACGCCCGCCGCAATGGAATGCTCGCACCGTTGATGTTGCCGTGCTGCGCGCAATGGCTGACAATCCGCAAACACCGCCAACAGGACTCGACTGGGATCTGTATTGCGGTCCGGCGCCGCTCATTCCGTATCACCCAGCCTACCATCCTTTTGCGTGGCGCGGTTGGACGGATTTCGGAGTGGGTTCGCTCGGCGACATGGGCGCGCATCTTGTCGATCAGGCTTACTGGGCGCTGGAGCTCACGCAGCCCACGAGTGTGGCCGCGTCATCATCGCCCTGGGGCGGTGGCAGTGAGAATCCGGCCACGTATCCGCTGGCCACGCAAGTGGAGTATGAGTTTCCGGCAGTGGGCGCACGTGGCCCGATCAAACTGTACTGGTATGACGGGGGTCTCATGCCGGCGCGTCCTCGCCACCTCCCCGACAACGTCGCGCTGCCACTCGGTGACGGCGGTGGTGGTGTCTTCATTGGTTCGAAGGGCATCCTGACATACGAAGTGTACGGCAAGAACCCCACGGTCTATCCGGAGTCACTCGCACGCGAAGCGGACGCCGTGCCACAATCACTGCCTCGCATCACGGGCTCGCACGAGGGCAACTGGATTGACGCGTGCAAGGGCGAAGCCACCGCCAGCTCGCCATTTTCGTATGCAGCAGAACTCAACGAGTCCATGCTGCTCGGCATGGTGGCGCTCAGGCTCGGCAAGGGGCAAAAAGCGCTGTACGACGCGGCATCCATGCGCTTCACCAGCCATGACACACTGAATCCGTTTCTGACGCGCGAGTATCGAACCGGCTGGTCGTTGTAAAGCGACCACATACCAGCGCCTCGAAGCTCAACAGCAGTCGGTCCGTCGCGTAGTTTGGAGGGTCAGACTCTTCATCTACCCGGACCGACATGCCTGCATTTTTCCGCTCCTCCTGCGCCGTTCTTCTCGCGGCGTTTTGTTCTCTCACGGCGCGCGCCCAGCAAGGCGGAGGCGAACCGCCTGCCGCGACCGCAGACTCCGCGTCCGATCGCCTGCCATTCGACGGCCTTCGTTTTCGCAGCATTGGTCCGGGCAGTACGTCCGGCCGCATCGGTGACCTCGCGATTCACCCGCGCAAGCCGAATGTGTGGTATGTCGCCACGGCATCTGGCGGGCTATGGAAAACAGAGAATGCCGGAACCACCTTCGCGCCGATTTTCGACTCGCAGGGATCGTTCTCCATCGGCGCCATTACGCTCGACCCGAACATGCCGAGCACGTTGTGGGTGGGCACAGGCGAAAACAACTCACTGCGATCAGTGGCGTACGGCGACGGCGTCTACAAGTCGATTGATGACGGACGCACGTTCGAAAATGTTGGTCTCAAGAACAGTGAGCACATCGGTCGCATTTTGGTTGATCCGCGCAACAGCGATGTCGTGTACGTGGCGGCCATTGGACCACTCTGGTCGGGCGGCGGGGACCGCGGCCTCTACAAGACCGTCGACGGCGGCAAGACGTGGGAGCGCATCCTCGGTGGCGGAGAATGGGCCGGTGTAAATGATGTGCAGATGGATCCGCGCAATCCTGATCTGTTGATTGCATCCACATTTCAGCGGCAACGTCGCGTGTGGGGACAGATTCATGGTGGACCGGAATCCGCGTTGCATCGCTCACTCGATGGCGGAAAGACGTGGACCAAGCTGCGCACCGGTTTGCCGAGCGGCGATCTCGGGCGCATTGGGCTCGCAAACTCACCGGCTGATCCGGATGTGTTCTTTGCCGTGATCGAAGCGAACGGCAACAGCGGCGGTTTCTATCGCTCCACGAACAGCGGTGCCAGCTGGGAGCGCATGAGTGGACAGACGGGACTCGGCTTATTCTATCTCGAGATTTTCCCGGATCCGACCAATGTCGACCGCGTCTATCTCGTAGAGACCAATACCTCGGTCAGCAACGATGGCGGCCGCACATGGACACAGGTGCCCGCGCGCAACAAACACGTCGATGATCATGTGGTGTGGGTGGATCCCACCAACGCCGATCATATCATGATTGGATCAGACGGCGGCCTGTATGAGTCGTTTGATCGCGGCGAGAACTGGCGGTGGTTCAGCAATCTTCCGCTCACGCAGTTTTACACTGTCTCGCTCGACAATGCGCTGCCGTTCTATAACGTGTACGGCGGCACGCAGGACAACAACACCGTGGGTGGTCCGTCACGTACCATCAATGCGGCCGGCATTCAGAACTCGGACTGGAATACGATTGTTGGCGGCGACGGATTCCGTGCGCAGATCGATCCGACTGATCCCAACATTGTGTACGCCGAGTCGCAGAACGGTGGTATGGTGCGACACGATCGTCGCACGGGTGAGAACATCTCCATCCGGCCGCAGCCGGCGCCCGGTGAGCCAGCATCGCGTTGGTACTGGGACACACCGATCCTGATTTCGCCGCACAATCCGCAGCGGTTGTATGTCGGTTCGCAGGTCATCTGGCGGTCAGATGATCGCGGCGATTCGTGGCGTGCGCTGAGCGGCGATCTCACGCAGGCCATCGATCGCAATCAGCTCAAGATGATGGGACGTGTCTGGGGCTCCGATGCCATCAGCAAGTGGGCGTCGACGTCGTACTACGGGACGATCCTTGCCATCAGCGAGTCGCCAAGGCAGGAAGGGCTGATCTACGTGGGCACTGATGACGGGCTTGTTCAAATCACCGAAGACGGCGGCGCGACGTGGCGCAAAGTCTCAAGCTTCCCGGGTGTGCCGGACACCACGTACGTGCAGCGCGTGTTTGCATCGCAGCATGATGCCAACACCGCGTACGCCGTGTTCAACAACCATCGCTCCGGTGACTTCAAGCCGTACCTCGTGAAAACCACAGATCGCGGTCGCACGTGGACGAATGTCAGTGGCAACCTGCCACCACGTGGTTCGGTGTACGGCTTTGTCGAAGACCCCAAAGAACCGCGACTGCTGTTTGCGGGCACCGAGTTCGCACTGTTCGTGAGCACTGATGGCGGCGTGCGGTGGAACCGACTGCGTGGCGGGCTCCCCACCATTCAGATGCGTGATCTCGCGATTCATGCCCGCGATGATGATTTGGTCGTCGCCACGTTCGGCCGCGGCTTCTACATCCTCGACGATCTCGCACCGCTTCGCACGCTGGTGCAGCAGCCGGAGCTGCTGCGTGCAGAGGCCGCGCTGCTGCCGGTCACGCGTGTTGCGATGTACATCCCGTCGCGTCCGAGCAATACCGGCGCGTGGGGCGCGACACATTTCACCGCGTCAAACCCGCCCACGGGCGCGACGATCGCGTACCGCCTGCGGACTGCTCCGCGTTCGGCACGTGCTGCCCGCGTGTCGCGCGAACAGGCCGCGGCACGCCGTGGCGGCGATGTGCCGCAACCAACGCTCGATGCGCTGCTCGCGGAAGATCGTGAGGTACCAGCCACCGCCCTGCTTACGATAACCGACGCAGAAGGACGAATCGTGCGTCGTCTCGACGGTCCCGCGTCGGCGGGGCTGCATCGGGTGCAATGGGATTTGCGCTACTCGTCGCTGGCCCCTGTCACCGGTTCCACTGCGTCCGGTCGCGGACCGCTGGTAATTCCGGGCACCTACACGGTCAGTCTGGCCGTGCGGCATCCTGACGGGTCGGTTCGTGAGTACGGCTCCACGCCGATTGTCGCCGAGCCGACGCCCGGCATGACGTCCACCGTCGCGACATCAGTCGAGGTGCGGGATTTCCGTCTCGCAACCGCGCAGCTGCAGCGGGTGGTCATGGGCACGGTATCACTGCTCGGCGAAACCACCACGCGTGTGACTGCGCTCGAGGCAGCGCTCAAGCAGACGCTTGTGCCAAGTAACGACGCGCAGCGTGATGCGCGCACACTGGGGCTGGCGCTCGACTCGCTGCGCCTGGAGCTGAGCGGCGACAATCGTGCGTCGCGCCTTCAGCAGCCCTCGGCGCAAGGACTGGTGGGTCGACTGAACGACATCGTGGGTGGGCATTGGAGTACAAACAACGCACCCACCGGTACGATGCGACAGCAGTTCGACATCGTCTCGCGCGATTTTCCGCCGCTACTGGCGCGTCTTCGCTCGCTCATTGAAACTGAATTGAAGGCGCTTGAGACACGCGCCGATCAGCTGGGCGCGCCGTGGACGCCTGGCCGCATTCCACCGACGCCGTGATCACATATGCGTGAATACCGTTTTCAGGCCGACGAGGACAGTGTCGAGGTTTTTCGTCGGCTGCGCGGCGCGTGGCGCGATGTGCAGTACACGGAACGCGAAGCGACGGTGCGGCTTGCTGATGGCACTGGCGTGCGCTTGCGCGTGGAACTGCAGGATATCGAACCGGGCTTTGCGGCCACTTGTCTGGTAGCCGACGCCATCACGGACGCGAGCGCACACGATGAGATGGAGAGCGCGGAGCGCGAGGAAACGACAGACCTCGGGCTCGGGGGCAATGATGTCGTGCTCTTTACAGGTGCGACATGGCTCGCATCAACGGCGGTGGAAAGCACCGATGACCGTATCGATGTGAGCGGACTCGAAGCCGTTGTGCAACAGTCCGGCACACCAGCCGATATCCCGCTCGACGCTGAAGCGGTGTGCATGACACACGATGCGCTCGTGATTGCCTCGCCCGTTGGCACCGGATGCCTGATTCGTATAGCGTCGTTGGCTGGTCGGCTCGATGTCATCACCGATCGCGCCGTGATCGCGGCGTTTCTCACGCTGCGTTCGTACAGCAGTGACGGTGACACCGACGGCGCGACTGACGCTGACACAGTCGACCCGACGGACGGTACCACGTGATGAGCAGGCGACTGACCGCAGGCGTAGTTTCCGATTCCATCCCCGTAGCCCAGGCTTGCCACATGAATACCGTGCGTCTCGTTCGCACTCGCTGGCGCGCGACGATCATGCTACAGCTGGTCGCGCTCACTGCGTCGGGCGCGATCTCCGTGCTTCAGTCACAAAGCCCGGCACCTCGCATCCCGGTGGAGTGGTCAGTCCCGGCGAATGCCTACTATCCGGATGCTGGCAACGCGTGGTCACGTCGCGCACCACGAGCCGCCGGTTTCGACTCCGCCCGGCTGGCCGCTGCAGTCGCGTTTGCCATCGAGAGTGAGAGCCGCACACCGCGTGATCTCGAACTCGCGCATTACCAGTCCTTCGGGCGCGAGCCGTTTGGCGATGCGATCGGTGCCTTTGCGCCACGCGGCGATGCCACCGGCATGATCGTACGCGGCGGTTATATCGTGGCCGAGTGGGGCGATGTGGATCGTGTGGACATGACGTTCAGCGTGTCCAAGAGCTTCTTGTCAACGACGGTTGGACTCGCCCTTGATCGCGGCCTCATTCGCAACGTCGGCGACCTGGTCGCTCCCTATGTACCGTTCGTCGTGTCGCAACATCCGCAGCGCGGCGGCCTGGGTGCTGATCGGCCGGCCAATGGCAGCATGCTGCATCCGTTCACTGGTCCGCACAACGCAACCATCAGTTGGGATCACCTGCTCCGGCAAACCAGCGACTGGGACGGTGTGCTCTGGGGCAAACCGGAGTGGGCCGACCGGCCGGATCGTGATGCCAACACGTGGCTCTCACGTCCGCGCAAAGCGCCAGGCTCGGCGTACGAATACAACGACACGCGCGTGAATCTCCTGGCACTGGCCGCCACAAATGTCTGGCGCAAGCCGCTGCCGGAGGTACTGCGCGAACACATCATGGATCCCATTGGTGCGTCATCCACGTGGCGCTGGATGGGCTACTACACATCGAACATTCTGCTGGACGGACGGTCGGTGGAGGTCGTGAGCGGCGGCGGGCATTGGGGCGGTGGCATGTTCATCAGCGCGCGTGATCAGGCGCGCTTCGGATTGCTCACGCTGCGGCGCGGTCAATGGAAAGACCAGCGGTTGCTCAGCGACGCCTGGATCAACCATGCCATGACGCCCACCGCCGTCCAGCCCACCTACGGCGTGATGAACTGGTTCCTGAACACGGATGGCCGCTATCTGGCGAGCGCGACCCCCAAGACATTCGCCCACGTCGGAAATGGCACCAACATCATCATCGGAGTTCCGGAGCACGATCTGCTCATCGTCGCTCGCTGGATCAACAATGGCGCCGTGGACGGGCTCGTACAGCGAGTCCTGGCGTCACTTGCACCCTGAAGGATCATAAGTATCCACCCATCGTATTCTGCGCACACCCATCGTCTCACCCAGCCATCCATGCGCCCCTCACTCCGCGCCGTACTTTTTTCCGCGACCTTCACCGTTCCTCTCGCGCTCGCCGCACAGCCGAGCACCGGACCGGTCATCATGTCGGGCGGCGCCGTATTTGACGTGCCCAATCCAACATTCGCCACACCACTCGACAAGGATTTTCGCGTGGTGTTCGAAATCGCGCGCGGCGTAGCTGATGCGCCTGCCGGAGCTGCGGCAACGCGCACACCCGCTCCCAATGAGCAGTTGGATGCGCTGGCGCGTTTCCTGAACATGCACGCCCGCGCCGGCGTAGCGCGCGATCGCGTGCAGCTTGCGGCCGTCGTGCACGGCACCGCCGGTACGGATCTGCTCGACGATGAGACGTACCGTGCGCGCTATGGAACGAATAACCCGAGCGCACCGCTCATTCGGGAGTTGCTGCAGGCGGGCGTGCGCATCGTACTGTGCGGACAGACCTCCATGAGGCGTGACGTTCCGCGGGACAAAGTCATTCCCGGTGTTCAGATCGCGCTGTCGGCTATGACCGCAATGTCCGTGCTGCAGTCCCAGGGATTCAGTCTGAATCCCTGGTGATCCCTGGCCAACGCACTCTGAAAAGGAGGCAACGCGCGATGCGTCGCACCTGGCTCGTTGTTCTATCCCTGTGGTCGGTGGCCGGCTGCGCTGCGGTCTCTCGTCCGTCCACCACACCGGCGGCGATTCAGGCAGATGCCGCGGGCATCAACACGACGCAGCGTGCGCTTCGCGACACGGTGCTGTCTCGCCTCGTGCGCCGGGCGCAGGCACGTCCCGATCGTACGCTGGATCTGCTGCTCCTCTCTGGTGGCGGTCAACACGGCGCATATGGCGTGGGGTACCTGCGCGGCTGGGCGTCACGCGAGGACGCACCCATGCCGCGTTTTGACCTGGTGAGCGGGATCAGCACCGGTGCGTTGCAGGCACCGTTCGCGCTGCTCGGCACGCCCGCCGCGCTGGATACGATTGCCTCGCTCTATCGCGCGGCCGCCGATCGCATCGCCCCAACGCTCGACTGGTGGTTCTGGCTACGCAAGACCGGCGGTGTGGTGAATACCAAGCGGTACGAACGCTCGCTCGTCAGCGTGCTCAACGACACACTGGTAACACAGCTCGGCGTCGAGTTTGCGCAGGATCGGCAGCTGCTCTTGTCCACGACGGATCTCGATCTTGGCATCGGTCGCATCTGGGATCTTGAATCCACGTTGCGGTCCGGTCCGGATCCGCTGGCACGCGCCCGGTTGCTGTTCTACACAGCCACCGCCATACCGGGCATCTTCCCGCCCCGCCTGATCGACGGACACCTGCACGGCGATGGGGGCATCATCTCGAATGTCTTGCCGCTGCTCGATCTGAACGATTACCGAGACCTCGCCCAACGTTTGCGCACTGCAGGTGTGACGGGAGACGTCACGGTGCGGCTGTGGGTCATCATGAATATCTGGACGCATGCACCAACGCGCGTTGTCAAACCCTCCAGTCGCGGCAAGATCAGCTCGCGCAGCACCGAGTTGCTCTTCTGGGCCGCACAGCCACTCGCGCTGCAGCGGCTACAGGAGCTTGGCCAGGCGGTGACTGCAGATGTACCGGGTCTGACGATGCACGTGCGCATCGCACAGCCGAACGCATTACTTGCCACCGAACCAGGTGCCGACAAGCTGTTCAACGGTGCCTGGATGCAACGACTGGAGCAGATCGGCTACGAACAAGCGCGAAGCAGCGCCGCCTGGGATAGTGTGATCACGTCATACCTGCGCCCCACGCGCCCCTAGCGCATCGCACCCATCATCCCGGTCAGTTGAAACCGCCAACCGAAAACCGCCAACCGAAAACCCCCCACGCAGTCCTCGATCTCCCAGCAATACCGGGACCCAGTAGCGGCCGACAAACCGACCACTGGCCACGGTCAAACCGCAACAAATTATGGTTTTCACGCGTTCATCACCTTGTGTCGGACGCCAATCCCCCCCCCGCACCCAAACGCTAACAAACACACAACACCCCGAACTCTGCCACCATCGTAGTGTAGAGAAGGAGATGTTCTTGAATACAATAGTTTTGGGCAACACCGCGACCGAGTGGCTCATCGCGCTCGCCATCGCCACCACGGTCATGCTGGTTCTGCTGTTGTTCCGGCGGGTTGCCGTCTCCCGCATCAGCGCATTCGCGCAGCGAACCGCTACACGCATTGATGATCTCATCGCCGAGGTGCTCGCAAACACCCGGACATTCTTTATCGGCGCCGTTGGTATTTCGGTCGCCAGTGCGTGGATCAGCATCCCCGATGCATGGTCGAACCGTCTGAGCAAAGTCCTCGTACTGGTCTTTTTCGCGCAGGTCGGCCTGTGGGGAACAGCCGCTGCCAAGTTCCTGCTCGAGGAATATCGCAAGGATAAACTCGAGAGCGACCGTGGAGCGGCGACGATGGTCGGCGCACTGCAGTTCGTGATCATCCTGGTGCTCTGGTCCCTTGTCACGCTGCTCGCGCTCGACAATCTGGGCGTGAACGTCACGGCGCTCGTCGCCGGACTCGGTGTTGGCGGCATCGCGATCGCCCTCGCCGTACAAAACATCCTTGGCGATCTGTTCGCGTCGCTGGCGATCATTCTCGACAAGCCATTTGTCGTGGGTGACTTCATCAACGTCGACGACAAGGTCGGCACGGTGGAACACATCGGGCTGAAGACCACGCGGGTTCGCAGCATCTCCGGCGAACAACTCATCTTTTCCAACGCCGACCTGCTTGGCGCGCGCGTCCGCAACTTCGGCCGCATGTACGAACGGCGCATCGTCTTTTCGCTCGGTGTCACCTATCAGACGCCTCGCGCTGATCTTGAGCGGATCCCCGGTATCATCACGGACGCCATCGCAGCAGAGGCGAACGCGCGCTTCGACCGCAGTCACTTCAGCAGCTACGGAGCATTCTCCATCGACTTCGAGTCGGTGTACTTCGTCAAGTCACCAAACTATGGCGAATACATGGACATTCAGCAGCGTGTGTACCTGCGCATTCACGAAGCGTTCGAACACGCCAACATCGAGTTCGCGTATCCCACGCAGACGTTGTTCATGGCGAGGGCGTAGAAAATCCGCACGTGGTCGCAGCGCAAGCATTCGCGTTCGTGGCCACGCCGTCATACACGTGTGGACAGGGCATGCGCTGCCGTCACCCCACCAGCAGCGTGGTGCCCAGCCACAACACCAGCACCGTCGAGACAATAATTCCGCCTGTGGCGGCTCCGGCGCGCAGGAGTTCGCGGCGTGCCGTCGCCCGGCTGCGTTCCGGCGCGTCGGGCCACACACCAAGCGGCGACACAGCACGAATAAAGCGTCGCGTCGCCTCGGCCCGCGGTTGGCGCCCGAGCAGAACCGTGAACATCACGGCGATCGCGCTCACCACCGAAATCGCCACGAGCTGCGTTTCGTAGCTGCCCAGCTCCAACGTCCAGCACAGCACCGCGGTGACCAGCCCCGCAACCGCTCCCGCAAGCTCCGCTTCAGCAGTCATGCGCCACCACAACCAGCGCAAAACCGTCGGCACACCAAGGGCCGCACCAAGCGCCGCCACCCACCGCCATGCCTGCTCGATGCGTTCGATCTGAAACGCGACCAACACCGCGCCCACCGCAAACACAATCACGACCCCTCGCGCCAGCGCCACCTGCGATCGCTCGCTCATGGACGGACGCCAACGCAGCGCCACGTCGCTCACCATGTACGACGCGCCCCAGTTGAAGTGTGTATCAATCGTGCTCATGAACGCCGCCAACAGGCTCACCACGAGCAGGCCGAAGACACCGGGCGGCAACAGGTGCACCATCAGTGCGGGATAGGCCATCTCGCGATCCGCCTCCACAAGCGAGCCGAGCGCTGCACCGAGCACCGCCTGCTCGCTGCCAACAGGAAGCACAACGAGTGCGGCAAGCGCCACCATCAGCCATGGCCAGATTCGAACACCGTACTGCAGCACGAAAAACAGCATCGCCGCCTTTTGCGCGTCATCTTCACTCTTCGTGGCACTCAGTCGTTGCTGCAAATATCCGCCGCCATCGGCGGGGACATTCGCATAGGACTGCACCAGCAGATACGCACCCAGTCCAAACGCGCCCATGCCAATCGCAGACGCCCAGCCATCCTGCAGGCTCGGCCACAAACTTGTGAACGGTGCTGCTCCTGCACCGTACGTGGCCTGCAGTCCGTCCACGACGCCGCGCTTCCCGCCCGCGTGCGTCCACACAACAACCGCCAGCCAGACACTTCCCACCAGCCCGAGCGCGAACTGGACAAGATCAGTGCGAATGACACCGCGGATGCCGCCAAGCGCGGAGTACACCGCCACCAGCAACACCAGCAGTATCACCGTTACCGCTTCCGACGGACTGCCGAGTGCAGAGTTCGCCGGAACTACCATACTGGCCATGTTCACGAGCCACGGCGTCCACTCATCCCAGCGCACCAACGGCTGCACGATCTTGCCCATCGCGCGCAGCACCCATCCCAGAATGATCACGTTGTACACCAGGCCATACAGGCCGGCGCGGAAGCTGCGCAACCAACCGGCGGCGCGTCCGTCATATCGCAGTGCGATGAACTCGGCGTCGGTGACAACGCCACTGCGCCACCAGCGTCGCGCAAACAACATGACCACGCCCGCATGCACGAGCAGCCATGACAGCCACATCCAGTTACCCGACACACCGCGCGCGGCCACGATTCCGGTAATTGCCAGCGGTGTATCGGCCGCGAAGGTTGTAGCAGCGATGGATGTACCGGCCCACCACCACGGAAGCGAACGGTCAGCCAGGAAGTAGCTGGCGCGACTCTGCCCGGCACTTTCGCGCGCGGCGATCCCTACAAAGAGCGCAAACAGCAGGTACGCACCGATCGCGATCCAGTCGAGCGTCTCCAGCACGATTACGAGCCCGTGGTATCACCCGGGAGCGCCATCGCGTCCAGAAACTCGCGGCTCCATGCGTCCACGTCCGACTGCGCAACAATGGCGGCGAGGCGACGGATGTGCTGCTCGCGCGCTTCCTGCGGCAGTACCAGTGCTTCGTGCAGGTGGCGTGACATGCCTTCCACATCATACGGATTGGTCAGCACCGCACCATGCATTTCGACCGCCGCGCCAGCAAACTCGGACAACACGAGCACGCCGTTTCCACCCGTCTCATGCTGCGCGATAACAAACTCTTTGGCGACAAGATTCAGTCCGTCACGCAGCGGTGTTATCCACGCCACATCGGCAGCGGCACTGTAGGTCACGACCTCCTCAAACGGCAGTGCACGAAACAGGTAATGAACGGGCGTCCACTCCAGCGTGCCAAATCGTCCGTTAATGCGACCAACCACCTGATCCACGGCTTCGCGCACCTCATCGTACACTTCCATGCCCGGGGCTGGCGGTGTGGTGACCATGAGAAGCGTGACCTGTTCCCGCAGCTCCGGATGCGCATCAAGCATGCGCTCAAATGCTTCGAGCTTCTGCAACGGACCTTTCACATAGTCCAGACGCTCCACCGACAACACCAGTCGAGTGCTGCGAAAGCGAGCGCGAATCGCTTCCACCTGCACCAGTCGTTCCGGATCGGCCAGTATGTGCTTGATGGCCCGAACATTCACACCGACCGGATGCGCCCCAAGCCGTATTGTCCGGTCTCCACTGCGCACCACCGACGGCATACGCGGAATCGCCAGGGCGCCGCCATGTACGCGAAACCGCGGTGCACACTGCATCGTTTCCAGCACTTCGGTCGGCGAGTGTGAGCGCAGCACATCCAGAAAGTTTGCCGCGTAGCGCGGAATGTGAAATCCGATGTAGTCGCACTGCGCGAGTGAACCCACAATTTGTCCGGCCCACGGAATCACATTGAACACATCAGCGGGCGGAAATGACGTGTGATGGAAGAAGCCGATGCGCACATCCGGACGCAGTTGCCGCAGGAACGCCGGCACCATCCACAAGTTGTAGTCGTGAATCCACACCAGGGCGCCAAAATCCGCTTCGGCCGCTGCCGTTTGCGCAAAGCGCCGGTTGATCTCCAGGAAGTGCTGCCAGTCAGCCTCGACAAACCTCGCGCGATCAACAAACGAAAAAATCACGGGCCAGAACGCTTCCTTGGAAAACTTCTTGTAGAAGCGTTGCACGTCCTCGTCTGCGAGCGGGACCTTCGCCGCCACGAGATTGGCAAACCGCTCTTCGTCCACCAGGTCGTGCGACGTCGCGCCTGATCCGTCGTGGTGCGTGGTCCACGCCACCCACGACCCGTGACGCCCGGTTTCAAAACAGCCAAGTAACGTGGGTACGATGCCGTTGGGGCTCGTATGGCGGCGTCGCGTAACCACCCCGTGCTCAACGCGCTCCTCGTAGGGAAGCCGATGATAGACGACGACGAGCTGCGCATTGCCTTCGGGGCTCTCGACCGTAGGCGCCACCGTCAATCCACCCTGCTCAATGGCTTCCAGGATACCGCCAGCGCCAGGAGACGCGGCGATATGCACATGCTCCCGCTCTTTCGTGGCCTCCACCAGTGCAGGCTCCGCATGTCCAACAACCACACCGCGATATCCGGTGTCGTACAGCGACAGATCATTGAGCGTGTCACCCGCAACGAGCACGTCCTGCGCGTCGATCCCGAGGTGCGCCACGAGTCGCATCAAGGTGTCACCCTTTGAGATACCGCGCGGCAAGACATCCAGATAACGATCTGCGCTCAGCAGTACATCCACATCAAGATGCGCCACGCGTTCTCTGATTTCCGGAAGTAACCCGACATCATCAAGAAAGAACGAGCAGCGTCGTTCCTGCGGCACGCGCTGTCGTACCAACTGCGGCAGGTCCTGCAGCGCCTGTAGAATCGGCTCGGTGCCAATCCACTTCGCACTGAGCTCCCACTGTAGCGGCGTGACGGGACGCTTTCCATCGCCGTGCAACACCGTCGCGCCCACATCGGCAATGATAAACTCCGGATCCGGCACAAGCGGATCGGCCAGCAGCGGCATCACACTCTCCGCGCCTCGCCCCGTTACAAACACCAGGCGTATATCGTTCGTCGCACGAATGGTGCGATACAACGTCAATCGGTCAGCCTGTCGGCCGCCAAGAAAGGTTCCGTCGAGATCGGTCGCGAGAAACAAGATGAGAACGGCCCTCTGTATGAAGTGATGGGGCGCGCACACCCCCAACCCTTCAACTTACAACAATTGTCGCGTCGAGCACACCGACAGATAGCACCGAGGCATTTGCACTGCGTTGTCACTGCTGCAGCGTTCGCCCGGAAACGATATGTTTGTGTGTAGCTTCCACTGAACGGATTGATTGCCCCACCACTCCTGCTCGGGATACGTCATGAAGCTCGATCGATTGCTGCTCACTACCGATCTGTCCGACGAATCGCTACGCGCATTCGCGCCGTTGGCAGCACTCGCCGCCGTACAGAACGCCCGCGTTACGCTCCTGCACGTTGTGGAAGACGAACCGCTCATTCCGCGCGGCGCCGCGTTCGCCGCGCCTATCCACTTGCCTGGTGCTGAAGCGGATCAGAAGCGAGCCGAGCAGTGGCTGCAGGCGCACGGCCATGCGCATCTCAGCGGGCTGACGCCGGACATTCAAGTCATTCGTGCGGGCAAGGTTGGAGAAGCGATCGCTGGCTACGCACGCGAACATCATTTTGACCTCATCGCGATGGCCACTCACGGTCGCACCGGATTTCGTGCGATGTTGCTCGGCAGCGTCGCTGAGACGGTGCTACGCCACGCCGATTGCCCCGTGCTCGTGTTTCCGCGCAAAGACTGATAGGACACGCGAGCATGTCACTCCCCACCGGTATCACCATCTCACGTCGCCTTTTGTTGGTCGTAGTGAGCACCGCAGTTGCCGTTGCCTGCGCGTCTGAGCAGCCAGCACCCGAGTCAAGCGAAGCCGCCAGCGCCGCGGTCACCGCGCAGGACAGTTTCTTCAATGCGCTCGCCGCGATGTGCGGTCAGGCATACGAGGGCGAGGTCATCGAGGACTCTTCGGCTGACAGCGCCTTCGCTGCATCGGTACTCACCATGCACGTGCGCGAGTGCAATGACTCCGTGCTTCGCATCCCGTTTCATGTGGGAGAAAATCGCTCCCGCACCTGGGTGATCACGCGCACCGCGAGCGGCTTGCGCCTCAAGCATGATCATCGGCACGAAGACGGCAGCGAAGACAGTGTTACGCAATACGGTGGTGACACGCCGAACGCCGGCACAGCAGGCGAACAGGAATTTGCGGCAGATGCACACACCGCCGAGCTCATTCCGGCCGCGTCAACAAATGTGTGGACGATGTCTGTGCAGCCGGGCGTCTCCTTTGGCTACGCGCTGCGCCGCGAGGGCACCGATCGCCGCTTTCGCGTGTCGTTCGACCTGACGCGTACCGTGACTGCTCCACCGGCGCCGTGGGGCTTCAATTAACCGACGGGGAGCAGATCACTCCACCACATCGGTATCGATCTGCCCCGAAATCCGCCTGGACACAAACGACCACGACACCCCCGCCGCCAGACATAGTGACAAGCTGATCAGCGCCACATTGGCAATGCCGCGGCTGCTACGGGCGCTGACCAGATCGTATGAAATCAGCAGCCAGATCACACCGCCGGTGAGCGCCAGCGCCAGCAGCGCACCCCACAATCCGAGCGATCGACGGGTGGCGGTGAGGAACACGGCCCAGCCCGCCAGCAACACGACGCCCACCAGAAACTTGAGCGCCAGTGGCCCCTCAGTGGGTGCACCACCAAACAGCGGCTCCAGCGCCCAATCGTAGAACGAGTAGCCGAACGGGTTCCACGTTCCGTAGACGAGGACGATCGCGGCCACTACGCGCGCGAGCACACCACCGAGACCAATTGATTCACGTTGCATGCGACAATATGCCGGGACGGGGGCTACACGACCAAACGCCCGCCCGGACAGAGTCCGGACGGGCGTTCGTCACGTCGCACCGAGGTGCGACATGCAGCCAAGTAACTCAGCCGATCTTGGTAACGTTTTCAGCGGCGGGGCCTTTCTGGCCCTGCACGATGTCAAACTCTACCCGCTCGCCTTCGGCCAGGGAGCGGAACCCGCTCGTCTGGATGGCTGAGTGATGCACGAAGCAATCCTTGCCGCCGTTCTCAGGCGTGATGAATCCAAAGCCCTTCGTGTCGTTGAACCACTTGACTGTGCCGGTCGTACGCATACCTACTCCTGAAATAGTACTGACTGCCGAGGTATCGGTATTTCCGTACGCACCGACCGTCCGTATTCCTGCGGGCATCGCGCCCCGCTGTCGCGCATGGAAATCATACAAAAATGGGACTACAGCCAGAGCCGTAGTCCCAAGACCGAACAACTCCCATGACGCTAGGATAAGATGTCCGGGACTACCTGTCAAGAAAAATGTTCCCGGAAATTTCGGCTGGCCTGGTTACCGTGACAGCGGGATGGACACGGCCAGGGGAAAACCGCGCACGTGACCCTTGAGCCAATGCTGGGTGCCGACCTCAGCGAAGGCAAACCGCGGCGTCTGCGTTGGACGAGATCGCAGCAGCGGCGCCCCCGTGAAGAGGTCATATCCGGACACGTCGCCGTAGTCGAGCACGTCCTCGTAGCTCAACACCCGGTACATCATGTTGCCGAGAAAGTCTGAGACTTCCTCCCGGGCGACGCGCACGGTCACATGCCACTGCCCTGACGGCGCATGGAAGTTGAAGCGCACCGATTCCACCCGGGCAACCCGCATCACATGAAAAACGTCTGTCTTCCGCACCGTCACGGTGTCCAGCAGCAGCCGGTCGTACCGGGCCCCGTAATCAAACTGCCAGTCCCCCACGACGGTGACCGCGACCGATCCGGTTTGATAGCCCGCGCGCGCCGTGATGGTCGCGTAGCCCCGGGCGATCGCCGTTACCACACCATGCGCGGAGACCTGCACCACCGATGGATCACTTGAGCTCCACTGCAACTGGCTGTTCTCCAGCACTCGGCCGCGATCATCGATCACCTGCGCGGCGTATTGCTGAGAAGCACCCACCTCCAGCACCTTCGCGGCTGGCGTCACACGCACTTCCACAATCGATACCGGCACCGTGACCAGCAGATCGGCCACGCGTCCCCCGCTGCTGGCGGTGATATGCGTGGACCCCGACGCGATTGCCGTCACCCGACCAAACTCGTTGACAGTGGCAATCGATGGATCCTGACTGGTCCACGCAATATTCGCTGACTGGATTGAACGCCCGTACTGATCCTTGGCCGTGGCCTGCACCATACGCGTATTCTGACGGTAGAGCATGAACGCCGTGTCAGACAGCTGGATGGATGCCACTGGCGCCGCCTGCACGGCGATCTGTACACTGTTTTCTCGTCCCTCACTACGAGCCGTAATGATGACTGTGCCTGTGCGAATCGCCTGCAAGCGACCGGCGTCGGACACCATCACAACGGAGGGATCACTGCTCAACCAGGTGATCGTGCGGCCGGCGAGTTGCGCACCGTCCCGGTCGCGGAGACGTGCAACCATCGCACGCTCCTCGCCAACCGTGAGTGTGGCGCCTGCCGTAACGATTTCTACGGTGGACACTGGCGCGTGTACGGCAGGCGCGGTGGTGCTGTCGTCACACGCGGTAAGCAAAACGACCAGTGAGAGCGCGAACGCCAGCGTCGAACGCCGAGCGACAACAAAACGGGCAAACAACATGAGCTGATTCTCCATCAGAGTGGACGGTGGCGATGACCCGCTTGGTCCGCGCCGCTGTCCCCCCATTGAGCAAGCCACTTGCCATTTCCGGACACTGCGGTGTGCCGCTCTCTAACTTGTTGCCAACAAAACACTTCCGCGTGCTCGTCAAACCGTCGTACGCCTCGTCGTGTCCCCCCCCGCGCACAACCTTCAGTCCATTCTCTGCCGCAGGTCATTTGACCCGTCGCGGATCATCCCTCCATACTGCGCCGCCATGAACCACTCCTCGGCTGATATCGTGATTGTGGGCGCCGGCATTGTTGGCGCGTCTATCGCCTGGCATCTGGCACGTCGCAACGCCGGCGTGATACGCGTACTCGAAAGAGCCGACACGCCGGCATCCGGCAGTACGGGTCGTGCCACGGGCGGCTTTCGTGCGCAGTACGGCACCGAGATCAACGTCAGACTGTCATTGCTGTCGCTTTCACAGTTGCTGTCGTTTGCCGACGAGCATGGTGTCGATCCGGAGTACCAGCCGGTTGGCTACCTCTTCATGGCCCGCAGCACGCAAACGCTCGAGGCGCTACACGATGCGCTGCGCGTGCAACACACCGCCGGCTACACACACGGACGCACCGTATCCACGGCCGACATTCAGCGCCTGTCGCCGCACGTTGATGCATCGCAGTTCATTGGTGGAGTCTACGCCGCACCGGATGGCTACATCAATCCGCGCGCGTTGCTCACCGGACTCCTGAAGAGCGCACAACGTGCCGGCGTGCACGTTTCCTACGGAGCCACGTGTAGCGCCTTGGAGTACAGTGGTGACCGGATCGCCGCAGTGCACACAGCAGACGAACGCATCGCGTGTGGCACAGTCATTAATGCGGCGGGACCCTGGGCTGCATCAATCGGACGCCTTGCCGGAATCGACGTGCCGGTCACGCCGCGACGGCGTCATGTGGGCATTACCGTTCCAACACATGTGTTGCCCGCCAACACACCAATGACCGTGGCGGCTGATGATGGCTTTCATCTGCGCGTGCGTGGTGACCGCGTGTTATTGCTCAGTCCGCACGATCCCGTGCCATCGGACCCGTTCGACACAACGGTCGACCCGCAGTGGCTCGAGCAACTGCACACCCTCGCCGGCTCGGTCGTGCCTGCGCTGCGCGACGTCCCGATCGACACACCATCCTGCTGGTCCGGCTTATATGAGATGACACCGGACGGGCATCTGCTGTTCGGTGCGGCGGCAAACACTCCCAACTTTCTGCTCGCCAACGGCTCATCGGGTCACGGTGTCATGCATTCGCTCGCCATTGGACAGCTCATGGCGGAACTCGTGTGCGATGGACGCACGCACTCGCTCGATATGTCTTCCTTGTCGCCCGATCGCTTTGCACGCGGCACTCCGATTCGAGGGGCGGCCTTGCTGTAGTGTGATTCGAGTCACCCCCGCGAGGCTTCTGCGACATCGTGGGAACTGTGGACGACCTTACTGACTACCTCTGGTATACCCTGCAAAAACCCGAGGCCGCTATATGTCTATTCGTTCTGTCTTGTACGTCGCTGGTGCTGCAACCGTGATGGCGGCTGTCGCCATCATTCTGCGTGCACCGGAGACCAACGCCGCGCCGAGCACTGAGGCGCGAGATCCTGCACCCGAGATTGGCGACGCGGCGACAGCCAGCGCGATCTTCGCCGGCGGCTGTTTCTGGTGCATGGAGCCACCGTTCGAAAAGCTTGATGGCGTGTCGTCCGTAACTTCCGGTTACATCGGAGGCCAGGTGCGCAATCCCACCTACGAACAGGTCTCAGGTGGCCGTACGGGCCACACGGAAGCGGTGGAGATCGTGTACGACCCGGCCAAGGTGTCCTACGCACAGCTGCTCGACATTTTTTGGCATAACATCGATCCGCTCACAGCCAACGCGCAGTTCTGCGATCGCGGGCCGCAGTATCGCTCCGAGATTTTCCCGATGAACAGCGCAGAACGCGCGGCAGCCGAAGCGTCCAAATCCACAATTGAAAAGAAACTTGGTGCCAAGGTGGTTACGGAGATCACCGATGCGACCACGTTCTTCGCGGCTGAAGAGTACCATCAAGACTACTACAAGAAAAATCCGATCCGATACAAGTTTTATCGCACAAGCTGCGGTCGCGATGCGCGGCTGCGTGAACTCTGGGGCGACGCCGCCGGAATCGGGACGACGGGTCTTTTGAAGGCGAACTGAGATGACCAGACTACTGATTGTTGCCCTCGTCATTGTGGGCGCCGTGGTCAGCTACGCCATGACCGCCGGCCGACAACGCGCAACCGCCGCCGAGCTGACCACGCCATCGCAGGATCGCATTGGCGCACTGCGACCAACGGATGCCGTGCTGCGCGAAACACTCGATGCCACGCAGTACCGCGTGACGCAGGAAGATGCGACAGAGCAGGCGTTCAGCAACGTGTACCACGATCTCAAGGACGACGGCATTTATGTGGACATCGTCTCAGGTGAGCCCCTGTTCAGCTCGCTCGACAAGTATGACAGCCGCACCGGGTGGCCCAGCTTCACCAAGCCGCTGGTCGCGGCGAACGTTTACACCAAAATCGACCGCTTTCTCACGATTGAACGCACCGAAGTGCGTTCGGTAGGAGCGGATTCACACCTTGGACACGTCTTCCCGGATGGGCCGGAACCCACGGGATTGCGTTATTGCATGAACTCGGCAGCGCTGCGCTTCATTCCGGCAGACTCGCTTGCAGCGTCCGGGTACGAACAGTTTGAGGGGTTGTTCGCAGAGCAGCAGCGCTGAGCCACGTCGCCCCCCTCAGGGAGGTTATATTTCCGGGTTGGAGGGCACGTCCACAGGGACCAGCCCATATGTGATCTCTTGTCGCGGACGTTTTTCTGTCGTTTTCCAGCTTGCAGTTGCATCCCAGCCTTCAGAAAGGGCTGAAAGAGCTCGGCTTTCCCCGCCCTACGCCCATTCAGGAAAAGGCGATCCCCGCCGCTCTGGAGGGTCGGGACCTGCTTGCCTGCGCCATGACCGGCAGCGGCAAGACAGCGGCATTCCTGCTTCCAATTCTTCACAAGCTCATCGATAAGCCGCGCGGCACCACGCGGGCGCTCGTGGTCACGCCCACACGTGAGTTGGCCGCGCAGATTCTTGAGAGCCTCGAGAGCATGGCGGTGCACACGCCGATCACTGCCGCCGCCGTGTTTGGCGGCGTAGGCATGGGGCCGCAGGAACGCGCGTTCCGCAGCGGTGTGGATGTCATGATCGCCACGCCGGGCCGACTGCTCGACCATCTCAAGTCGCCGTACGCGTCGCTTTCCGGCGTCGAGTTTCTTGTATTCGACGAAGCCGATCGCATGCTCGACATGGGCTTCATGCCCGATATTCGTCGTCTGCTCAAGTACATCCCGACAAAGCGCCAGACGCTGTTCTTCAGCGCTACGATGCCCCCGCCCATTGGCAAGTTGGCCAGTGAGTTGTTGCAGAATCCTGTAACCATTGACCTCGAGCGTCGCTCCGCGCCGGCAGTGGGCATTACGCAGGCTGTCTACCCGGTGCCACAGAATCTCAAGGCCGGTCTGTTCATGGCGTTGCTGGAACGTGGCGACATGAAGGAAGCGCTGGTCTTCACGCGCACCAAGCATCGGGCCAATCGGCTGTCTGAGCAGCTCACCAAGCGCGGCATCAGCGCCGAGCGTATTCATGGCAACCGTTCACAGTCGGCGCGCACGGCCGCGCTGGCCGGATTCAAGAACGGTACGATTCGCGTTCTGGTGGCCACCGACATTGCTGCGCGCGGCATTGATATCGAAGCGCTCGGTCATGTCGTGAACTTTGATGTGCCAACAGCGCCAGAAGACTACATCCATCGTGTTGGTCGTACTGCGCGCGCGGAGCTTACGGGCGAAGCGTACACGTTGGTGGCGCCGGACGAGGAGCAGGAGCTGCGCGACATTGAACGTGCAATCGGTCGGCGCTTGCCACGCGTGCTGCTCCCGGATTTTGACTACGCATCGCGCGAGGGCGAACAGCTGGAAGTGCCGCTCAAAGACCGCATCGCTGAGATCCGCAAACGCAAAGCTGAAGAGCGTGCGCGTGCGGCGGAGAAGCTGGCGCGCAAGTCGGCGGGCGGTAGTAACGCAGCCGGCAGCAGCGGCGCTGCCAGTTCGTCGGCCTCAAGCTCTCGCCGTCGCGGTGGTCGCGGCGGACGCAGTCGCTAGCACACCCTATGGTACGAGTGCTGCCTCGCGCGTCACTGCCGAACGCCGAACGCGGCGGTG
>JBGTOG010000114.1:0-4852 GCA_041742675.1 Gemmatimonadaceae bacterium | reverse complement strand
CGCAACTTCAAACTTGCAGTTGTCGTTTAATTGGTGTACGACTCGTATATACGGATGCCGGTCCGTTGCTATATGCGCTGATATAAGGGTGAATAGAAATGTTTGGCATTCCATTCTGGCTGATCGTGATCGTCGGCGTCGTCGTGTTTACACGCCAAGCGCCATCCGGTGATCCCGGCGAGCGTGACGGCGATTACGCCAGTGCTATCGGCACCCCGATCGCCACTGAACGAACCCTCGTCGTGCTCCCCTTCACCTCAGTCGGCGGCGACACCGCCAACAGCTACTTCGCCGCCGGCATCGCCGACGAACTCACCAGCGCGCTCATGCAGATCCCCGGGCTGCGTCTCGCCGGCCGTGCGTCGGCGGCTCGCGTCAAGGAGCAGGGCGGTGGGGCGACCGAGATCGGCACGGCGCTGAACGTGGCCGCAGTACTCGACGGCTCTGTGCGCCGCTCGGGCGACCGCATCCGCGTCTCGGCCGAACTCACCAGTGCCAGCGACGAGCGTGTGCTCTGGAGCCAGACGTACGAACGCCCCCTCGCTGACGTGTTCGCCGTCCAGGACGAGATCACCCGGGAGATCGTAGCGGCGCTACAGGTGCGACTGACCTCGGCGAGTGGCGCGGGCGGCATGAGCGCGCGTGGCGGCACGACGAACCTCGCCGCCTACGACCTTTATCTGCGTGCGCTGCCGCTCTACAGGGCGCGCGGCACCGGCATGGTGGAGGCGGAGCGCCACCTCAAGGAAGCCATATCGCGCGACCCCGGCTTCGCCCGTGCGTACGCGATGCTTGCCTCGACACTGCTGGCGCAGCCGTATTTCGTCCCCGACGTCGAGGCCAGCGACGTCGCCGGGCCGGGGCGGGCCGCCGCAATGCGGGCGATTGCCCGTGAGGACTCACTCGCCGATGGACATGTGGCTCTGGGGCAGGCGCATTCAGAAGCGGGCGAGTGGAGCGATGCACGGCGCGAGTTCGAGCGCGCGATCGCGCTTGACCCACAGTTCGTGGAAGCGCGATACCGCATGGGAGAGGTGCTGTACCGCATGGGACGGCACCGGGAATCGCTCATCTATTTCGAAGCCGCGAATCGACTGGATCCCTTGTACTCGACGAACAACGCCTATCTCAGCCTCACATTGGCGATGATCGGACGCATCGAAGAGGCCATTGATCTCGCACAACGCACGCTGGCGATGGATCCGGATCATCTGCAGGCCAACCAGTGGTACGCCGACGTGCTTGATCTCGCCGGTCGCAAGACCGAGGCCACGGCACAGGCGCGCCGTCTCCTCGCGATCCCGGATATCTCGGCGGCGCGAGTCGGTGCTGCAGCGCGCGTGCTCGGCCGCTCTGGTGAACGGGACGAAGCTCGCGCCCTGTTGCGTCGACTCGAGGCGCTCCCCGTGGGGACCCAGGCTCGAGAGGTGGGCATTCTCTTCGCGCGACTGGGGCTCGATGATCGCGATGGCACCCTGACGGCTCTCGAGACGGCGCAGCGGACCGAGCCGCATCGTGTGGCGGCATTCGGCATGGCTTCGAAGGCGTACGACATCGTGCGTGCGGAGCCGCGCTTCGCCGCCGTGGTCCGCGCGCTCGATCTCGATGTCGAGCGGTTGACGCTCCCCGATGGTGGGCGGTCGCGCTAGTGGCCTCCCCCGCACGAGCAACCTCATGACGGAGCCGATGTCGCGACTGACCGCCGCCCTCGCTGACCGCTACCGCCTCGAGCGTGAGCTCGGCGCCGGCGGCATGGCCACCGTCTACCTCGCGCACGACATCAAACACGAGCGCGACGTCGCCATCAAGGTCCTGCACCCCGACCTCGGTGCGGCGCTCGGCGGCGAACGGTTCCTCAGCGAAATCCGTACAACCGCGCGACTGCAGCATCCACACATCCTGCCGCTGCTCGACAGCGGCGCGGCGGATGGGCTGCTGTATTACGTCATGCCGCTCGTCACGGGCGAAACGCTGCGCACGCGACTCGAACGTGAGCGTCAACTGCCAATCGATGACGCGGTGCGTATCGCGCGCGAAGTGGCCAGCGCGCTCGACTACGCGCATCGCCAAGGTGTCATTCACCGCGATATCAAGCCCGAAAACATTTTGCTGCACGACGGGCAGGCGCTGGTGGCCGACTTCGGTATCGCGCTCGCCGTGCAAAGCGCCGGCGGCACGCGCATGACACAGACCGGACTGAGCCTCGGCACGCCACAGTACATGAGCCCCGAGCAGGCCATGGGCGAAAAGGTGATTGACGCGCGCAGCGATGTGTACGCGTTGGCCGCGGTCAGCTACGAAATGCTGGCCGGCGACCCGCCGTTCGCAGGCGGCAGCGTGCAGGCGATCGTGGCCAAGATCATGAGCGAGAAGCCGACTGCGTTGCGTACGCTCCGCGACACCGTGCCCGAGCATGTCGAAGACGCTGTGCTGTCCGGCCTCGCCAAGCTGCCGGCCGATCGATTCGCGACGGCCGCGGCATTCGCCGCCGCACTCAGCAGCGGCGGAACCACGTCATCCCGGACAGCGCTGCGTCCAGAACCGATCCAGCGAGGGCGAAGTCTCATCCCGTGGGGTGTGGCGACAGTCGCGCTGGCAATCGGCGCGTGGGGGTGGCTGCAACGTGCTCCGGCACCGGAAGTGCGCCGGCTCGCGATTTCGCTCAGCGACACGCTCGGAATTTTTTCGTTCGCTCCTGCGCTGGACATCTCGCCCGACGGCCGACAGATCGCGTTCCGCGGTGAGGGACAGAACGGGCCGATCTGGATCAAGCGACCGGGAGAACTTGATCCCGTCCCGATCCCCGGAACGGAGCGGGGTGCCTCACCAACGTTCTCTCCGGACGGGCAGTGGCTGGCGTTCGTCGCGGATGGTCAGCTGAAAAAGGTACGCCTGGATGGTGGCGCAGCAATGCTGCTCGCCGATTCGGTGGCACCGATAGCGTACGGCATCACGTGGCTCGATGACAACACCCTTGTATACGCCTCACCTGCGGGCGATGAGTTTCGCCGCGTGGGGGCGTCCGGGGGTGCATATACCACGATGCTCTCAAACACGAGCTATCGTGGCTACGGATTCGTCAGTCCGTCACCCCTCCCGAAGGCACGCGGAGTCCTGTTCACGCTCTGCACATCCAACTGCGCGACGTCATCTATCCGTGCAGTCGATTTCTCCACCGGAGAGGTCAAACCCCTGGTCGTCGATGCGGTCCGGGCATGGGTCCTGCCCACGGGGGACTTGATGTACGTGCGCAATGATGGCGCCGTATTGGTGGCACCGTTCGACATCGACGCGCTCGAGATTCGCGGACCAGCAACGCTCGTTGTTGAGCGCGTCGCGATGATGAACGTCGGCAACTCACTGCCTCTGATGGCGTGGTCGCCTACAGGCACATTGCTCTACTTCAGAGGTGACGAAGCCTCCGGCGCCACCGAAATCGTCCGCGTCAGCCGTGCCGGTCTCACGACACCGATCGACACGAGCTGGTATATCAGGGGGTTCAACTCGCTGTCGCTGTCTCCCAACGGACGACAGCTCGCCGTCGGCGTCGGGCCGTCGGCGGGTAAGCTCAACATCTGGGTGAAGGCGCTCGACAGTGGGCCGTTTTCCCGCTTCACGTTCGGGGGGGATGACCGCCGGCCGGCCTGGTCGCCAGACGGGCGGACGATCGCCTTCATCAGGGACAGTACGGGTGGGAGCGCGGTCTACACGCGGCAAGCCAACAGCTCCGCAGACGACCAACAGGTTCAGGTAGTCGGCCGATTTATCCAGGAGGTCACGTGGTCGGGCGACGGACAATGGCTCGTGCTCCGGACCGACAACGGGGACGCCAGCCTCGGTGACCTCCTCGGCGTACATCTCGCGGGTGACCCGACACCAGTGGAGCTGGTGGCCACCAAGTTCCGGGAGCTGCAGCCCGCCGTCTCGCCCGACAACCGGTGGCTGGCGTACGCCTCTGACGAATCGGGCACGCAAGAGATCTACGTACGCCCGTTTCCCCAGACCTCCGCAGGCCGGTGGCAAGTGTCCAATAGCGGTGGCTCTTCTCCGGTCTGGTCATCATCGACGAACGAACTCTTTTACGTGAAAGGGGACGGCACGCTTGCCGCCGCCAGCTATCAATCCACGCCGAGCTTCGCCCTGCTCGGCACCGAATCACTCCTCGACGTGCGAGGAATGATGTCAGACCTCTATCACCAGTCGTTCAGCGTATCGCCAGATGCGCAATCGTTCATCTTCGCGCGTCGGCGCGTGAGTACCGCCAATGCCGGAGTTCTGCGGGCGGTGCTGGTGGAGAATTGGTTCGAAGACCTTCGCGTCCAGCTGCAGCGATGAGCGATCCGATCGCGCGTCTCACCGCCGCGTTGTCCGGTCGCTACCGCCTCGAGCGTGAGCTCGGCGCCGGCGGCATGGCGACTGTCTACTTGGCCGAAGACCTCAAACACAAACGCCGCGTCGCAGTGAAGGTCCTCAAGCCCGAACTCGCCGCCGTGCTCGGCGCCGAGCGATTCGTGCAGGAGATCACGACGACGGCCGCGCTGCAGCATCCGCACATCCTGCCGCTGTTCGATTCGGGCGAAGCGGATGGGTTCCTGTACTACGTCATGCCGTTCATCGACGGTGAGACGTTGCGCGCGAAGCTGGACCGGGAGACGCAGCTCGGCGTGGAAGAGGCGGTGAAGATCACCACCGACGTCGCCGACGCGCTGCAGTACGCGCACGAACAGGGCGTGGTGCACCGCGACATCAAGCCCGAGAACATCCTGCTGCAGAAGGGTCGGCCCATGGTAGCCGACTTCGGCATTGCGCTGGCCGTGAGTGCGGCGGCCGGCGGGCGCATGACGGAGACGGG
>JBGTOG010000100.1:0-9496 GCA_041742675.1 Gemmatimonadaceae bacterium | reverse complement strand
ATGCAGCCCGAGCGCCGCCATCGCGATGATGTAAAATCCGGCGATGAGCGGATTGGCCAACCCGTTGCGCAGGTTGTTGTACGGATCGAGGTGCACGAAGTCCGGCACACCCACCCAGCCCAGCGTGATCTGCGCGATGTGAAACACGATGAACACGAGCAACAGCACGCCACCCCACCGGATAGTGCGTGCGGCAAACGTGGTCACCTGGGGTTCAAGTTTGGCGTAGCCCTCAGGCCGCGCTGCACGCGATCGCATGGTGAGCTGATACGCCGCGAGCGCGTGCAGCAACACCGCCGCTACCAACGCCGCCCGCACCGCATACAGCACGGGCATGCTGGTGCGGAGCAGCAACGCGTATTCGTGCATTGCCCCCGCGCCTTTGAACATCAGGAAGTTGCCGGACATGTGCCCGACCACAAAAAGCACGCCGATGATTCCCGTTACCGCCATCACGATCTTCTTGCCGATCGTGCTGTCCCAGAACCGTGCGAGATAAGCCATGTATTTGTTGGTAAGCCTGCGCGCCCGCAGAATCAGGCGCGCCGGGCCAGTGAGCCCTACACTGTATCAGAACTTGATGGAGGCCATTGGTTCCCGCACCGCGTCGGCGCTCTTCTCCAGCGCCGCGCGCTCATCGCCCGTGAGCTCGACTTCAATAATCTGCTCCAGTCCGTTTCGACCGAGCTTGCACGGCACGCCGAGATACAATCCGGACATTCCGTACTCACCATTGAGCCACGCCGCGCACGGGAGGATGCGCTTGCGGTCGCGCACGATCGCGTCCACCATTTCCACGGCACCGCTGGACGGCGCGTAATACGCGGAACCGGTCTTCAGATACTTCACAATTTCAGCGCCGCCATTGCGAGCCCGGTCGACGATCGAAGCCAGCTGCTCCTCACCCATCAACTGACGAATGGGAATGCCCGCGATCGTCGTGTATGAGACAAGCGGCACCATGGTATCGCCATGTCCACCAAGCACCATGGCCTGAATGTCCTGCACCGACACATCGAGCGCCTCGGCGATGAACGAGCGATAGCGCGCCGTATCAAGCACGCCGGCCATGCCGATCACACGCTCACGCGGGAAGCCCGTCACATGCTTGGCGACATAGCACATCACGTCGAGCGGGTTGGACACGACAATTACAATCGCATCGGGCGATGTGTTCTTCACGTGCTCACACACCGACTTCACGATGCTCGCATTGGTGTTGAGCAGATCATCGCGCGTCATGCCGGGCTTGCGTGCGATGCCCGCAGTAATCACCACGATGTCGGAGCCGGCCGTTTCGTCGTAGCCGTTCGTGCCCACCACACGTGTGTCGAACAGTTCGACGGGCGCGGACTCCCACTGATCGAGCGCCTTGCCCTGCGGGATGCCCTCGGCCACATCCACCATGACGACCGTGCGACTGAGCGATTTTTCGGCAATGCGCTGTGCTGTTGTCGCGCCAACGTTGCCTGCGCCGACCACCGTGATCTTGTTCACCATGAGGAGTACGTCCGTGTTGGGTACAAAGTTGAGACTGGGGTGCCTATCAACAGGAACTTAGGCGCGTGCACGAGGGGCAGCAATTGCGCTGCGCATAACAAACGCATGCAAGCGGGAGATCAGGCGTGGTGCCTGCCGCGAATGAACAATACCGGACCACCAGGTCCGAACCGCCTACCCGCCAACCTGACTCAGCGCGCGCAGTCCACCCACCTGCATCTGCAGCAGTCCGTGCTCTTTGGGCTTCTCGGCGAGCGCCTGACGAAACAGTGGCTCCAGCGGCTCGCCTCGTCGCAATGCATCGCGCAGCACGACCTCGTGGTCGCCGAACAAACACGTGCGCAACCGACCGTCGGCGGTGAGGCGTACACGATTGCATGCTTCACAGTACGTGTGCGTCATCGGCGTGATGACCCCGACGGTGCCCGCCGCTCCGTCGAGTCGGAAATACTCGGCTGGACCGTTCCCGCGTGCGGGGCCCGAGTCAGCGGTCAACGCACCAAGCGTTGACACCCGCTGCAACACTTCGTCGCTCGGCACGACATGCTCCCATGTCAGCTCACGCAAATCACCCACCGGCATGAGCTCGATGAAGCGCACATGCCACGGGTGATCGCGAGTGAGCGCGGCGAAGTCCGTGATCTCGTCATCGTTGACCCCGCGCATCACGACCACGTTGATTTTCACAGGCTGGAGTCCGGCAGCCGTTGCCGCACGCGCCGCAGACACCAGATCAAAGCCCAGATCGCGTCGTGCGATGGCGCGCACCCGATCAGCCTGCAGGGAATCCGCGCTGATGTTCACGCGATCGAGGCCGGCCTGCACCAGCGGCTTCGCAAGTTCCGGCAGCTTCACGCCGTTCGTCGAAAGCGCGATGTCTTCGATGCCCGGGACAGCCCGCAACATGCTGATCAGCACATCCAGGTTGGGCCGGATGGTCGGCTCGCCCCCGGTCAATCGAAGACGCCGAAGTCCAAGTGGAGCGAGTTGACGCACCACCTCCGTGATTTCTTCGTAGCGCAGAATGTCGTGCTTTGGCAGCCACGGCAAACCCTCGAGCGGCATGCAATACACGCATCGGAAGTTGCAGCGGTCGGTAACAGAGATGCGCAGATATTCGATGCCACGACCGAACTGATCGCGCAGCGTGGTTGACGACGGTTCGCTCGCGGCCGGCGTACTGGCTGACGCAACCGGCGGCCTGCTCGCTGACGCCATCGGTCGCTCGCTCACCGCGGATTTCCCGAGGGGTCAACCCACATCCACGCGCCGCTCGTGTAATGCTCGCGCTTCCAGATCGGCACGCGAACCTTGAGCTGCTCAATGGCGCGTCGCATCGCATCGGCGGCTGGCGCGCGGCGTGCGTGCGCACACGCGATCGCGACACTCGCGTCACCCACCATGAGCGTGCCAAGGCGGTGGACGATCGCGATGCGAAGCGCTGGCCACTCCGCGACCAGTTCCGCTGCGATGGATCGCATCTCCTGTTCCGCCATCGGCTCGTACGCTTCGTAGTCAATGCCAGCGACAGCGCGCCCGTCGTTGGTGTCGCGCACAGTGCCAACGAATAGCGCGACGGCGCCAACACTGCCATGCTGCACCGCGCTCAGCACGGTGGACGCGTCAATCGCGTCGTGTCTGAGCTCCACATGCAGAGCGGCTGCTACTGGACTGCTCACCCGCCGGCCACCGGTGGGATGATTGCGACTTCGTCCCCTGCTGTGACGGCGCTGTCAGGGCGGGCGTACGCATGGTTCACGGCAACCAGCGGGCGCTCCGGGAGTTGCTCCCCACCGGGCAGCTGGCGCATCGCCTGTACGACCTCGGCGACGGTACATGGCAGTGCCACCGGCACGTTGACCGATCGCCCGCCGAAGGCATCGGCGTAGGAAGCGAACAGGAGCACAGGAAACGTCATACGTACAAACTACAACCGGCGCGCGGCCGAAAGGTTCGGTGCATACCCGCGCCTCCGCCACGCGGCGCTCGTGGCGCCGCCGCTACCGAGGATCGAAGTCAGTGCGTGGCGGCAGTCCGAGCGGGCCACCGAGCCGCTGTACCGCCTCCTGAGCGGCCTTCTCGGCCTCTTCAAGCGCCTCGTCGGCATCCGCGACCAGCGTGCGCAGCTCCTTTGATGGCTTGAACACCGGCACGGGCCGCGCGGAGACTTCGACCGGTGATCCGGTGCGCGGGTTGCGCGCCATGCGCGTCTTGCGCTGGCGGATCTTGAATGTGCCGAAGCCGCGCACTTCAATGTTTTTCTGCTCAGCGAGCGCGTCCTTGATGGCATCGAGAAAGGCGTCAACTACACGGGCGCAGTCTTTTTTCGAAATCGTCGGACCAGCGGTCCGGGCGATCCGCGCCGTGACGTTCTCCACCAGATCGGCTTTCGTCATGAGCTCTTCCAAAGGGCAACGCGCCAGGCAGAAGAGCCGACGCGATAGGCGAGTCGAGCGTGGGATCGCAGGTCACGATTCGCCCGGGAGAAGCGAACCTACGGCCTCAGTTCGCCACAGTCAAGTACTTGGCGCACAAGCAGTTGTGGCGATCAGACGCGGGCCGACTTCAAGGCGTCGAGAAACTCGTTGAAGTGCGGGACGGCATCGTGGGGGCCGGGGGCGGCTTCCGGGTGATATTGCACCCCGAAAATGGGCAGCGTGCGGTGCCTCAGCCCTTCTACGGTACCATCATTGAGGTTGACATGGGTCACCTCAAGTGCTTCGGCACCTTCGACGCCGGTGGCCTCCGATCCGGCCACCGCAAAACCGTGATTCTGGGAGGTAATCAGCACTTTGCCGGACATCAGGTCCTTGACTGGCTGATTTCCGCCACGATGTCCAAACGGCATTTTGGTCGTGTGTCCACCAAAGCTCAGACCGAGCAGCTGGTGCCCGAGGCAAATGCCGAACATCGGCGTACCGCGTTCCGCGAGCTCTCGAATCGCCGGTGGTGCGTAGGTGACGGCCTCGGGATCTCCAGGTCCATTGGAGAGAAAGACGCCGTCCGGCTCCAGCGCGAGCACGTCCTCGACAGACGTAGACGCCGGCACAACGGTGACTCGCACCTCGTGCGCATCGAAGAGGCGGAGAATATTGCGCTTGACGCCAAAGTCGTAAGCCACCACGTGCCACGGGTGCTGCGCATTGCCCCACTGATACGGCTCACGCGTGCTCACCACGGAAGCGAGATCCAGCCCCACCATGGGTGGACAGGCATCGAGCGCTGCCAGCGCTTCAGCCGTCGGCGTCGTGCCAGCGGCGATGACCCCGCGCATGACGCCAGCCGATCGCAGATGCATGGCCAGGCGGCGCGTGTCCACCTCGGTGAGAATCGAGATGCCCGCTTCGGAGAGCCAGTCTTCCAGCGAGCCCGTGGCGCGCCAGTTGGAATAGGTGCGTGAGAGTTCCCGCACAACCACGCCAGCGACTTGCGGCCGAGCCGACTCGGGGTCTTCGGTGTTCACGCCGTAGTTGCCGATCATGGGCGACGTCATCACCACGATCTGCGCGTTGTAGGACGGATCGCTGAAGAGTTCCTGGTAGCCAGTCATGTTCGTGGTGAACACGACTTCAGCGACCGCAGGAGTGGCGGGTCCGACGAGTCGTCCGAGAAAAAGGGTTCCGTCCTCGAGGAGGAGGAACCCTGCGGGAGGCAGCGTGCCCACCGGTGCTCTTCGGGTCAGTTGTTGGGAGGCGTCGTAGCCGGCGGCTGGGCCGCTGGCGGTGCTTCAAGGGGCAGTGCTGGTGCTGCGCCTCCGGGAGCGACTGGCGTCCGGGCATCGCTGGACGGCGCTGACAGGCGATCAAGTACGGACGACGGCACCGCGGAACGCGCGGACATCAGCTGCAGCACAAACGCCAGGAACAGAAAAATCCCGCCGCACCACCAGGAGAGCTTGGTGAGCAGATTGCCGGCCTGACGCGTGCCCATGAAGGAATCAGAAGACGAGCTCGCGCCGCCGAAGCTGGCGGCGAGGCCGCCGCCTTTGCCGGCCTGCAACAGGATCACCACACTGAGCAGCAGCGTGTCAAGAATGAGCAGCGTAAGGAGCAGCGTATACATGGCGCAGAGATCGGGAAACGGAATGGCGAACCGCTCGCACCGCATGCGCGCGCTGGCTCGCGTCCTGCCTAGCCTTCAAACTTCGCAGCTTCAGTGCCGCTGGCGCAAGGCCAAATCAGCGGCTGAACTCGGTACGCGCAATCGCACTCCAGCCGTCGGCGTCCAGACTCGCCCCACCAACCAGCACGCCATCGACGTTGGGCGCGGACAGCAGGGCTTCGGCGTTGCCCCGATTCACCGACCCGCCATAACAAATCGGAACGGCATTGGCCTTGCCCCCAAGTCGCCCGCGCAGCGCGTCGCGCAACACCGCGTGGATGGCCGAGGCGTCCTCTGGTGTGGCGGTTCGGCCTGTGCCGATGGCCCAGACGGGCTCGTAGGCCAGCGTGATGGCGCTGAGTTCGGCGTCGGTCAGCTTGGAGACACCGGCCTCGAACTGGCGAAGCACCACCTGTTCGGTGTTGCCGGCTTCGCGCTCTTCGAGCTTTTCGCCGACGCACAGCATGGGCACAATGTGTGCGTCAACGGCGAGGCGCATCTTGAGCGCCGTGGACTCGTCGCTTTCACCGAACACATGGCGACGTTCCGAGTGACCAACGAGCACCGCGCGCGCACCGGCATCCCGCGCCATGGCGACGGAGTTCTCGCCCGTAAACGCGCCGTGCGATTCCGAGTGCACGTTTTGCACGCCCACCAGCACATCCGCACGCTCGGTCAACGTGTCGACAACGGCGGCGAGCGAAAGCGCAGGCGGAAAGAACACCAGCGTGCGATCGGTTTGACGCGGCGTCTGGTGAAGGAATCGCTGCATGAACGCTCGCGCGTCGCTCGGGCCGTGATTGAGCTTCCAGTTGGCCGCAAAGATTGGGGTACGCAGCACGTCCTACTCCTGATCGAGTGCAGCGACGCCCGGAAGGATCTTGCCTTCCAGAAACTCAAGTGACGCGCCGCCACCGGTGGAAATGTGGGTCAACCGCGACTCGAGCCCGGCTTCGGCAATAGCGGACGCCGAGTCGCCGCCGCCAACAATGGTGGTCGCACCGCTATCCGTCGCGCGCGCCATGGCATCGGCGACGGCTCGTGTGCCTTTGTCAAACGGTGGTTGCTCAAAGACGCCCATGGGACCGTTCCACAAGACCGTTTTGGCGCGCTCGATTTCTGCGGCGAAGCGCCGAATGGAATCAGGGCCGATATCGAACATCGCCTCGCTGGGAAGAATTGCTTCACGAGCGACGACGTGTGCCCGTGCGCCCTCCTTCATGTCCGGTGCCACCATCGCGTCCGTTGGGATCCACAACTTGTTGCCGGCGCGGTTGAGCAGATCCTTGGCCATGTCCACACGATCTTCTTCGACCAGTGATGAACCCGTCTCAAGTCCCATGGCACGAAAGAATGTGCAGGCCATCGCGCCGCCAATCAGCAGTCGCTCAACTTTGGGAAGCAGCGCCTCGATCACATCAATCTTGCCGGAAATCTTGCTACCACCGAGCACCGCCACGAATGGCTGATCCGGAGCGTCGAGGGTTTCTCCGAGAAATGCCAACTCACGTTCCATCAGCAAGCCAGCGACGGCGGGACGTACATGCTCGGCCACACCAGCCGTGCTCGCGTGGGCCCGATGTGCCGCACCAAACGCGTCGTTCACATACACATCACCGAGTTCTCCGAGCTGCTTTGCAAACGATAAATCGTTCGATTCTTCGCCAGCGTAAAACCGCGTGTTCTCGAGCAGCAGCACGCTGCCATTGGTCAGTGCGTGCGTCGCCGCGATCGCCTCGGCTCCGACAGTGTGCGGTAGAAACGAGACGTGTCGTGGCGCCAGGATGGTTGTGAGTTTATCCGCGACCGGTCGCAGCGAGTATTTCGCATCAGGCGCGCCCTTCGGCCGACCGAAGTGTGACAGCAGCACGACTTTAGCGCCACGATCGGCGAGCGCGGTGATGGTGGGAAGCGCCGCCAGAATGCGTGTGGCGTCCGCAACGTGTCCATGATCATCCATGGGCACGTTGAAGTCGACGCGCACAAGCACGCGCCGTCCGTGCACTTGTGCGTCAGACAGGTGACGGATGGTGCGCGCAGTCATGAGCAGTGGGCGGTCAGAGTCGCGCGCCAACAAAGCGCAACAGATCAACGCAGCGGCTGCTGTATCCCCACTCGTTGTCGTACCAGCCGGAGATCTTGACCAGCGTGCCGTTGATCACCGTGGTGCTCAACGCATCGAGTGTGCATGATGCCGGATTGCCGATGTAGTCCACCGAGACGAGCGGCACCTCGCTGTAGTCCAGCACGCCGTTGAGCGCGCCGTCGGCGGCGGTCTTGAACGCGGCGTTCACCTCGGCAACGGTCACGGCGCGCTCCACCACACAGGTCAGGTCGGTGAGCGACACATCGGGGGTTGGCACGCGCACCGCGATACCGTCGATCAGCCCCTTCACTTCCGGGATCACGAGCGCGGTGGCCTTCGCCGCACCAGTCGTGGTCGGAATCATGGAGATCGCCGCTGCGCGAGCGCGACGCAGATCCTTGTGCGGCAAGTCGAGAATGCTCTGGTCGTTGGTGTAGCTGTGAATCGTGACCATGCTGCCGTGTACAAAGCCAAACGCATCACGGATCACCTTCACCATCGGCACGAGACAGTTCGTGGTGCACGACGCGTTGGAGATGATGTGATGCGATGCGGCGTCGTACTTGTCGCTGTTGACACCCATCACGATGGTAATGTCTTCATCGGTCGCTGGTGCCGAGATGATGACCTTCTTCGCACCGGCTTCGATGTGCTTGCGCGCGTCGGCGGCCTTGGTGAAGCGTCCCGTTGCTTCGAGCACGATGTCCACGCCGAGGTCCTTCCACGGCAGCTTGCCCGGATCACGTTCGGCCAGGATACGAATGGTGTCGCCGTCCACGGTGATGCTGTCGTCGCCGGCGCTCACCTGGCCGTCAAACGTCCCGTGCACCGAATCGTATTTGAAGAGGTGCGCGAGCGTCTTCGTATCGGTGAGATCGTTGACGGCCACGAAGTCGAGATCTGCTACGCCTTCCTGCTTCGCGGCGCGAAGAACCTGACGCCCGATGCGGCCGAAGCCGTTGATGCCTACGCGAATAGCCATGGAGATTGATCCGGATCCGGAACGTGGGACGGACGGTCACCCGAGTCGGGCGCACGACCGAATGTGAGATAGCTGAGAATGCGAGCACCACCAGCGGACAACGCTGCCGCAGCGGCATTCAATGTAGCCGCGGTCGTGATCACATCGTCGACCAGCACGAGATGGGCGCCCCGCAGCCGGGACTCGGCACTGCGCGTGGTGCCAAACGCACTAGCAACGTTGTGTGCGCGCTCCGAGGGTGTCAACCGCGTTTGCGTCGCGGTCTCGCGTTGTCGCTGCAGTACATCGGTCCACACCGGGATGCCCCACGCGCGACTGACGCCTTCGGCCAACAGCAGACTCTGGTTGAATCCTCGCTCGCGCTCGCGTGCGGCGGCCAACGGGATCGGAATGACCGCGGTGCGCTCGGCGGACACATCAGCAGGGAATGATTGCTGCGCCATGCGCTGTGCCATGCCAATCGCTGTGTGCTGCCAGCCACTGTACTTGAGGGCGTGCACCATCGCACTGCCCGTGCCACGGTCGAGGCGCACGGCGGAACGCACCGCACGTACGGTTGGCGGAAGCCGAAGACACCAGCGGCAGGCGGCGAAGCCATCGCCAGCGTCCGCGGCTGTGGCGGCCAGTCGAACCCCGGGCAGTGGTTGTCGAGGGTGCCCGCAGCGATGGCAGGACGGTTCGGGAAACGCTTCGCAGCGTGCCCAGCACGTTCCGCACACCACTCCCACTGCCTGCGGATTCATGAGCCCCTGACACACGGCGCAGGCACGCGGCATGAGCAAGTCGGCCATGCCGCGGGCGATCGCGCGCCAGATCGACGGCGCGGC
>JBGTOG010000089.1:0-6714 GCA_041742675.1 Gemmatimonadaceae bacterium | reverse complement strand
TCACCCTTGCGGTGTCCGGTCTTGAGAATGCGCGTGTAGCCGCCGTTGCGTGTGGCGAAGGCCGGACCAATCTCCTGAAAGAGCTTGTCCGCCGCTTCGCGCTTGCGCACGTGGCGTCCCGCGAGACGGCGCGCGTGCAGCGTGCCGGTACGGGCTTTGGTAATCAGCTTCTCGACAAACGGCCGCAGCTCCTTGGCTTTGGCTTCTGTCGTTTCAATCGCACCGGCCTCGATCAGCGAGGTGGCAAGATTGCGAAGCAGCGCAAGACGCTGCTCGCTGGTCCGCCTTAGCTGGCGGTGGGCATGGCGATGGCGCATGGCATTACTCCTCGTCGTCCTCGTCGTCGTCCGGTGCGTTTTCGGCAGCGCGGCTTGGGGGCGTCCCCATATCCAGAATGCGAACGCCTTCTGCTGGCGACTCCTCGTAGCGCATGCCGAAGTTCAGTCCCTGCCGCTCGAGGAGCTCGGCGATTTCGTTCAGCGACTTCTTGCCGAAGTTCTTCACCTGCAGGATCTGCGCTTCCGTCTGACGCACGAGGTCACCGAGCGAACGGATGTTCGAGTTCTTAAGTGAGTTAACCGACCGGACAGACAACTCCATGTCGTCGATCGGGGTACGGAACAGCTCCGCCAGACGCAGCGCGTCGCTGTTGGCCGCGGCATCAGCCGCGCCGATGGACACTGACGACGACGAACCAAAGCCCACAAAATACTGGAAGTGGGTCTGGGCCAGCGCGGCAGCGTACGACACGGCTTCTTCCGGCGAAATCGTGCCGTTGGTTTCGACCGTGAGTGTGAGACGATCATAGTCGGTGCGCTGTCCAACGCGCGTTTCCGCAACGGTGAAGTTGCAGCGACGCACCGGATTGTAAATCGCATCGATGCGCACCGTGTCCACCGGCAACGCACGATCGACCGGATGCTGATCGGCCTCGACATAACCACGACCCTTGTTCACATAGAGCTCCACCGATAGATCGCGCTTGTCGGTGATGGTGAACAGGTGATGCGAACCGCCCATCACCCGCACGCCGCCGGTGGCTTCGATATCAGCCGCCGTCACCGCACCCGGGCCTTCCTTCTTCAGGCGCAGCACCGTGCTCTCGACATCATCGGGGAGCGCCAGCGTGAGCGTTTTCAGATTGGCAATGATCTGGTGCACGTCTTCCACCACGCCCGCAATGGTCTGATGCTCATGCACCACCCCATCAATGCGGAACGCCCACACGGCCGAGCCGCGCAGGGACGAGAGCAGCAGTCGCCGCATCGCGTTGCCCAGCGTGTGCCCGAAACCGCGCTCGAGCGGCTGCAGACGAAACTCCGCCATCATCGGTTGGTCGTCGCGCCGTGTTGCTTCAACAAGCTGCGGCCGAACCAGCCCGCTCAGGTCAATCGTATTGGACATATCAGAAAGTGTGCTAAGAGTGGTCTCACGATCACAGCACTTACTGTGATCGCGACGCCGTGCCTCGCCCCGCCGCGCGGCACGCTCGTACGGGAGTGCGGGTCCCGACCGGCGACACTTGCGTGTCGCTGGGGTGACATGTACGTGTGGCGGTACACATCGCATCGCCGAGCCAGCGTGATGCCGGCTCGGCGATGATACGGCTTACTTGGAGTACAGTTCGACGACGAGCTGTTCCTGCGCCGCGAGCGGGATGGCCGAACGAATCGGCTTCTCCAGCACACGACCGCTGAACGACTCACGGTCGACCGCGATCCATGACATTGGCGCACCACGCGACGCCTGCTCCATGGCCGCCTGCACCAGCACCAGCTCACGCGAGCTCGCCTTGATGCGGACTTCCTCACCCGGACGTACCTGGTACGACGGGATGTCGAGCTTGCGCTGCTTCACTTCAACGTGACGGTGACGAATGAGCTGACGCGCGGCCTTGCGGCTGGGTGCGAAGCCCATGCGGTACACGACGTTGTCGAGACGCGTTTCGAGCGCGGCGAGCAGGTTGTGACCGGTGATGCCGGGCAACGTGGCCACCTTCTCGAACGTGTTGCGGAACTGCTTCTCGCTCACGCCGTACGTGCGCTTGATCTTCTGCTTCTCGCGCAACTGCTTGGCGTACTCCGACATCTTGCGGCGACGCGCCGTGGCCTGACCATGCTGGCCCGGCGCATACGGACGACGCTCAACCGGGCACTTTTCGGTGAAGCACTTGGTGCCCTTGAGGAACAGCTTCGTGCCTTCGCGACGGCACTGACGGCATGACGGACCTGTGTAGCGTGCCATGATCAGACTCTCCGACGCTTGGGCGGACGGCAGCCGTTATGCGGAATCGGCGTGACGTCGCGAATGGACTTGACCTGAAGACCGGCGGTGGAGAGTGCCTGGATGGCCGACTCGCGGCCACTGCCCGGACCCTGCACCCGCACATGCACCCGGCGCACGCCGGCCGACAAGGCCTCGCGGGCGCACTGTTCGCCAGCCACGGTGGCGGCAAACGGTGTGGACTTCTTGGAACCCTTGAATCCGGCCTTGCCGGCTGACCCCCACGACACAGCGTTGCCGTGCATGTCCGTGATCGTGATGGTCGTGTTGTTGAATGTGGCGCTGACGTGGGCGATGCCTTCGGCCTCGACGACGCGCTTGTTCTTCTTTGCGGTAGCCATGGTTTACTTGGTCACCTTCTTCTTGCCCGCAATGGCGCGGCGCGGCCCCTTCTTGGTGCGCGCGTTGGTGTGGGTACGCTGACCACGCACGGGCAAACCGCGACGGTGACGCGAACCACGATAGGAACCCACGTCCATGAGACGCTTCACATTCATCGCGACTTCAGTGCGCAAGGCACCCTCGACGCGGTGATTGCGCTCGATCTCCTGACGGATCTTGTTGACGTCTGCATCGGACAGATCGCGCACACGCTGATTCGCATCGACGCCGGCGGCGGCGAGAATGCGCTGGGCCATGCTGCGCCCGATGCCGAAAATGTAGGTAAGGCCGATCTCAACCTTTTTGTCGCGTGGGAGATCGACGCCGGAAATACGTGCCATATGTAGTAAGCGCTCCCTTAGCCTTGACGCTGCTTGTGCTTGGGATTGCGCTTGCAGATGATGCGAGTCACGCCCTGTCGCTTAACGACCTTGCAGTGCTCGCAAATCGGCTTGACGCTGCTGCGAACCTTCACGTGAATACCCCTCGACGCTCTCGCGTCCCGACGCCTACGCGCCGTGCCGAATGCTACGTAAGGCAGCATTCGTCGGTGGATCACATGTGATGCATCGCTGCTGCGAGCGCGTCCCCGAAAGGGACTTACATTCGCGACGATCCCGCGCACATGTGCTGGGAAAAGTGGCTGGCGGGCCAGCACGACAACCTGACTCGCCCCCGTGTCAAACGGGGCCGATTCAGGCCAAGACCTTCAGAATACCCGGGTTGGGTGGCATATGCAAGGGTTGTTACATTCTCCCGGATCCCGCTGCTGCCTTTCCCCAATCGTCGCGCCGTCTGCATGAAGCTATCCGCATTTATCGTCGCACACATGGACCAGATCCTCACCGATTGGGAGGAGTACGCCATGACCATGCGCCCCGCCGCAGACTCAATGTCGCTGACGGCGCTCCGCGATCACGCCGAACAGATGTTACGTGCCGTTGCGCTCGACATCGAAGAATGGCAGACGCCACAAGAGGAAGTGGAGAAGTCGCAAGGCCTGCAGGACGCGTCACCCACCACCGCGGCGTCGATTCATGGCGCCATGCGCCACGCCAGCAACTTTACGCTGCTTCAGCTGAGTTCGGAGTTTCGCGCGCTGCGCGCCACTGTATTGCGCCGATGGCTGCCGCTCACAGACCTGAGCGCACCCAAAACGCTCGATGCGGTCGTCCGGTTTAATGAAGCCATCGACCAGGCGCTGACCGAGTCGATCGTCACCTATTCCAAGCGTGCCGACGATACGCGGGAGCTCTTCCTGGCGATACTGGGACACGACCTGCGCGGACCACTGGCCGTTATGAGCCTCGCCGGCGAGGTCATGTCACGCACCTCTCCCGAAGACACGCGGGATCCGGAGCTTGGCCTGCGTCTGAAACGTGCCGCCCGATTTATGTCGAACATGGTGGAAGACATGATCGGCTTCACGCGCTCACGGCTTGGCGGAGGTCTGGCTATCCACCGCAAGCAGATGGACGCCGTCGTGGCGTGCGTTGCTGCGGTGGCGACCGCTGAGGCGATGCACCCGTCGTGCTCCTTCTACTCAGACATCGATGGGGATCTGACAGGATCGTTTGATGCCACGCGACTGCAACAGCTTTTAACAAACCTGTTGAGCAATGCAGGACAACATGGCGCACCACACGAGAGCGTCCACCTTTCCGCCCATGGTGCCGGCGATCGTGTGATACTTGCGGTGCGGAGTCAGGGATCGATCATTCCCGCTGCATCGCTTGAGCGAATTTTCGAGCCGCTGGTTCAGCTTGCGATAGAAGACGAGCAGCCAGTGCCGAGTGCGAGCCTCGGGCTCGGTTTGTTCATCGCGCGTGAAATCGCCAAAGCCCACGAGGGCACACTCACGGTTACCTCAGATGCATCAGGTACTGTGTTCACGGCCAGCCTGCCACGTGAGTCGCAGTCCGCCGAGGCGACGGCTGCGAGAGCGAACTAGTACACACGAATCGGCACCAGCTGCGGCAGGTCTACCACGCGCTTGACAGTGCGATCGCGCTGCGCCTCCTGAACAAGCGCAGATGCACGCTCAACACCCGTTTGCTGCATGAGCAGTTCTGCGAGTGCAACCACGACTTCGTTCAGCGCGCGAATCGATCCGTGCGACACGGCCTGGCCAATCGATGCTGGAGCATTTGTACCGTGAATACTGCGTGGCAGATCGTAGACGAGCTGCGCGTGTCCTAAGGGGTTATCAGGATCACCAGGCGCACTTCGATTTTCGTCCTCAGCCCAGGATTCGTCGGTGGGGGGAATCCATTCGGGGTTCAGCACCACTTGTCCGATGTGCCAGCTGCCAGTTCGCGTGGGCCACTCGTCGGAGCCAATGGCGATATCATGTTGTGCGAGCGTATCGGAGCGCGCATCAAGCACGCGCAGGCGCCGCGATGCCAGGTCCACCTCTACGCGCAGTCCCGCTGAGTCGCGCGATGCAAGGTCATCCATCGTTGCCTGCAGCGTACGTAGCCGAGACTGTCTCTGCACCGAGTCTGACACTTCGGTCTGCCGTACGGCTTCGCGTGCAATAGCCAACGAGTCGGTTGTGGAGTCGCGCGCCGAGCGCTCTGCATCGCCGGGTGTGCACGCGACCACGAAAAGACCGAGCATCAAGCCCGACAATAAATGTTGAGTTGTGGACATAGGAGCTTCATGTAGCGAGATAAGTGCACTGATGCATGTTCAATCCTCCGAAAATCGGTCGTAATGGCATTGCGGACCATTGATCGTCGGGATGAAGTACAACTAGGCCTTGAGGCTTGCTCAGCATGGCCACCTGGCGCGCACCGACGGACATTCCACTCCGCCGGACATTAGTCACAGCGACGAAGCACAAAATCATCGCAAGTTGCTCATGAATATGAATTGCTCAAGCCTCAGCACCTGCGCGGTGGACGGTAAGACGCGCCTGATGATCCTGTTGCTGACGAGCGTGGTGTCAGTTACTACACTGCTCGGGCAACCTGCTGCGGCGGATTCGATCAAAGCAGGCACGACTGGCACCGTTGTTCTGACCGGTATTGTCACAGATTCGCTGGGGCTGCCGGTGACAAACGCAAAAGTGACTGCGTATGCGAGCACTTCACCGTTGCCGGCGGGACCACTCGTGTGGATCACGCAGTCAGACGAGAACCCGCGTTCACCACGAGGCCAAGCCACGGATCGCGTGGCACAAGCGTCTACACAAGCATCCACTGGCGGCGACGGTCGCTACACACTTGTGCTCCCTGCAAATGCCGCGGTGCGTGTGCAAATTGCGGCCTCGGATTACGGGACCGTGCAGCTATACTGCAAGCCGGAAAAATCACAGCGTTTGCCGAGCGCGGTTTTGCAGCGCTCCGCGACGCGTTTGCCGGAGGTCACCGTATCCGCGCGCTCACCGTTGGAGATGGCGCAACTTCCGGGAGCCACTACAGCGATCGGCACCGATGTACTCGGGCGCGCCGCCGTTTCGGTGGCAGATGCGCTGCGTACCGTTCCCGGCGTACACACGGCGGAAGAAGATGCATTCGGCCTGAGCCTGAACATCGGGATTCGCGGACTTCCGCCGCGTCGCTCAGCGCGCACGCTGCTGCTCGAAGATGGCATGCCGATTCTGCTCGGGCCATACGGTGATCCCTCAATGCACTATGCACCGCCGATCGAAGTGCTGGAGCGATTGGAGGTCACCAAAGGATCAAGTCAGGTAAGTAATGGACCACAGACGGTCGGTGGTGTGGTCAACTTCGTTACCCGACCGCCACCGCATGAATCATCGGTTGCCGAAGTCACAGTTGGAGCGGGTGCACGTGAGATGCGAAACCTCTCGGTTCGCCTGGGCGCAGGACGCGCCGGCCGTGGTATTGCGCTTGATGTGGTGCACCGTCAAGGAGAGGGAGTGCGGCTTGAGCAATCGCACCAGCTTCGCCTTGTCTCAATCAACGGTGCAATGCGAATGGGCGAAGCGCAGTCCTTGCGCATCAAGCTGTCCCACTGGAACGAACGATCTCAGACGTCGGAATCCGGGCTTACGCAGGAAGAGTTTACACTTGCACCGTTCTC
>JBGTOG010000064.1:0-7504 GCA_041742675.1 Gemmatimonadaceae bacterium | reverse complement strand
TTCTTGCGCGCGCCCTTCTTGGCTGGTGACATCTGAAAAACTCCTCACGAGGAGGGTGGTGTGCCGAGTCAACCCCGGTGGTGACTCGAGCGACGTATCACCATCCGTACTCGGAGCGAACTCCCGGCGGGTGATACGCTGAGCATGCGCGTCGCGAACGAGTTGCATGCACAGCTTGCGAACACTTGTCGGATGGACGGCATGACAAGACATGACGTCACGAAAATCAGACGGCGTCGCTTAAACTGGTGAAAGTGAAATCGCGAACCTTGAGCGGTGGAACAACAACGGCCTGACCTGGACCGCCGCTTTCACTGGCGCTGACGCGCACCGGTGTGCCCATCGATTCAACATTGTTGAGCATGAAAATCGGTGACTCGTTCCAGCGCAGATTCTTCACGGCGCGTGTCACCTTGCCATTCTCAATCAGAAACGTCCCGTCGCGTGTGAGTCCCGTGTACAGGATCGTACGCGGATCCACCGGACGGATGTACCAGAGCCGTGTGACGAGTAATCCGCGCTCCGTGCTCGCGATCATCTCCTCGACACTCGAATCACCACCCAACATGCGCAGTGAACCGGAAAACGCCGACGGTTCAACGCCCTGCTTCTGCGCCCAGAATCGATCGTAGGCGAGATTCTTGACCACACCGTTTTCAATCCACGTGATTGGACGCGTGGGCAACCCATCACCACCAAACGCCGAACCCAGCGCATCAGGATCACGCGGATCGGAGCGCAACGTGATCCGCTCGTCGACCACCTTCATGCCAATCTTGGTACCGCCACCGGGCTTGGAAAAGAAAGACCGACCTTCATCGGCAGAACGCGCCTGTGCAGCGCCCGCGATGAGTTGCACAAGATTGCCAACCGCTGTTGGCTCGAGCACCACGGTGTAGCGCCCCGGTTCAATGGCCACCGGATTCATCGAGCGACGCGCCTTCTCAATCGCGGTAGCGCCCAGCGCCGCCGGATCAATCTGCGACCAGTCGTGATGTGTAGCGCCCGCCCATCCGGAACCGGTGCCATCTGTGGTGCGCACCGTCGTGGTGAGCGCCGTTGACGTCTGTTCGTTCCACGCAAACAGGCCGCGCGATGTCGCCACCGCGAACGAGCCCGCATTCGCTTCCAGATAACCTGTGGCCACCAACCCCGCGGCAAACGCGGGATCAGTGATGCTCTGCACCGCACGCGCTCGGCCCGCCGGGTCCAGCTCGGCCGTTCCGCGCGCATACGCGCTGATATCGAGATACTCCTGCGGTCCGAGTTCCGGCAGCATCTCCGGATCTTCCGGTGCAAGACGCGCCAACGCTTCAGCGCGGCGCACCAGCGCACGCAGCGATTCATCATCAAGGCGATTGGTCGTGGCGCTGCCGGCCTTCTTGCCGAAGATCGCGCGCACCGTCACCGACACGTTCGTGTTGTCGCCAGCCGTGGAAATCTGATTCACGGCAAAGCGCGTATTGGCCGACGAGCCGGAGCTCACCGAGACGCGCATTTCATCGGACGACGAGAACGACAGCACACGCTGCGTGAGCGCCCGCGTCTGCTCACGCGTGAGATGCGGTGCCGCCACCGACGCGAACAGGGAGCGTGGCCCGCTCACGCCTGCCGTCCGGTGTTGATGACATTCACCTGCTTGTGTCGCGTGGGCGGACATCCGTGGCTGACACTGTTCGACTGCGCCGGCTGTCCTTTGCCGTCGCCGAACGCACCGCCCAACTCGTAGCTGCTGCGACCACCGATCATGTCCATGCCGCCCCAGAACTCGGGCGTGCGAATCTGATACGCCACGTCCTTGAGCATACCCACGATCTTGCCGCCACGAATCTCGTAGAACAGCTGACCGCCGAACTGCGCGTTGTAGCGCTGCTGATCAATCGAGAACGAGCCGTCACCGACAATCGCGATGCCGCGATCGGTGGCCGCAATAAGATCATCCCACGACAGATCCTGTGCGCCCGGCAGCAGCGACACATTGGGCATGCGCTGGAACTGCACATCCGCCCAGCTCTGCGCGTACGAGTTGCCGTGCGAACGCACGTCGCGACCCTGCGAGCGATACCAGTCGGCCAGATACGGCGCCTGTTCACGCGTGGTCTGATAGTCGTTCATCACGCCGTTCTTGATGATCAGGTACTCGTCTGGCTTGACGCCCTCATCATCCCAGCCCACGGCACCCAGCGATCCTTCCTGTGAGCGGTCGGCCTGCACGTTCATGAACTCGGGACCAAACCGAAGTTTGCCCAGCACATCTTCCGGCGGCGCCACAAAACTCGTGCCCGCGTAGTTGGCTTCGAAGCCGAGTGCGCGATCGAGCTCCGTGGGGTGCGCAATCGATTCGTGAATCGTGAGCCACAAATGCGTGGGATGGAGAATGAGATCGTAGCGACCCACCTCCACCGGCTTCGCGCCCAGCTTCTCCATGGCCTGCGTCGCCCACTTCTCGGCGTTCACCACCAGGTTCGCATCGAGCACATGCTCGTAGCCGCGCCCCATGGGCTGAATATCGGTGGACTGCCGCGACTGAAAATCACCCGCTGCCACATTCACGGCCTGACACGTCATGCTCGGCTGTGCGCGGTAGATCGTCTGCACCACGAACGTGCCATCGGTGGTGCCGAGCGTCTTTTCTTCGCGCAGGAAGAACATGGACGAGTTCACAAATCCCATGCCCTGCCCGCCTGGCTTGAGCACCTTGAGCGCGGCTTCATTGGCCTGCAGAAGCAATCCAACCTGATCCTCAATGGCAACATCGAACGGATCGATGCGCGCCGGCGACCGCCACGATCCCTCGGGCGTTGGCGTGACCGGTGCCAGCGTGACCGGACGACGAAGCGCCGAACGATTGGCTCGTGCCTGCGCCACCGCCTGCCGCGCCACGCGCGTGACCTCGTCACGTGTGAGATCGTGCGTAGCGGCGAATCCCCACGCGCCTTCAACCAGGACGCGCACACCAACGCCGAACGTCTCGTTGTCCACGAGATTGAGGACGCGCTGCTCGCGCGTGCTGACGTTGCGGACGTTGTTGCGGCTGATGCGCGCGTCGGCGTACGTCGCGCCCGCCGAGCGTGCGGCGTCGAGCGCCAGATCGATCAACTCCCGCGAAACCGCATCGCCCGGCGACGCGGAACCCAGCACACGCGACTTGGCAAATCCCGACGCCGACAGCAGCGACGGCGACACCGTCGTGATGCCCAGCGCCGCTGCGGCGGCACTGGTACTCTGCAGAAAGTCGCGTCGGTTGATTGCCACGCAGTCTCGGGGTTCAGTCATCGCGCACGCCCACTGTGGACAGAACGCGCAAGTTGTTGAATTACCGCGAATATACGTGTGGACATTTACAACGCGCAATAGTGCGTATAAAGAACGCGCGCGAAATATGAACAGCGAGCGCCGCCGCACACCGACATGTGCACACCAAATCACGCGACCAACACACACCCTTCCACCTGCCATGACGCCGTGCGAGCTTTGGTTCTGCGCACGTCGCGCACACGCCGCGCACTCGAACGACCGCGCACGTGAACGCCCGCGCCTGCACCGGCGCGACTCCCACGTTGACCCCGTCATACCGCCACCGTGAAAGCGCTCGTCAAGCCTTCTGCTGCTCCTGGCCTCGTCCTGACCGACGTTCCGGTTCCCACGATCCGCGACGACGAAGTTCTCATACGCGTGCGCCGCGCCGGCGTCTGCGGCACCGACGTGCACATCTACGAATGGGACGCGTGGGCGCAGGGACGCTGCCGCGCGCCGTTCGTTGTCGGCCACGAGTTCGCCGGCGATGTCGTCGAAGTCGGGAAGCTCGTTGAGTCTGTCGCCGTTGGCGATCGCGTGACCGCCGAGGGGCACATCGTGGACGACCGCTCAATTTTTTCGCGCACCGGCAACGCACACGTCGACCCGTCCACCAGGATCATCGGCGTGGACCGCGACGGCTGCTTCGCCGAGTTCATCGCCATGCCCGCCACGAACGTGTGGCATCTCGACGACGCCATCTCGTACGACATCGGCGGCATTCACGACCCGATGGGCAACGCGTTTCACACCGCCCTCACCGCCGATATTCCTGGCGCCGTCGTGCTCATCACCGGCTGCGGTCCGATCGGTGCGTTCGCCGTTGGCATCTGCCGTGCGGCCGGTGCAGCGCGCATTATCGCCACCGACATCAATCCGAAGCGTCTCGAACTCGCGCGCACGATGGGCGCCCACGACGCCGTGCATCCAGACGAAGCCGCCGAGCGCGTACACGCCGCCACCGATGGACACGGCGCCGATGTGGTGCTCGAAATGTCTGGCGTGCCAAGTGCCATTCATCAGGCGTTTGCGCTCGCGCGACCCGCCGGACGGGTCAACATGCTCGGCATTCCCAACCGCACCATCGACATCGATTTCGCCACCGAGATCATCTTCAAGGGTCTCACGATCTACGGCGTGGTCGGCCGTCGCATGTACGACACGTGGCATCAGATGACACGCTTTTTGCGCGCTGGCACCTTCGATCCGACACCGGTCATCACGCACCGCCTGCCGCTGGAGGCCGTGGACGACGCCATGCATCTCATCAAGTCCGGTGAAGCGGGCAAGGTGATTTTCGAAATCGCCTGAGGCGCCCGGAACACCATCGCGCGCGCGCGCACTGCCGTTTCTCTCTCCCCCTGTGACCCATGCTCAACGCCCGCTTTGTCGCTGACAGCGACGCTGAAATCGCCCAGCTGAAGGCCGATCGGATCTACAAGCGCCTCAATCATCTCGAGTCACCACAGGGCGCGCGCGTGCGCATGGAAGGTCGCGGCGAGGTGATTGTGCTGTCGTCCAACAACTATCTGGGGCTCGCCAATCATCCGCAGGTGGTTCAAGCGGGCGTTGATGCGCTGCACCGCTACGGCGCGGGCACCGCAAGTGTGCGTTTCATTTGCGGCACGTTCGCGCTGCACCGCGAGCTGGAAGTGGAACTGGCCGAACTCGCCGGCACGCCGGCGTCGCTGTCGTATGTGTCGGCCTGGAATGCCAACGAAGCCTTCACCCCCACGCACGCCGGGCCCGACGACATGGTCATCTCGGACGAGCTCAATCACGCGTCGATCATCGACTCGATTCGGCTCGCCAAGTCGATGACCAAGTGCAAGAGCGCCGTCTACAAGCACAGCGACATGGACGACCTGCGCGCCAAACTCGAAGGCTCGCGCGACGCCCGCCGCCGCTTCATCTGGACCGACGGCGTGTTTTCCATGGAAGGAAGCATCGCGAAGCTCCCCGACATTCTGCAGCTGGCGCGCGAGTACGACGCCATCGTCATCATGGATGACTCACACGCTACCGGCGTGCTGGGCGCGACCGGGCGCGGCACGGCCGAACACTTCGGCGTTGTTGGCGAGGTCGATGTCATCACCTCGACACTCGGCAAAGCACTCGGCGGTGCCGCCGGCGGATTTGTCGCCGCAGCCGAATCGGTGGTCGATCTGCTCACGCAGCGTTCCCGTCCGCAGCTGTTTTCCAACGCACTGCCGCCAACGGTGGCGGCCTCCTCGCTGGCCGCGGTTCGTGTGCTGCGCGCCGAGCCTGAGCGTGTGACGCGGCTACGCGACAACGCCAACTGGTTTCGCGGCGCGATCAGCGAAGCCGGCTTCACACCGCTCGATGGCGAAACACCGATCGTGCCAATCATCGTAGGTGAAACGGCGCTCGCCATTCGCATGAGCGAGCTGCTGCTGGAGCAGGGAGTATTCGTGACGGGTTTCGGATTTCCGGTCGTGCCCAAGGGAGAAGCGCGCGTGCGCTGTCAGGTGAGTGCGGATCATACGCAAGAGGATCTGGAACAGGTTGTGGCCGCGTTCAAGGTGGCCGGCAAGACGGCCGGAATCCTCAAGTGAGTCGCTCGTTGCGGTCAGTTCGCCACGCCTCATGCCTGGCGTTGGCGGCGATAGCAACGCTCGGTTCAGCCGCGCACGCACAGTTTGTGCGACCTGTGCCAGGCGTCCCGATGCCCAGCGCGCAAACGGGTCTGCAGATCGGCGCTGACCGCGTACTCGCCGACTGGACGCAAATCACCAGCTACTTCAGCGCACTGGCCAGCGCCGTACCGCAGGTTCGCCTCGATACGCTTGGACGCACGACACAGGGCAAACCGTTCATCGTCGCGGCGATTTCTTCTCCTGGCAACATCGCGCGGCTTGATGAGATTCGCGCCGCGCAAGCGCAGTTGGCCGATCCACGCAATCTGAGCGCTGCCCAGGAAGCCCAACTGCTCGCAACCCAGCCGGTCGTTGTGTTCATCTCGTGCAACCTGCACTCCAACGAGATCGGCGCCTCGCAGATGGCCATGGAGCTGGCGTACCGTCTCGCCACCCTTGATACCCTGCAGCGACAGCTCGAGAATGTGGTGGTGCTGCTGACGCCGTCCATGAATCCCGATGGCCAGCAGATGATCACCGATTGGTACCGCGAAGGCGTGGGCACACCGTTTGAAGGTGGCCCTATGCCGTGGCTCTATCAGGTGTACACCGGTCACGACAACAACCGCGACTGGTTCATGGTCACGCAGCAGGAAACGCGACTGGTCACTGACTATCTGTACCGCCGCTGGTTTCCGCAGGTCTTCTATGATGTGCACCAGCAGGGCAACCGCGGCATGCGACTCACCGTGCCGCCACACGTGGACCCGATCAACGCGAATCTTGACCCGTTGATCGTTCGCAGCATCAATCTCGTCGGCATGCAGATGCAGTTCGCGCTCGAAGCCGCGCGCAAGCCAGGTGTTGGTGATGGCGTCACATACGATCTCTGGTGGCACGGCGGCGCACGTTCCACACCGACGCGCCACAACATGGTCGGGCTGCTCTCCGAAGCCGCCAGCGCACGCATCGCGTCACCAATTACCCAGACCCTCGATGATCTCACAGGCCATCCGCGCGGCCTGCCCACCTACGAACGCAAGGTCAACTTTCCCAATCCGTGGCTCGGCGGCACCTGGCGGCTGCGCGACATCATGGACTACCAGCTGCTTGCCGCTGAAGCCCTTGTCGAGCTCACCTCAACACAGCGCGCAAGTTTTGTGCGCAATCAGCTGGCACTGACCCGCCGTCAGCTGGCCCTCGGCGCCAGCGAAGCGCCGTACGCGTACGTGATTCCTTCAGCGCAGCGTGACCCGAGTGCCGTGCAGCGACTTGTTGAAGTGCTGCGAATTGGCGGCGTTGAAGTGAACAAGGCCACTGCCGCATTCCGCGCCAACGGGGAACAGTACGCCGCCGGTTCGTACATCGTCGAGATGGCGCAACCGTTTCGCGCCCATGCCAAGGACCTGCTCGAAGTGCAGTCGTTTCCGCGCATGGAGCAGTATCCCGGCGGCCCGGTCGATCCACCGTACGATGTCGCGGGCTGGACGCTGCCCATGCAGCTCGGTGTGCGCACCATCGCGATCACCGACGCGCCGCTCAGCAATGTGTCGGTCACGCCTGTCGACGGCATGGCGGATCGCGCGGCCACGTGCAGCGCCGCCAACGCG
>JBGTOG010000059.1:0-2829 GCA_041742675.1 Gemmatimonadaceae bacterium | reverse complement strand
TCTGTTTGGTGCCCGATCGGTGCACCTTTTTGCGCACTTTCGGCGCAACCGTCGCTACTTCGTGAAAAGCGCCGAGGCGAGCGTGGTCCGGTCGAGACCCAGGTGCGTGGCAACGTTGTCCAGAATGCTCGCCAGCGTGCCCAGTCGGAGGTCGGCGTGATCGGGAATCGTCACATGATGCTCGCCGCCGAGCTGTGTTGTAAGCCGCATGTGGCTCCCCGACTCGCGAGTGACGCCGTAACCGTAGATACGGAGTAAACGCGCGAGGTCGCGACCGGAGAGATCACGGGGAAGTCGCACGCACTACGCGGCGATTACTTCGTCGTGGACGTGATGGAGCCGAATCACGCGGGGGCGGTCGGCCTCATCGAAATGGCATCGTACTGCATCGCGCACTGCCTCGCGTAGCTGAGCAAGATCGTCGGCTTCGGTGAATATCGACGCGCCGACACTGCGCGCGACGTATCCGCCTTCGGGATCTTCGGCGACAATAAACAAAATCTCAGTCATGGCCTTTCCCTGATGTGCATCGTTTGACTGCCAAACAACTCTGCTTCGACGCCTGGCTCGCTGTGTCTTCCCTCAGCATGGCAATGACCTCCGTGAGACTGGCCTCCAGCTCGTCCATCGTTACCGCTTGGCTGTGCGCACCACGAAAGCCAGGAATGTGGCCGACCAGCACGCCGGTTTCTGTATCGCGCTCGATCACTGGGGTTAATGCTTTCACGTTCGCTCCGTGTGACGAGGAGGCGAGACAACCGGACAGACGTTTCGGCAACAGCTGATGAAGAACGTCGCCCAACACTGGAATCTAGGGTTCAACTTGCTGCGCAGACAGGCATGGCCGACCACCACGGCAACCTTTCGTCCCGCCGAGCGTGTCTACGCCTGAACGCCCGCCACACCACATGCCCGTCCGCCACGTTCACGGGGAAGTCGACATGCCTCCGCACGCCGCTCGACGTCAACGCCGTTCTCACCGCACCTCGCCTCGCCCCACTTTCGTGCTCGCCGCACTCGCGCTGTCCGCGTGCACGGGTCGCAGTGGTGACCCCGACACAGGCGTCGATCGCTACAGCGTCAACGACACCGTCGTGGTGCACTACCGCGGCGCGTCGTCGAGCCAGCAGCTCCTGGCACTTACCGAGATCTGGCGCGTAGGCGGCGACTCGGTGCCAGGCGGCGGACTGTTCGGTCGGATCGATGCGCTCACCGTGGACAGCGCCGGCGACGTGTGGGTGTTCGACGGGGGGCTCACCGAACTGCGCCGCTACTCCGAGTCCGGGGAGTTCGGCGGCACGGTGGGGCGCGCAGGACGCGGACCGGGTGAGTATCTGGCCACCAACGGTCTCGCCACACTCGCCAGCGGACAGGTCGCGTTCTGGGACGCGGCGGCGTCAGCGGTCAACATCTACGGACCCAACGGCACCTTCATCGAAACGCTGCAGCCCCCGGTCGTCGGCTATCGCGGCCGCATGCGATCGCTGAGTACGCAGCGCGATGGGCGTCTCGCGTTTCAGGCGTATCTGTCCATTCCGAGCGCGGAGTCTGAGAACTCCACGTCCGCGTGGTTCATTCGGAGCAGCGACGGTGTGTATCGCGACACGCTGATCAATCCGGCGTCCCGCGTGAAATCACAGCTGCTAGAATCGATCGGGCCTACGCGCTACTCGGCGCTGCCCGTGCCGTTCAGTCCGGTGGCAACCGGCGCGCTGCACGTGTCCGCGTTCACGTTCTCCTCACCGGGGCATCCGTACGTGGTGCACGCCGTCTGGAACGGCAATCCGCTGCGCATCCTGCGCGATGCACCGACGGTGGAGATCAGCGATGCGGAACGCGCGGAGTTGCGCGAGGTGGCCACCTGGGTGCTGAGGCGCAATGATCCGGCCTGGCGCTGGGAGGGCCAGGAACTTCCGCGCACCAAGCCCGCTGTGCTCGGCGTGCGCACGAGCTCCGACGGCGCGCTGCTCGTGGCGGTGAGTACGCCGTCGGTGTGGAGTGGCGCAGACACCACGGCGCGCGGTACTGACGCCATGCCGCCGAGGACGTTTGCGGAGCGGCTCACGTTCGACATCTACGGCGAGGACGGCGCATATCGCGGACGCATCGCGCTGCCGGCCGGCGCGCAGCTGCACGCGATGCGCGGTCAGGACGCCTGGGGAAGCGTGCCGGATGAGGCTGGGGAGCAGTATCTGGTGCGGTGGCGCATTGGGGGGTGAGTGTTTGCGAGGATGCGAAGAACCTCAACGGCACGGAACAGCGCCCACCCGATGAGCCGGTGGTGCCCAATGGTGCCCAATGTTTGTGGCGTGTACGCTCACTCAGTGAGCGCTCCGTGCAGCGAATGCGCATGTTTTAGCGGGTAAACACACCAGTTGAGCGCAAACCGTGAGCGTCGAGCAGGCTTCCCAAGCTGGACGTTGCCGGTTCGAGTCCGGTCGCCCGCTCTAGTGTAAGTTGTTGTTTTTCATGGCGTTATGAACGACCCAGCATCTTGGAGATGTGGGGTCGTTTTGCGTTGAGCCCACAACGGAGCCCAATGCGGCGTGAAACCCAACGGCAGTCGATCCACGGAATAGAGGCGACTGCAGACTCAATGCCTGACGATTACGGCGTCGAGCCAGCGCGGACCCGCTTGAACTGGTGACCGCAGCCTGGCACCTTGCACGGCAGAAAAACATACAATATTTTCTGACATATGAAAGTCTTCGCGTCGTCCGTGCCAGACCAGATTATGCGACGCGCTCGCGCAGGCGGGCGGGGGGGCGTCTTCACGCCTCAGGACTTTTTGGACATCGGTGCACGCACAGCAGTTGATCAGGCCCTCTC
>JBGTOG010000042.1:0-12944 GCA_041742675.1 Gemmatimonadaceae bacterium | reverse complement strand
TCGGGCCCGCTCGCCTGCCGAAGCGCCGCGACGTCCGCTGCTCCGCCCGCTCCGGTCGCGCATCCGGAAGCCGACCTGGGTCCGGCCATACTGCCGCTGGCCACCTTTGATACCGCGTGGGCGATCGTGGCGCGCACGCACTGGGATACCACGTACAACGGCGTCAACTGGACAGCACTTCGGGATTCGCTGCGTCCGCAGGCGGAATCCGCCGCGACACAGCGGGAACTGCGCCGCGTGCTCAATCGCATGGTGGGTGCGCTCAATCAATCGCACTTCTCGATTATTCCGCAGGAAGTGAGCGGTGTGGCGACTGGCGAGAGCACAAATCCTGAGTCCAGTCGCGAAGCGCAGGTCGGACTGACCACCCGGTGGATAGACCAGGAGGTCGTAGTATCCGCGGTCGAAGCCGGCAGTGCAGCCGACCGTGCGGGGGTGCGGCCGGGCTGGCTGCTGCGGCGTGTGGGAGATGACTCGATCACCCGCCGATTGCTGAGCCTGCCCGAGGAGATGGACCCACGCCGTGTCGCGCTCGCTGCCTACAGCCTGTCGGAGGGCGGATTGCGCGGGCCGGTCGGATCGTCGGTCGAAGCGTTGTTTGTGGATGAGAAGGGCGCCGAGCGCATCTTGTCGCTTGAGCGTGCGCTGATGCGCGGCTCCATGGTGAAGTTTGGCAACCTGCCGCCGCAGCTTGCGCAGCTCGATTGGGAACGTCGCGTAGTGAACGGCAAACGCATTGGCGTGATTCGGTGGAACATCTGGATGCCGATTCTGGTGCGCGAGTTCGACGTGGCCATGGATTCGCTGCGCGACAGCGACGCGATCGTACTCGACATTCGCGGCAACTTTGGTGGTGTCGCGGGCATGTCGATGGGATTTGCCGGACACTTCGTGGATACGGTCATTCCAGTCGGTCTCATGAAGACGCGCGCGCAGGAGATCAAGTTCGCGATCAATCCGCGTCGCGTGAACACAGCGAATCAGCGTGTGTCACCCTTTGGTGGCCCGCTGGCGATCGTGGTGGACGAGCTCTCCATCAGCACGAGCGAAATCTTCGCAGGCGGCATGCAGTCGTTGTCGCGTGCGCACATTGTTGGGAGTCAGACCGCAGGTCAGGCGCTGCCGGCAGTGGCGGAGCGGCTTCCCAACGGTGACATTCTGTATCACGCCATCGCCAACTTTCTTTCACCTGCGGGTGTGAGCCTTGAAGGCGATGGCGTCCTGCCGGACCAACGTGCGCGGCCAGACCGCAACGCATTGTTGAGCGGGCGCGATGTAGCGCTTGAGGCGGCACTCAACTGGGCGTCCACCGCCCCCCGTCCCGGCCCTGTAACCGGACCGCGCATCACGCCGTAGTGTACAGATGTCCCGGATCACTCATCTGATGGGTGACCGTTCAGGCACGAACGCTTTCGCCTTCGTGCAGTCCATTTTCATCGGAGCAGCACAACATGAATCAACTTTCGCGCGCACTCGTGGCCGTCTTCACTGTGTCCACGATCACGCTGCCGTCGCTGGCCAGTGCACAGGCACTGCCCACGGCCAAAGAAGTGCTGGACCGGCACGTGCAGGCAGTTGGCGGCCGCGATGCCATTATGGCCATCAATTCGCTGCAGCAAACCGGCACGCTGGAAATGGCAGCCATGGGCATTTCCGCAGAACTCTCGGTCGCTGCAGCTCGGCCCAACAAGATGGCCATGACCATGTCGATTCCGGGCATGGGTGAAATGCAGCAAGGCTTCAATGGCGAGGTCGGTTGGGACAACAATCCGATGTCCGGCCCGCGTCTCGCCGAAGGCGAAGAGCTGACCAACCGCAAGGAATCGTCGAACTTCGTGGAAACTTTCGGTATCTTCGATGCCGAAAAGTTCAGCGAGATGACGGTCGTCGAGAAGACGCAGTTCAATGGTGAGGACGCATACAAGGTCAAGCTCGTGCGCAAGACGGGCCGTCCGAGCATGGAATACTTCTCGGTGGCGTCAGGACTGCGCATTGGCTCGCAGACCACGGCCGTGTCGCCGATGGGCGAAATCGAAATCAACGCCGTGTTGTCCGACTACAAGCAGTTCGGCAATGTGAAGGTGCCCACCAAGATGGCGCAGTCACAGGCAGGACAGGACATCGTGATGACGTTCAATGATGTCAAGTTCAACGAAGTCAAGGATGAAGCGTTTGCGCTTCCAGAGGCCGTCAAGGCGCTGATCAAGCCGTAAGCAGCCAGCGTGTGTGGAGTAAGCGAGGCCGGTGCACAGTGTGTGTGCCGGCCTCGTTTGCGTTCACCACTATGGTGTGGGCAAGACGATCACCGGATATTCACGCCACCACTCACGACCATCGGTCAGCTGCACGCGCGCCGTGCAGTTCCACTGGCGCGTCCAGCCGGTATCGAAGTGCGACGGTGGTACACCGGGCGGCAAACAGACATCGGCCGTGAGCGTGTAGTGCGCGCCGGCACGAAGCGTTGGGTCGCTGAGCGGGACGTCGACCGCCCAGGCGGTGCCTGCTGGACCGGAACGCGAGTCGCGCCAATCAAACGTGAGTGACGCCTCTTGCAACTGGCCATCGCTTCGCGGCTCGATCTGTAGCGTGACCACCGAGACGGTGTCAGGCGTGTGCTCGAGCGGCGGACCGAGCAAATTCACACTGCCGATTTGCCGCCACGCACGATACAGATGACGATGCGACTTCCACGTGCTCCAGGCAGCAGCGAACGAAAGCAAGCCGATCACAATCGCCAGCAGCGCTTCACCGGTAAGCGCAACACCAACTACGCCAGCTGTCATGAGAAACACGCCACCGCTCGCCCAGAACATGGCGTGACGCACTTCACCGCGACGCAGGATCGGACCCCACATCTCATGCGCGAGTGCGCGGTAAAACTCCGTCTTCGGTCCGAGCATATTCAGCGAATGCGCGACACGCGCTCGACGCTCCCTACGGCCGTCCGCCTGGATGCCATGTGGGCACGGCATCACTGTTGGCCAGCGCACGCAGGGCAATGAGCGCCGCGTCGATCACGCGAGCCATGTGTTCAATATCCATGGTCTCTGATGAGTCGGCTACCGTGTGATACTCGCGATGCAGGTTGTATGTAGACAGGGTGTGCGCCGGAATACCACGCCGTGCAAAATCAATGTTGTCGCTGCGTTCGAAAAAGCGCTGTGTAGGCCGAGGATCGGGCACAATGGGCACACCGGCAGCCGTGAGCATGTCGCCGAACGTGCTGCGCTCGTATCCGGTCAGCCACGCCGTGCCCGCGCCGCCCGTGAGCGTGTCCGGACGGCCGATCATTTCCAGATTCAGATTGGCAATCGTTCGCTCCAACGGACGCACGGGCTGGTTGATGTACCAGCGTGTGCCGATCAGTCCTACTTCCTCGCCAGTGACCGCGGCGAAAATGATTGTGCGGGCTGGCCGCTCACCACGCATCATCTGCCGCGCCAGTTCGAGCAGGCCAACGGTGCCGGAGGCATCGTCATCGGCGCCGTTGTTGATGGAATCGCCGTTCACAGGGCGACCGATGCCAATGTGATCGTAGTGCGCCGTCACCAGCACGACCTGATCACGCTTTGCGGGGTCCGAACCTTCGATCAGGCCGACGACGTTTGATGCCGTGAGACGCTGATCAAGGCTGAGCGTATCCCACGCGGCCCAGCTGGTGACGGCGCGCGCGCGAGCCGGAGCCCCTGGTGTAAACACCGGCGATCGCATGAGCGGCATGCGCTGCAGATAGGTGCCTGAGTCGCCCGCTGGTGCCAGACCGGCCTGTGCAAACTCGCGTGCCAACCAGCGCGCGGCGCGGTCGCCCCCAGCCGTACCCGTGCCACGACCTTCCATGGAATCGGCCGCGAGAATGAAAATGTCGCGCCGCACATCGGCAGGGTCGACCACACGCGGGCGCGATGTCATCGCTGTGGGCGCGGTCTCGCGCGCCGGCGGTACTGCCGTCACGGCCAACCACTGCGGTCCGCGTGCGTTGGCGGAACGACTTACCGCAAGCCGCGAAATATCACGCACGTTCGCAAAGCCAAAGTCCGCCAACGCTGTCCACGCGCTGTCACCGAGTGTGTAGGTAAAGAGCGCGGCGCCATCACCCATAATCAGCGTGGTGCTATCGAGCCACGCGTAATCCTCACGACGCGGCCTCGTGGTCGCAAGCGTATCCTGCGCTCCGGTCACAGGATGCAGTCGCACGATATACCACGCATCCCCGCCCTTCTGTACGAAGCTCACGTGCGACGTGCCCGGAATCGTGTGCAGCGAACGGCCGATGTTGCGTGCGTGCGTGCGCGTGCCGGGCTGGCCGAGCGTGGCCACTTGCAGCGTGGCCGGCGATCCCAGTACAAACATCGCGACGGTACTGTCGGTGGGGAACGTGAAATAGCCGACCGGCTTCACATCCGGAACGAGCAGCGTGGGACGACCGCCGTTGAGCGGAAGTCGCCACAGGCGCTGCGTCGAGTCGGCTTCGACCCGCACCACAGTGAGCGCATCGCCGCTCGGTGTCGGCCACGCCGAATATTCGCTTTCCGGCGTGCTCGCTACCGGTTGCGCGCGTCCGGTGCTGAAGTCGCTGCGCCAGATATCGGATTGTCCATCTGTTCCAATACGCGTGTAGAACAGGGAGCGTCCGTCCGCGGCAAAGGCCGGCTGATTGTCATAGCCGTCATGCCTGGTCACGTTGGCCGGCACACCCACCTGCCAGCCGGTTGCGCTCTTGGTGATCGACACCAGAAACACGTCGGTGGATGGCGCCGGCTGCGCCTGCGCTGGAGTGGCCATCGTGACACTCAGCATCAGCGCCACGAGCGTGGCAGCGGGTGACTGCGCACGTCGTGCTACGCTGTCAGGCGCGATATGCGTGAGTTTCCTCACACACTGATGAAGAGACAATGAATGGGATCGCTGGCGCAGAGGCATAATGACCGGACCAATCGGGGAGCGGGGTGGGTGACGTATACGAGCAAAGATACCACCTTGGGCGCGGTGTACGACTCGCGCCGACGTGCGTAGGTTGCCTGTCCGCCACCCAACCCGTAGGCTCCATGACTATGACGTTCGCTCCGCTCAGAGCCTTGACCACCGCAGGCGCCCTCGCATTGCTCATCGCGTGTGACAACAACACGCCTGTCACGCCCGAGCGGGATCGCGAGGTGGCGAGCGTTGCCATCATTCCCGCGTCCACATTTCTGCAACCGGGCCAGTCGCGTCAACTCGCGCTCGATGTGCGCGACAGCCTGGGCGCGATTGTACCGCAGTATACGGCCAGCTGGGAGAGTGATGCACCCGCAGTTGCGATTGTCAGTCCGAGCGGCGAACTCACCGCACTGACGCCTGGTTCGGCGCGCATTACGGCCACTGTGGCGATGCTACGTGTCACCATGACAGTTGGTGTGACCGCACTTACTCCGGGCGCACAACAGTGGGAAGTGGTGCGCGCTGGTGGCGGCGATGCGTCGCTGCTCGCGCTGTGGGATGACGGTGCGGGCACCGCGTGGGCCGGCGGTACGGCTGGCATACTGCTGCGATCTATCAATGGCGGCGCCTGGGAGCGCATTCCCACACCGACACAGGAGATCATCGTCAGCATCTGGGGCGCCAGCCCGAACGATGTGTGGGCGGTGGGTAGCGGTGGATTGCTCATGCGCTACAACGGCGCCGAATGGACCGTACTCCCTCAACTCATGCCGCGTACCATGCTCAGCGTGTGGGGGCTGTCGGCCAACGAAGTGTATGCCACCGGCGACAACGGTTTCATTGCACGCTTCGATGGCGACTTGTGGAGCGTGATGGGATCGCCAACGACAAATGAGCTGTGGAGTATCAGCGGCACCAGTCGACAGGATTTGTGGGCCGTCGGCAACAATGGGACGATCCTGCGCAATCGCGGAGGCAACTGGGAGCTGGTGGAGTCGCCCAGCAGTGCGCTCCTGCTCAGTGTGTGGTCGGCCGCACCCACGGACGCGTTCGCTGTTGGCACGCAGGGCACCGCGATGCGCTGGGATGGTGATGACTGGCGTCTGATGAGCACGCCCAATGGCGCCAATCTCTTCGCGCTCTGGGGTCGCAGCAGCAGCGAAGTGTACGCCGCCGGCAACAACGGTGCGTTCTGGCGCTTCAACGGCGCCACGTGGCAATCGATCGGTATTGGATCCGGTCAGAATCTGCGCGCCGTTGCGCCATCGAGTGTGATTCCTGGCGGCGTGCGCGTGGCGGGTTGGTACAATGCCATCCTCAGCTATCGCGAAGGCGCACGTCCCGTCGTAGAGCTGCTCGATGCACTGCTGCTCTCGGCGTGGCAGTCAAACGGCGGACCGCCGAACTCACCCGTGTGGGTAGTCGGACTTGGCGGCGCCGTCGGACAACGATCAGATGCCGGTTTTTCGTGGCTCGATGTACCCGCGGTCAATGATCTGTACGGTATCAGCGGAAGCGGACCGACAGACATCGTTGCGGTCGGTGACACGGGAGCGATTCTTCGGTACGACGGCGCGTCGTGGCGCGTGGAAGGGGAGCGTGAAGCGATTCTGCTACGCAGCGTGTGGAGCACCGGTCCCAACGAACATGTCATCGTTGGCCAGGGCGGACGCATTCTGCGGTCGTCTGGATCCGGGTGGGTGCCGCAACCGAGCGGCACGCAACGATTCCTCCGCGCCGTGTGGGGAGTTGATGCGTCCACGCTCTTTGCGGTGGGTGATACGGGGTTGCTGCTGCGCTACGACGGTGAACGCTGGCGATCCGAGTCCACACCGACGAACGTCACCATCCGCGCCGTGTGGGGCACGTCGGCTGACGATGTGTTTCTGGCCGGTGATCGAGGTGTGCTGATGCGATGGGACGGGCAACGCGCGGTGAGTCTGCCATCACCGACCACGCGAGACCTGCGCGGATTGTGGGGGCGCAGTCCCACCGAAGTCTACGCGGTTGGAGACAGCGGCACCGTACTGCGCTACGATGGCGATCGCTGGCGCACTGTTGATGCCGGCACGCAGGTGTATCTCTTCGGCGTGACGGGCACCAATACGGGCACGGTGACCGTCGTGGGTGATCGAGGCACGGTGGTGGACGGGCGACGATAGCGGTTGGCGTATCCGCGCTGTGCGCCGCCGCGTTACATCCGTGCAGTGCGCCGCCGCGTTACCACCCGCGCTGCGCACGCAGTGTCGTGATATGTGCGACGTGATGGTCTCCGTGCCAGGCATACTGCGCGAGCAACGCGGCGAGCGTGAACTCGCCACTCTCCGGATGCACGATAGTGCGCTGCGCACTTTGATCATCAACTGACGCAGCCACAGCGGCAAAGCGTTTATGCAGCGCGTCCACAAACGCGAGCGCTTCTTCGATGTCTACAGCACGCGCGTCGCCGGTTGTGAGCCACAGATTTTCATCGTAAGGACGCACGACTGGTGCGGTCTCGGTCAGCCCAAGCTTGCAGCGCACAATCGCGTTCATGTGGCTGTCGCCGAGATGATGCACAACCTGCCGCACCGTCCATCCATCATCGCGGTACGGTGTCTCCAACTGCTCCGCGCTCAGACCGCGCACGGCGTCGCGCAGGCGAACGGGCAGAATGTGTAGACGCGCGACAAAGCCAGCCCTGTCGGAGGCCGATACGTTGGCCGGCTTGACGAACTGACCGATGGGGTAGCGAGCATCCAGGCTCAGGCGATCGTCAGGCACTCACACGTCTCGCCACTCGGCGGTCGCTGTACGCACACGCCATGTCAGGTGGACGGACGGAACTGGCGATACACAAAAAGAATGATGATCGCGCCGATCACACTGGCCAGAAAACCGGCGCGACTATCGGGACCGTAGATGCCCAGCAGTCGACCGAGGTACGTACCGACAAACGCGCCGGCGATGCCGAGCAGTATCGTCAGGATAAGCCCACCGGGGTCGCGTCCCGGCATGATCGCCTTGGCCAGCGCGCCAGCGATCAGTCCGATCAGTGCTGTGACCAGCAGAGTTGTCATGGCGATTTGCCCGTGTTGAGAGAATGGAAGAACCTGAGGTACTCCGGCAAACTCAGGACGTTGCCGGTCGCTCGACACGGCGTCGTCCGAACAGCACGCGACCGGCACGTCGCACCACCCACACCAGCAGAACAATCACCGCGATCAGCCCGAGCAGCGGCGCGAGGATCGCGAGCAGTGCCAGGAGAATCGCACCAATCAGTTCCGTCGTTGACACCACGGGATTGGTGACACCGCCACTCATCACACCCGACGTCAGCCGCGCCGCGACGCTCGCACCCTGCGTCAGTCCGGCAACACCGCCGCCACCAACAATCACCACGGCCCACTTCAGCATCGGCGGCACATCGATCAACACAGACGCCGTTGCCACCATGCCAGCGATGAGCGCCGCTGGCGTCGCGATCGTATCAAGGGCACTGTCGAGCCACGGTACGTAGTACGCTGCCACTTCAAGAATCATCGCCGTGCCGAGGCCGATCAACGCCGCTGGTGATGTTAACCAAATCCAGCCATCCGCGATGGGCACCAGACCACTCGCGCCGGCCAATCCCAAGGCGAACAACGGCAGGAACACGCGCATCCCAGCGGCCGCCGCCAAACCGAGCCCAACCGCTACGGCGATGAATGTTTCCATGCTTGCACTATCCTGCGGCTTGCGTCACTGCTCGTCAAGGCGCCGACGGTGTACACCCGTCGCGCCGGCGCGTATCAGCCAGTGAGACAATCTGCCAGCGCTCGCCAACGCGGGCCAACTGAAACGCGTCGACACCGCAGTGAATGAAGCGTGTGCCGAGAAACAAATCGTACTCTGTCCACACAACGGCCAACGTGCCATCCACGAAGACGCGCTCGTTTTTGAGTCGCTCGTCGAGCTTTTCCTCGCGCACCGTGCCGATGCTGCGCAGAAACACCTCGAGCGAGTCCTGCCGCACACTCGGCTGGCCATTCTGCATGAGCGTGGTGATCAACTGCGCATCGGGGCGAAACAGTGTGCGCACCATGGACGTGTCGCTGGAGCGCATGCCGTCAAACAGTCGCGTGACCACCTCGAGTACCTCGGCGCGACGCGGATCGGTGTTCGGCAGCTCGCCTTGCGCGGCCGAAACAGACGGGAACGTCAGCGCGATGAGTGATGCGAGCAGCCAACGTCTGTTGAAGCGGCCTATCGAATCGTGCGTTCTCATATGTGCCACTCGGTGCGAGTTCAGAAACGAATGGTGATCGGTCTGCTGCAGGCCATCCGATCATGCATGTTCACCCTTCCGGCCACGCGGTGTCGTGCCGCTAGCGTCGCAGCGCGATGTACAGCCCGATCACGGAGAGCAACAATCCCCACACGAGCAACGTGCAGAGCACCGTGAACAACCGCGTGCCCACACCTGCTGTCCGCCAGCGTGATACCCAGCTCAGTGCGGGCAGCAGCGGTAGCGGCAGCAGTACGGTAACCATCATCGAGAGCGGCCACGCCGTGTCGCCAATGGCGCGCAGCGCGGTAGCACCAGTGAAGGCGATGAAGAACCGATCAGCAAGCCCCAGCATGAGGCCACCGGGAATTCCCATGCCGGGCATCACGCCGAGCACCATCAGCATGAGCGTGGTGAGGAGAGCGCGCTTGCGAGGCGACGCCGGTGTCTCCTGCTGTGTCACTGATCCGGCGCTCACGCCAACTCTTCCGTAGACGGCAACGGTTCCTGATGCACCGGAGCGCCAGCCTCCTCCCACGCCCGCCAGCCACCGGCTATCGACACGACGTTCGTATATCCCATTTCCTGCAGCGCCGCCGCGGCCAGCGCCGAGCGGTACCCGCCTCCGCAATAGAGAAAGAGCGGAGTCGCGGGATCCGGCACCAACCGTTCGATATCACGTTCCAGCACGCCCCGAGCAATGTGCTCGGCGGCAGCGGCGCGTCCGGCAATCCATTCCCGGTCCTCACGCACATCGATGAGGCGCGCGTCCGGCATCTCCGTCATCGCCGCGCGCGCGTCGTTGACCGACATCTCCGTGACGAGCGGCTGTCGCTTGGCGACATAGGCAAGGAATCCGGCGGAATGCTCCATGGGCGGTATCTGAGAGATAAGTTCGACGCTGCTGAAGCATATCGTGTGACGCAGCTCGATGGTGCCCACGGGGGACGAACCGCTGTAATCACTGGTTGAAGCCCCCTGCTCCGCAGGCTACGTTCGCGCATGGCATTTCTGCTGTCACTTCCCGCCCGCCACTTCCCTGCCGATGTCTGTGCCCTCCGCCTTCTTCCTGACTCTGCTCGGCCCGCCCGTCGTCTTACTGGCGACGGTGCTCGCTGCCTGCGCGCCTGGTTACACCCGCTCCGCGCCTGAGCGTGCGATGGAGCGACCGCAGACGGCAACATCAACATCAGGACAGGAGTGGCGCCCGCTTTTTGATGGGGTGTCCCTGAAAGGTTGGCAGGGACATCGAACGCCGGGCGAACTGCCGGGTGGCTGGGATGTCGTGGATGGTACGCTCACACGCGTTGGCGCGGGCGGTGACATCGTGACGGTCGAGCAGTTTGAGAACTTCGAACTGGAGTTTGAGTGGAAGGTCGGTGCAGCCGGCAACAGTGGCGTGTTCTACCGCATCAATCCGGAGGTGGAAGTCACCTACATGAGTGCGCCGGAATACCAGGTGCTCGATGACGGCGCACATCGTGACGGACAGTCGCGCCTGACGTCGGCGGGATCGGCCTACGCACTGTACGCGGCTCCGGCTGGCCATACCAAGCCGGTTGGCGAGTGGAATACAGGCCGCATTGTGGTGGACGGCGCCAAGGTTGAGCACTGGCTCAATGGTACGCGCGTGGTCGCGTACGAGCTGTGGTCGGCGGATTGGGAGCGTCGGGTCAAGGAGAGCAAGTTCAACGCGTGGCCAGCGTACGGCCGATCGAAGCGCGGTCACATCGGGGTGCAGGATCACGGTGATCGTGTGCAGTTCCGGGCGATTCGCGTGAAGGTTTTGCCGTGAGTGCTGCGACCGCCAACAGCGGCGCCTCGGTGCCGCGCGTCAAACTGTCGATATTGATGTTTTTGCAGTACTTCGTGTGGGGCGCGTGGGCCGTCACGATGGGCACGTGGCTCGGTGCTGATCTGGGATTCGACGGCGGACAGATCGGGCTCGCGTACGGTGCAAACGCGGTGGCGGCGATTGTCTCGCCGTTTTTTGTTGGCATGATCGCGGACCGATTTTTCCCAACACAACGTGTGTTGGCAGTGCTGCATCTGGCCGGCGGCGTGCTGTTGTGGATTGCGTCGCTGCAGCAATCGTTTGGCGCGTTCTACGCATTGCTACTTGCCTACGCGCTGTGTTTCATGCCGACACTCGCACTCAGCAACTCCATTTCGTTTGATCACCTGCCTGATGCCGCAAGAGATTTTCCGCGCGTTCGCGTGCTAGGCACAGTGGGATGGATCGTAGCGGGGCTGCTGATTGGCTGGCTTGGCGTGGAAAGCACGGCGCAGCCGATGCAGATCGCGGCCGCTGCGTCACTCGTGCTTGGCGTGTTCTGTTTTGCACTGCCGCACACACCGCCGCACGCGGCCGGTCAGGCGGTGAGTGCGCGTGATGTGCTGGGACTTGATGCGCTGGCGCTGTTGCGTGATCGATCTTTCCTCATGTTTGTGATTGGTTCGTTCCTGTTGTGCATTCCGCTCCAGTTCTACTACGCCTTCACCAATCCGTTTCTCAATGAGCTCGGCGTGGCGCGACCAGCGGCGTTGCAGACGTTGGGGCAGGTATCCGAGATCGGCTTCCTGCTGCTGCTGCCGTGGTTCCTGGTCAAGTTCGGTGTCAAGCGCATACTGCTGATCGGCATGGCCGCGTGGTCACTGCGCTACGTCGCATTCGCGTATGGGGACGCGGGTTCCGGCATGTGGCTGTTGTTCATCGGCATTCTGCTGCACGGCGTGTGCTACGACTTCTTTTTTGTCACCGGGCAGATCTATGTTGACCAGCGCGCGCCGGTGGCGATTCGTGCATCGGCGCAGGGATTCCTGGCGTTCGTGACGTTCGGGCTTGGCAACTTCATTGGTTCGTTCACCGCGGGGCAGATCGTCGAGGCCAACCGTGTGGGTGATGGACACGACTGGACGGCGATCTGGCTTGTGCCTGCGGGGATGGCTGCCGTGGTGCTTGTGCTCTTCCTGCTACTGTTCCGACCGCGACTTTCACCGGCAGTACCTGCAGCAGCGTAATGGCGGCGCTGTTGGTGGAGGCCTGTGTCCTCACGGTTGCGCAGGCCGTTGGTGCGGAACAGGCCGGCGCGGACCGGATTGAACTGTGCGGCCCGGGGGACGGCGGAACAACACCGTCGCTCGCGCTCGTTGAGGCCTGCGTTCGCGCGGTCGGTGTGCCGGTGCATGTGATGATTCGACCGCATGGTGAAGGCTTTGAGCTCGACTCTGTATGGCACCCGGTGATGCAGCGCGATATGGCCCTCAGCATTGCGGCCGGTGCGCGGGGTGTTGTAGTGGGAGCGCTGCGCGATGGCGCGATTGATGTGGCGTGTGTGCGTGCGTGTGTGGAGGCAGCCGGTGATGCGCCGGTCGTCTTTCATCGTGCCTTCGATCAGCTGTCGGAGTTGTCAGCGGCGCTGCCGTTGCTTCGTTCGCTCGGCGTTGGGGCAGTGCTGACAGCGGGAGGTGCAGCGACCGCTGTGCAAGGCGCCGAGCAACTCGATGCGTTGCAGCGGCAGGGCGGCGATGCGTTCACGGTGATGGCGGGTGGTGGTATTCGCGCGCATAATGTGTTGGCATTGCTCGATCGGGCGCCGCAGCTGCGCGCCGTTCATGTTCGAGCTACCGATACGGCGGTTTTTCGCGACACCGTCGCGTCGATTCGCGCGTGGTCTGCTCGGCACGCATCACACGAGGGGGCGGAGTGAAGAGACAGCATCGGTGCATGATGGTGGCGGCAGCTGTGCTGCTTGACGTCGTATCCGGCGGCGCGCTGCAG
>JBGTOG010000442.1:0-4221 GCA_041742675.1 Gemmatimonadaceae bacterium | reverse complement strand
TGCCACCTGGGCGCTCGTCGCGGGATCCGTCGCGGTGGCGGTCGGCGCCCTGGCTTTTGCATCGAGCAATCGAACGCAGGAGAGTTCGCAACGTGTGGTACGCTTTGAGCTCACCTCGCGCGATGTGCAGCAGTTGGTGTCACCGGGCGGGACGCGATTCGCGTGGTCTCCCGACGGTGAAGAGTACGTCTACACGGGGACAGGCGGCGCCACGACGCTGCTCTGGTCGCGGCAACTCGACGCGCTTGAGCCAACGCAGGTCCGCGGAACAGAAAATGCAACCAGTCCGGCATTCTCTCCCGATGGCCGCCAAATAGCGTTCCTCACGGTGTCTCCATTCTCCCTTCGCGTGGTGCCTCGGGGCGGTGGACAGGCACGCGAGATCGTGAGCGACCGAATCGCGGCGGGCGGAGGGGTCACGTGGTCTGAAGATGGCTTCCTGTATTTCGACGCCGGCCCCGGACTGGCCCGGGTGAGGGCGGATGGTAGCGACTATGACATGGTCCTGCCGCTCGACACGGCTGCTCGAGAGACGGGCGTGGCGTGGCCGAGAGCGCTCCCGAACGGGCGCGGGATCCTGATGCGTATCCGACGTGCCAATGAGGCAATGGCGGACTGGACCATCGTCGCGCTCGACCTTCGCGAGCGGTCCCGCAGGGCGCTCGTCGAAGGCATCTTCGCGCTCTACAGCCCCACGACGGAGCACCTGCTGTGGGTGACCGCGGACGGCACGCTGATAGGCCAGTCTTTTGACCTCAACAGTCTGGAGTTTCGCGGCGAACCCGTCCAACTCTTCGACGGACTGTCCATCGGCGGATTCGGCGCCGTGGACCTCGCACTCTCCCCCACCGGCGACCTGCTGTACACGCCAGGGTCATCCACCACAACCACAGGATTGCTGAGTTGGGTGGATCGTCGCGGTTCATCTATGGCGGCGGACAGCACAAGCATTGATTTCGTGCGCTCAATGAGCCTTTCGCCTGACGGGTCGGCCGTGGCGATGACGATGGAGCGCGCCACGGATGCCGTGGGGCTTTCCCGCATCTGGGTCAGCTCAATCGGAGGCGGACCACTGCAGCTGGTCACCACCGAGAGCCGCAGCACGCGCAGCCCGGTGTGGAGCGCCGACGGCCGCTCACTGTTCTACGTCTCGGACGAGGGTACCACCATCTACCGGCGACGCGCCGACGGCAGCGGCAGCGAAGAGACCGTGGCGAGCGTGCCGAGGGGAATCGTCGGGATGACCGTGCATCCGTCGGGCGAATCCATCGTGTTAGTGGGTGAGGACTCCGGTGATCGTCGCCGCGAACTGCTCGACCTGCAGCTCACGGGAGCCACGGCGCTGACCAACCTCGGAATCTCCGCAGGCATCAACATCGAACCCCCGGCGTTATCGCCGGATGGCCGTTGGCTGGCCTATGTCTCACCACTCACCGGCCGAGATGAGGTCTACGTGAGTCCCTATCCCAACGTCGGCTCAGGCCGCGTGCAAATTTCGGGCGATGGCGGCGGCGCACCGCGCTGGAACCCGCGCGGCGAGGAGCTGTTCTATGTCAATGATGCCGGTGCCGTGGTGTCCGTGCGGTTCACCTTGGCGAACGGATTCCAGATCGTCGGGAGCACTCCCCTCTTCTCGCCGCAGACGCGCCCCGGTGAAGGCAGGATGCTGTACGCCCCGTCTCCTGATGGTTCGCGATTCCTGATGATTGATATCGCGGGCGCTCGTGGTGGCGCGGGGGTTTCTCGGCCGGTGGTGGTGCAGAACTTTACGGCCGAGTTGCGGGCGCGGGTGCCGCGATGAAATCAGCCGATCCCGCATCGCGCCTCGCCGCCGCCCTCGCGGATCGGTATCGCATCGAACGTGAACTCGGCGCCGGCGGCATGGCCACGGTATACCTCGCCGCCGATCTCCGACACGAACGCAACGTCGCACTAAAGGTCCTGCGCCCCGAACTGGCCGCGGTGATCGGCGCCGACCGCTTTCTCAAAGAGATCAAGGTCACGGCAAACCTGCAGCACCCGCACATTCTCGGCCTCATCGACTCCGGCGAAGTGGACGGCCTGCTCTGGTATGCGATGCCGTTCGTGAAGGGTGAGTCGCTGCGCGATCGCTTGCAGCGCGAGAAACAGCTGCCGATTGCCGATGCGCTGCGCATTGCCAGTGAAGTGGCCGCAGCGCTCGACTACGCACATCGGCACGGTGTAATTCACCGCGATATCAAGCCCGAGAACATTCTGCTTCACGACGGCAGCGCGCTGGTTGCAGACTTCGGCATCGCGCTCGCCGCGAGCACCGCGGGCACGCGCATGACCGAGACCGGCATGAGCCTCGGCACCCCGCACTACATGAGCCCCGAGCAGGCCATGGGGGAGCGCGAGATCACCGCGCGCAGCGATGTGTACGCGCTTGGCTGCATCACGTACGAAATGCTCACGGGCGATCCGCCGTTCACGGGATCAACGGCGCAGGCGATTGTCGCGAAGGTGATCACCGAGCGTGCGCATGCGCTGTCGACGCAGCGGCACACCGTTCCTCCGCACGTGGAGGACGCGGTGCTCACGGCGCTCGAAAAGTTGCCGGCGGATCGTTTTGCGACGGCGGCGGAGTTTGCGGCGGCGCTTGCGGACCGCGGCTACACCTCGGCGGCGATGGCAGCGACGGTCGGCACGAGGATCACGACGAGCCCCTCGCGCGAGAGCCAACGGTGGCGGCGCGCCGCGTTGGCGTTGGCAGGAGTGACAGCGATCGCGCTGTTGTCCACTGCCTACTTCGCCACACGCACTGCTCCGCCCGATGCAGTACGCCGCTTCAGTGTGGGCTTCGACAAGTTCTATGTTGACTGGGCGGGCGTCGCGATCGCTCGTGATGGACGGCGCCTGGTCTACTTCGCTCCCGAAGGCGGAATGTTCACGAGGACCATTGATCAGCTCGACGCCACCAAGCTGCCCGGCACTGCGGATGCATGGATGCCCACCTTTTCGCCTGACGGCAGGGAACTCGCCTTCAACACTGGCGCGCCGGGCGCCATCAAGGTGATGTCGTTCGAGGGTGGGGCCACGCGGACGCTCGTCGCCGACTCCACCTTCAACCAGGCGCTCTCATGGAGCGAGGACAATTGGATCTACTATCAGGCGGGAAGCGACTACGGGCGCGACCTCATGCGCATCCGGCCGGATGGATCCGCGCGGGAGCGCATCGCGCGCGCCGACGCCGCGCGGAATGAGCTTCAGTTCAGCTTTCCCCACGCACTGCCTGGCGGGAAAAAGCTGTTGGTCACGGTCTATCCTGTCGCCGGCGATGTGAACATCGGCGTGGTGGATATTGAAAGCGGTGCGGTTGAGGTGATCACCCCGGGCTTCGTAGCTGTCTACGCGCCTTCGGGCCACATCGTGGTACACGACGGCGTGGGTCGACTGAAGGCGGCCCGGTTTGACCCGGCTCGCGGCACGCTGATCGGCGGCTTTGCCACGATGGCCGAGGGCGTGCACAATCAGTTTCAAGGGCTTCCCCCGCTTGCCTTGTCGGATGAAGGCACACTTGTCTACCATACGGCGCCCGTTGGGGGCGCTTTGGTGCGCGTGTCGCGCGACGGCAGTCAGGTGGAGAGGCTGGATCCGGAGTGGACGGCAGACGTGGGCTCGCTCGCATTGTCCCCGGATGGCTCAAACGTGGCGGTGTCGCTGATCCGCGGAGGACGGCAGGAGCTCTGGATCAAATCGCTGGCGAGCGGTGCCCTCTCTCGCCTCGCGGCGGGCGGCACCTATAGCTATCGCCCCGCCTGGTCACCGGATGGCCGCACGCTACTGTTCACGTCTGACGCCGAGGGCACGATGACGACCTACTCGGTCGCGGCCGACGGCTCGGCTCCGCCCCGTCGAGTGCTCCCGGAGTACGGAACCGTCGACGAGGCGCTGTACTCGAAGGACGGCGAGTGGCTTGTGTTTCGCACCGGCTCCGGCAGCGGCCGCAACATTTTCGCCAAGCGGACGCGCGGTGACACGAGTGTGCGCATCATCGCCGCAGGTCCGTCTGAAGAGTTCTCGCCGGCGCTCTCCCCCGATGGGAAGTGGATTGCCTATGGCTCGGACGAGAGTGGACGCACCGAGATCTACGTGCGCCCGTTTCCGGATGCCGCGAGCGCTCGCTACGTCGTATCGCGTGCGGGTGGCTCTGAGCCCATGTGGGCGCATTCGGGTCGCGAGCTCTTTTACCGTGACACC
>JBGTOG010000441.1:0-14257 GCA_041742675.1 Gemmatimonadaceae bacterium | reverse complement strand
CCGGCGCGGTCCGGCATGTGCTGGCGTGGTCTTCGCGGCGATCGTGGGTGCGCGGCGCCATTCTGGGTGAGCCGGTCGATGACCGCGTGATGCTGGGCGTGCTGGCCGCCAACGGTCGGCCGCGAGAGGTGCTCGAGACGGTTCGACAGGTGATGCCCAGATAGCTGCGCAGTGCTGCCCCGCCGCTGCCGACTGCACCTCTTGCGGTGACGCGTGGGTTGCGTGCCAAACGCAAAAAGGCCCCCACCACTGCGGCGGGGGCCTTCCCGGGACATCGAGTGCCTTTCGGCCCACCAATCGAACTCAGACGTTCGCCGTTTCCGGCGTCTTGGCCTTGGGGGGCTGGGCAAACCGTTCGCCGAGCGTACGGAGCTCGTTGGTTTGCGTGTCTGTGAGTTCAGGGTACCGCGCCGTCATGTACTGCATCGTGGCGTCGAACCAATCTTTTTGATCATCGGGATGGGATCCGATGACACCACACTGCATGATGTGTTGAAACATCTCGTCGCGGGCTTCCTCATACGGTGTGGGAGCGGCGACGTCACGACGCGGACGTTGTTTGAGCTTGGTCATTTCCTCTGGGAGATGCGTAACGAGCCAACCGACCACAACGATCGGCGCTGCACGGTGGGTTGCTTCTGGCCACGCCCTCGGGCGAACGGCGCTTCCACGAACCCAGCTCACTCGCGCTCCTTCGAGCGACGCTCGCAAATGAACGACGAGTAATGCGCGACACCGCGCAGCCTGACAAACCTACTCAATTCCGAAGCGAGATTGTACCCTCGCTCCTGTTCGACTTACGTCAATACCGGCTCATTCGTTGCCGGTCGCATCCACTCGCAGAGCGTCTGCACCAACGTGTCCGGCGCGTCTTCGGCCAGCAACCGACCGCGCTCCGGGAGCGTGACGAGTCGCGCGTGCGGAAGCGCGGTGGCCAGGGACTGGGATACGGTCGCGGGCACACTGCGGTCGCGCCCACCGCGCACGATCAGTGCATCGACTGGAATCTCGCGCAGCGCGTCCAGCGGCACACTGTCTGCCTCCAGGGTGTGCGCCAGCCGTCGCAGTTGCTCTACGCCGCCCGGGCCAACCCAGGATGACAAATAGCGAGCCGTGGATGCCGCCGGCAGTTGCGCCGGATCCACCACCGCATCGGCGAGCAGCACCGACAACAAGGCCGCCGCCCCCAACCTGCTCCCGGCGCCGTTCAGCGGCAGCCGGGAAGCGGCCCGCAGCATCTCGCGGACCGGTGCCGATGGCAGTTCGCTCACGTCCGGAGGGTTCACCAGCGACAGCTGGGAGACGCGATCCGGAAAGCGCGCCGCCAGCGCCAGCCCAACCAGCGCGCCAACGTCCTGTCCAACGACGACGGCCCGAGGGACGCGAAGCGCTGCCAGCAGTGCATTCAGCACCTCGGCGTGCGACGCCAGATGATAGGTCGCATCGACCGGCCGATCGGATTCACCGTGCCCAAGCAGGTCTGGCGCGATCACCAGGTGCCCCCGTTCGGCCAATCGCGCGCCTACGCGGCGCCACAATGAGGCATTGGTTCCAAAGCCATGCAGGAGCAGCACCGCCGACCGGCCACGCCCCACGCGCTCCACGTGCAGCGCGCCCAGTCCCGTGTCGATGCGAAGGTGTTCAATGTACATAGGCTGTGTCGTGCGAGTACCAAAATGCTGCGCGCAGGATAGCGACCGGCGCCTCCCCCACAATAACTTGCCAGGTGGGGCTGACAGTCCGGATCACCCCGACACTCCCTTTTCTGATCATCGCGATTCCGAGGTCGTTCCGTTGAGCAAGAAATCCGTCAAGCCCCAGAAGTCCAAAACATCGTTTTTTGCTGTCATCGCTCTCGTGTTGGTTGCTGGCGCTGGCGTGCTGTACTATGTAACGCGTCCCCCGGCTCCAATTGAGATCACCGTCGATCCAAATGCCGCGCCCGTCGAAGCCCAGGGGTACCTGTATGGCAACCCGGACGCGCCGATCACCATCACTGAGTACGCCGACTTCGAGTGTCCTAGATGTGCGCAGTTCGCTGTGCTGCACGCGCCTGACATCAAATCGCGCATCGTCGACGCCGGGCTGGCCAACTTCCGCTTCTATGATTTCCCGCTGGCCATGCATCCAAACGCCATGGCCGCGCACCTGGCCGCAGCCTGCGCCAACGAACAGGGCAAGTTCTGGGAGATTCACGACCGCATCTTCATGGGCCAGAACGAGTGGAACACGCTCGCCACACGAAATCCCCGCAAGGTGTTGACTGGCTATGCGGAGGGACTGGGTCTTGATATGACCGCGTGGAACGGGTGCTACGATTCGCAAAAACTCGTTGCCCAGATCGAAGCCAATCGAAATGCCGGAATCAAAATCGGCGTGGGCTCGACGCCCACCGTGCAAATCGGCAACAAGCTCTACCCGGGCGGACTGACGGCTGACAACATGAAGCAGATTGTGGATTCCATGACCGCCGCGCGACAGGCGTCGACGCAGGAATCGTCAGGCGTCGTGCCCATTCCAAGGTAAACTGGTCGGCGGCCGTGTCCGTGTGCGATAGCACGACGTTGCACGGCCGGTACAGTGTGGTGTCAGGCCAAACGACGCCGCGCTGCGGTGGCGTCGTCCAGACGCAGACGTGGACGCAGGGGTAGGTCGTCGGACGTACTGTCGGCATCAATTGTCGCGCCGGGCACCGCGACCGCAGCGGTTGCCCGGTTCGGCACGAGTCCTTCGCCGAGCGCCACAAGAGCACGCGTGATCACAACGCTGGCCAACGGCTCGGCGACGGACATCTCGCGCACGTAAACATCCAGGGCACGCTCGAACGGGACGTCGGGTGCCAGCGCGTCAACAAAGAGCAGTGCGTTTTCGACATGCGTGCGCACAATCGCCTCATCTGCACGCGCTTGCGCGAGCAGCAGACGCTGTTCCACATCGGCCGGCAGTTTCCGGCCAAAGATCGTTTCGGGAAGCAGGTTTCTGAGCACGCTCATGATACCAATCTAGACGGTCGCCGGATCCATGAGGTTTCGAACCAATATTCCGTGATAGTGACGGCCGTCACAGGAACGCTCGGGGAGCGACCGTTCCCGCAATTGCGCGCGCTCGCCGCCGTCAGCTTTCCTGTGCTTCGTACTGCGCCTTGAGTCCGGCAACCACGCTGGGGTCAGCCAACGTGGTTGTGTCTCCGAGTGCGCGTCCTTCCGCGATGTCCCGCAGCAACCGACGCATGATCTTTCCCGAGCGCGTTTTTGGGAGATCCGCGCTGAAGAGAATATCGTCGGGCCGCGCGAGTGCACCGATTTTTTGCGCGACGTGATCACGCAATTCGTCTCGCAACGACGGACTCGCCGTGAAACCCGTGCGCAGCGAAACGAAGGCGGCAATCGCCTGACCCTTCATATCGTGTGCCTTGCCAACCACGGCTGCCTCGGCGACGGCAGGATGATCAACCAGCGCGCTCTCCACTTCCATCGTACCGATGCGATGCCCTGAGACATTGAGCACGTCGTCTACACGCCCAAGAATCCAGTAGTAACCGTCGTCATCGCGCTTGATGCCGTCGCCCGGGAAATAGAGATCAGGACGGCCGGGCCACTTGGAGAAGTACGTATCGATGTATCGCTGATCGTCTCCCCAGATGGTGCGCAGCATGCTCGGCCATGGCTTCGTAATGGCCATCAGTCCGCCGCCTTTTTCCATGCGTTGTCCGTCAACGTCCACGAGTTCGGCGAAAATGCCCGGATACGGTGTCGTGGCCGATCCCGGTTTTGTTGAAGTCACGCCTGGCAGCGGTGAAATCATGATCGCGCCGGTTTCTGTTTGCCACCATGTATCAACAATCGGGCAGCGCGCGTTGCCGATGTGTTCGTGATACCACATCCACGCTTCGGGATTGATCGGCTCACCCACGGAGCCGAGCAGTCGGAGCTGTGACAGATCGTACGGCTTCACGAGCGGCGCTCCCCATTTCATGAACGCGCGAATGGCGGTGGGTGCGGTGTAAAAAATGGTGACGCCGTAGCGTTCACACAGTTGCCAGAAACGATCTTTCTCCGGCCAGTCGGGTGCGCCTTCGTACACAACGCACGTGGCGCCATTGGCGAGCGGGCCGTAGGTGAGATATGAGTGACCCGTCACCCAGCCGATATCGGCAGTGCACCAGAATACATCTTCTTCCTTGAGATCAAAGACGTGTTTTGTCGTGCTGGCGACGCCGGTGAGATAACCGCCAGTCGTGTGCACGATGCCTTTGGGTTTGCCCGTCGTGCCGCTGGTGTAGAGAATGAACAGCAAGTCTTCCGCGTCCATCACTTCCGGTTCGCAGCGCTTTGGCACCTGGCGCTTGAGACGGTGCCACCAGTGATCGCGGCCGTCCTGCATTTCTGCAAAGGTCTCGTCGCCTACGCCGCTGCGCCGACGCATTACCACGAGCAGATGCTCGATGGTTGGACACTCGGCCACGGCTTTGTCGGCGTTTCGCTTGAGCGGCACCATCTGTCCGCGTCGGTAGCCGCCGTCGGCTGTAATGAGGACCTTGGCGCCGGCGTCATTGATGCGATCGCGTAGCGCCTCGGGTGCAAAGCCCCCGAACACCACGGAGTGCACGGCGCCAATTCGCGCGCACGCGAGCATGGAGATCACCGCTTCCGGAATCATGGGCAGGTAGATCGCGACGCGGTCGCCCTTTTTCACGCCCAAATGCCGCAGCATGTTCGCGGCCAGATTCACTTCACGGTACAAATCCCAGTAGGTGTAGGTGCGCCGATCACCGGGTTCGCCTTCCCAGATCAGCGCGGCCTTGTTGCGTCGCGGCCCGTGAATGTGGCGGTCCACGCAGTTCACGCAGGCGTTCAGTTTTCCGCCGGTAAACCACTTGGCATGAGGAGGCGTCCATTCGAGCACCGTGTCCCATGGTTTTTCCCACTGCAGCGTGGCGGCCTCGCTGGCCCAGAAGGCCTCGTAGTCGGCGGTGGCGCTTTCGTGCAGGGACCCATCGCGCACGTGGGCGGCGGCCCGGAACGCATCAGAAGGCGGGAAGGTGCGATGTTCCTGCAGAAGGACGTCGATATCGCTGCTCATGATCCGTTGGGTAGGTGGGAAGAGGCAACCTATCGAACCTGTGTGCGGGACGCGTCGCGGGCAACCGTCCGGGTCGCTAACCTTCAGCCATGAAATGCATGCGCGCATGGTCCGCACGGGCGGTCCGGGTGATCAGTGGCTGATTCCGTCACGCCGGAGGATGGCGTGCTGGTGGCGGAGAGTGTCACACGCAAGTACGGGGCGCGCGCGGTGGTGCATGACGTCTCGCTGCGGCTGAACGCCGGTGATTGCCTGGCCCTCTTTGGCCCCAACGGTGCGGGCAAGACCACGCTGTTGCGCATGCTCGGTGGTCTGTTGAAACCGACCAGAGGCCGAGTGACACTGCAGGGGCGCCAACTGCCTGGCGAAGCGGCGACGCGTCGGTTGCTCGGCGTGATCTCGCACAAATCCATGCTGTACGATGCCCTCACCGTGCGTGAAAACGTGCGCTTTGCTGCGGAGTGTCAGGGCATGCGCAGCGCAGCGGCGGCGACCGACGCGATTCTCGAACAGCTGCTCATTCGCGATCGCGCCGACACCGTGGTGCGGGCGCTCAGCCGCGGATTGCAACAGCGCGTTTCCGTTGCGCGCGCACTGGTGCACGGACCGCGCCTGGTGCTGCTCGATGAGCCGTACACTGGTCTCGACGAGTCCGGTGCGCGTGCGCTCACCGAGGCATTGCGCTCCCTCAAGGCAAGTGGCGCGACCGTGGTGCTGATTACGCACAACTTGAGCGAGGGGCTCGCGCTGGCGACGGAATCTGCGATCATGTGCAACGGGCAGTTCGTGCATCAGCAGTCACGTCCTGCTGCTGACTACAACGTGACGGAATATGCATCGCGCTACCGGGAACTTGTGGCGGGCGGCGAATGAGTTCGGCGTTTCGTGAGCCGTCGCTGATTGCCGATGCAATCCGCATTGCGCGCAAGGATCTGCTGATCGAGTTTCGTACGCGCAGCGGTTTCCTGTCAGCGACCGTGTTTGCACTGCTTTCACTGGCGATTTTTCGTTTTTCCTGGGACCCGACGGCGGTTAAGTCTGTAGACCTCGCACCGGGCGTGCTGTGGGTAATCTTTACCTTTGCCGGGTTGCTCGGCCTCAATCGTTCGTTCAATCTGGAGCAGGTGGACCGGGCGATGGATGCACTGCTTGCGTCGCCGGTCTCTCGCGAAGCCGTGTTCGCGGGCAAGGCACTCGGCAATCTGGTGTTTGTCGTGGCGGTCCAGTTGCTGGCGTTGCCAACGCTGGCGCTGTTCTTTGGGCTGCCACTGGGCCCCGAGTGGTGGGGCGTACTGGCGGTGGCCGTACTCGCAGCGGTGGGTTTTGTCGCCGTGGGAACCCTGTTCGCCGCCGTCGCGTCGAATACAAGAATGGCGGAGTTGCTGCTGCCAATGCTGGCGCTGCCGTTTTTTGTGCCTGTGTTGATTCCGGCAGCGCAGGCGACGTCTTCGCTGCTGGCTGGCCGACCGATTCATGAAGTATTGCCCGAGTTGAAGATCCTCGGTGCGTTCGACATAGTTTTTGTGGCGGCGTGTACGCTCGCCTTCCCGTTTACGCTCGAGGAATAGGTGGCACTTCGATGATGACAACCGCGTCTACACTTGAGGCGCGACCGGCGACAGCACGACGCCTTCCGCCGGTGGATTGGCTGGTGCTGGTGGCGCTGATCGCCGTGGGTGGTGTGTTCGTCCGCGCCATGCTCTACACGCCCGCTGACGCCATGCTTGGTGCCGTGCAGCGGCTCTTCTACGTGCACGTGCCATCGGCGATCCTCGGCATGTATGTCGCGTGCACCGTGTTGGCCATTGCGGGCGGTTTGTACTTATGGATCAAGGATGACCGACTTGATCGCGTTGCGGAGTCAGCCGCGGAGGTTGGTTTCGTGTTCCTTACCGTAGTATTGGTGACGGGTTCCATCTGGGGCAAAGCATCGTGGGGTACGTACTGGGCGTGGGAGCCGCGTCTCACATCAGCGCTGTTTCTCTGGTTTCTGTTGCTGTCGTACATGGTGCTCCGCGATGCAATCGAAAATCGTGAAGCGCGCGCGCGACTCTCTGCGGTGCTTGGCGTGCTGGCGTTGCTGTTGGTGCCGTTCATTCACATGACCGTGTATCTGTTTCGCGGACTGCATCCCGAGCCCATCGTGCTCAAGCCGGAAGCGCCGTCCATGCCGCCGGAAATGCTGAGTACGTTCGGGCTGGCGATGGTGGCGTTCTCGTTGCTGTTTTTTGCGCTGATGCGGCTTCGATATCAGTGGGCGACCGCACGTGATGCGCGCGCAGATCGGGAGCAGGCGTGATGCGCATGCTTGTAGCCGGAGCGGTACTGCGGCAGGACGCTGCGAACACGGCGATGGACTCGATGTCTGGTGACGCGTCGCTGGCGCAGCCGAGTGCCGCAACAAGCGCGTTACCGGAGCGCACCGGTCCGCCTGATACGGTGTCAGCGATGGAGACGGGTTACATCGTAGCGACGGTAATCTTTCTGGCGTACATCGCGCTGCTGATGCGCCGGGTAGCGACGGTGCGCAGATCGCCGTGAGCACACTGCGCGTCGCGGTTACCCGTGCCGCGGGCAAGGCCGAGTCGCTGTCGTCGCGATTGCACGCGGCGGGCGTGCAGGTGCATGAGATTCCGCTCACGCGAATCGCGCGGCTTGATTCTGCGCCGCTGCACGATGCACTGCGCGCACTGGATGACGTGCGGTGGATTCTGCTCACCAGTGTGAACGCCGTAGAGTGCCTCGCCGACGCGGCACGCGAAACCAGGACCCACGATGCGATCACGGATCGCTACGTCGCGGTGGTCGGCGACGTGACCGCACAGGCGGCTGAAGCGCAGGGGTGGCGCGCGGATATGGTGCCCGCGCAGTTCACCGCCGAGGGGCTGCTCGATGCCTTCGCGAGACGCAGTGATGTGGTGGGAACGACCGCGCTCTATCCGTGCGCTGCGGGCGCGCGCGATGTGTTGCCCGACGGCTTGCGAGCGCTCGGCGCAACGGTGCACGTGGTGCCGTGTTACGAGAGCGTTCCCGATACCGATGGACAGCGGCTGCTGGGTCGCATGCTGGCCGCGGGTGCGCTCGATCTGATCACCGTCGCCGCACCGAGTGCTGTGGATGCGCTGGCCGAGGCGCTGCCGCCCGAGCAGGCCGGTAATGTTGCGATTGCCAGCATTGGACCGATCACGTCAAAGGCCGCGCGGCAGGCAGGATTTCGCGTAGCGGTAGAGGCGAGTCCGTATACCGCGGAGGGATTGGTGCGGGTGATCGTGGAGTGGCAAGCGCAAAAGTCGCGCTCGTAGCCCGCGATTGTCGACAGGCGTGTGAACCTCTGGGTGGTCAACCAACATCTCTCCTCAAATATCGGCAATCGGAATGTCGAGCTGGCGCCCGGCCTCAAGCATGCGGTTGTCGTAGCTGGCCAGCAGCACCTCCTGCCGCTGCGCGCGCAGAAACTCGATCGACGCGAGATGCAGCGCATCAAGGGTGCGAACGGCGACGGGAAACGGTTCGAGTGCCCGTGCGAGCACTGCCGGCGCCAGCTCCAGAAACGCCAATCGTTGCAGTACGGCACGAGCGTGCTCGCCGTGCGTCGCGGCCAAATCGCTCGAATGCAGACGACTCCACAGCTCGTACTCGAGGAGTCGGCTGCTGACCAGCGTTTGATTCCATAGCGAGTCTGGCGGGACCCGGTCCTCGGCAAGCAGGTGCGCGAGTACGACGGACGTGTCGAGATAAATCACCGGTCGTCGCGATCATCGCTCAAGTCGCGCATGACCTGATCAAACGAGGAGACAGGCGCCCTGGGTGGCGGGCCTTCACGCACGACCATCGGCGCGGAGAGCAGTCCTTTCCGCATCGCCTCAGCCAGCAGCGCATCAGAAGTCAGCGGCCCGCGCCCTTGCGGAGGCCGCAACTCGGCGACCACACGGTCTCTGTCCGTGACCAGAATCGTCTCGCCGCTCGCGGCGATGCGCACGTACTCGCTGAGCTTGTTTTTCAAGACTTTGAGGCCGACGGTGCGCATGGACGAAAGGTAGCTTCTGGAAGCTACATTGTACAGCGAGGTCTCAACATCGACGCCACGCCGCAAGACGAATAACTTGCCTGTCAATCACTCCTGACACTTATCCCGACCGTATGACGCACGTAGTCCGCATCGGCACCCGCTCGTCGGCCCTGGCCATGGCGCAGGCGCATCAGGTCGCCGCGTTGCTGTCCCAACACGGCGTGGAGTCCACGCTCACCGAATACACCACCATCGGTGATCGAATTCTCGACCGGCCGCTCTCGGCGATTGGTGAGAAAGGGCTGTTCACGGCTGAGCTCGAGGCGGATCTGCGGGCGAATCGCACCGACTGTGCTGTGCATTCTCTCAAGGATTTGCCTACGGCCGATCCCGATGGTCTGACCGTCGTGGCGTTGTTGGAGCGTGAGGACCCGCGTGATGCGCTCGTTGTGACCGCTGGCAGCACGGTGCGTTCGCTCGCCGAGCTGCCGCAGGGCGCCCGCATCGGGACATCCAGTTTGCGGAGGCGCGCACAGTTGCTGGCGCTGCGTCCCGACCTCGATGTGCAGGAGCTGCGCGGCAATGTAGGGACGCGGCTTCGCAAGATTGATGAAGGGCAGGTGGACGCTGCATTGCTCGCGGCGGCGGGGCTCAATCGACTTGGACTCGGCGAGCGTATCGTGAGTCTGCTCGATCCGCCGGAGTGGCTGAGCGCGCCCGGGCAGGGTGCGATTGCGATTCAGGCGCGAGAAGACGACGTACCCATGCGTGAGCTGCTCGAACAGCTGGATCATGCACCGACACGACGCGCCATCACCGCCGAACGTGCGCTGCTGGCGACACTGGAGGGCGGTTGTCAGGTGCCGATTGGCGCGGCGGTTGTGCAGGACGGCGACACGCTCATGCTGCATGCGTGCATCGCGGATCTGAGTGGGCGCACGGTGCTGCGTGGTTCACGCGCTGTTGATGCACAATCACCAGCGGCCACGGGGCGAGCGCTTGCTGAAGAGTTACTGGCTGACGGTGCCGGCGAGATTCTGGATCAGCTGCGGGCAACGGGTGGGGGACGCGCATGAGTTCGGCCAGCGGTAGTCCATCTGATCCGTTCCTGCGCGTGACGCAGAGTGTGAACGAGTCAGCGCCCATGGGTGCGTTCCCACGCGTGCGTCCGCGTCGGCTGCGCGGTTCCGAGGGCATTCGCCGCCTCGTGCGCGAGACGCATCTGCAGGCATCACAGTTCATTCTGCCGCTGTTCGTGCGCAACGGAAACGGCGTGCGTTCGCCGATCGGCTCCATGCCGGGTGTCTCCCAGACATCGATTGACGAGATGCTGCGCGACGCGGAAGCCGCCGCGAAGGCAGGCATCGGTGGCGTGCTGCTGTTCGGCATTCCCGATATGAAAGATGCCACCGGTTCCAGCGGCTGGCACGAACATGGTCCGGTGCAGGACGCAGTGCGTGCGATCAAGCGCGACTTCCCGCATCTGCTCGTGATCACCGACGTGTGCATGTGCGAATACACAGATCACGGACATTGCGGCGTTCTTACACCGAGCGGCGATGTAGACAACGACGCCACCCTCGAGTTGCTGTCGCGTGAAGCCGTATCGCACGCGGAAGCCGGCGCGGACATTGTGGCTCCGAGCGACATGATGGACGGTCGCATTGCGCACATGCGCGACTCGCTTGATGCGAGCGGCTTTACGAACACGCCGATCATGAGCTACGCGGTGAAGTACGCGTCGGCGTTTTACGGGCCGTTCCGTGAAGCGGCGGAGAGCACGCCCACGTTTGGTGACCGCCGCAGCTATCAGATGGACGCGGCCAATGTGCTCGAAGGGCTGAAAGAAGCGCGGCTTGATCTCGCGGAAGGCGCCGATATTCTCATGGTCAAGCCTGCCGGTGCGTATCTTGATGTGATTCAAGCCGTCAAGCGTGACACAGGTGTGCCTCTGTGCGCCTATCAGGTGAGCGGCGAGTTTGCGATGATTCGGGCGGCGGCCGAACGAGGCTGGATTGACGGTGAGCGCGCGATGATGGAATCGCTGCTGTCAATTACCCGCGCCGGCGCTGATATGGTGATCACCTACTTCGCCCTGGAAGCAGCGGCGGTATTGCAACGGCGCTGACGCGTCGCCTCCCTTCACCGATTAGCTACTGCATGTCGAACCTTTGGCACGACATTCCGCCCGGACCGCAACCACCGGAGCAAGTCACGGCCGTCATCGAGATTCCCTCAGGCAGCCGCAACAAATACGAGCTCGACAAAGTCACGGGCCTGCTCAAGCTCGATCGTGTACTGTACTCCGCCGTGCAATATCCCGGCGACTACGGATTCATTCCCGGCACGCTCGCCGAGGACGGTGATCCGCTTGACGTCCTTGTGCTGATCAACGAACCCACTTTTCCGGGATGTTTGATCACGGTGCGTCCAGTGGGTGTGCTCATGATGACGGACCGCGGTGAGCCAGACGAGAAGGTGCTGGCCGTTCCCAGCGAGGACCCGTACCATCAGGAGTACTTCGACATCGCCGATCTGCCGCAGCACTACCTCAAGGAAGTCGAACACTTCTTTCGCGTCTACAAGGACCTTGAGGGGAAACGTGTTGAGATCGCCGGCTGGGAGAAGAGCGTGGCCGCGATGGCGGTGATTCAGTCCTGCATTCAGCGTTACGAGGACAAGTACCCTCGGTGAGCGCCGCATGAGGCGATGGGCCTTCTGGCGACGCGCGTCGCCATCTCGCCTTACCGCGGGAACGTTTCTGCTGGCGATACTCAGCGGAACGCTGGGGCTGCACTTCGTGCCGGCCTTTTACACCAGCGGCGTGCCGCTCGGATGGATTGACGCGCTCTTCACTGCGACGAGCGCGATTTGTGTGACTGGCTTGATTGTGGTGGACACGGCCACGCACTTCACGCGCAGTGGGCAGGCGTTTCTGCTGCTGTTGATTCAGATTGGCGGGCTTGGCATGCTGACCATCACGAGTCTCGTCATTCTGGGGCTGGGTGGACGGCTGTCCGTGCGTGCGGAGTCGGTCACCAGTGGTCTCGCGTCCACGCTGCGTGGCGTCAACACGTTTCAACTGGCGCGCGATGTGGTGGTGTTTTCACTCATCGTCGAAGCGATTGGTGCAATCGTATTGTTTTTCGCATTTCGCGGACACGTTTCGTCAGGTGAAGCGATATGGCACGCGGTGTTCCATTCCATCAGCGCGTTTTGTAACGCGGGCTTCAGCACGTTCACCGACTCGCTCATTCCGTGGGCGTCCAGCGCGGGGGTGCTGCTGCCGATCATGGTGCTGATCGTGGTTGGAGGACTGGGGTTCCTGTCGCTGGAGGAGCTCGCGATGCACGTGCGTGCCCGACGTGCAGCGCAGAAGCTTCGTCTTTCTCTGCACACGCGCGTTGTCTTTGCGGCCACGGGCGTGGCACTGGTCAGTGGTTGGCTGCTCTTCACCGGATTTGAATGGCAGGGTGTGTTTCGCGAACTCACGCCGGCCGCGCGCGTCATGAACGGCTTGTTTCTGAGCGTCACCGCCCGCACCGCTGGCTTCAATACGATCAACTACGCACAAGCGGGCGATGACACCAACTTCCTGACGATCCTGCTCATGACCGTTGGCGGCGCCCCCGGTTCCACGGCGGGCGGCCTCAAGATTACCACGATTGCCGTGATTGCCTTGCTGGCGTGGTCACGGCTTCGCGGCGCCACATCTGTGTCGCTGTGGTCCCGGACGGTTCCTGAGGAATCGGTTCAGCGAGCCGTTGGCGTCGGCGTGTTCGCGTTTTCGTGTGTCGCACTGGCCATCTTTCTGCTCACGTCCTTTGAGCACCCCGCGGCGCCAGGCACGTCGTTCCTTCGCATCTTTTTTGAAGCGGTCAGCGCGTTCAATACTGTAGGACTTTCGCTCGGCGCGACCGGCGAGCTCACTGATGCGTCTCGAGTGCTGACGGCCATGCTCATGTTCATCGGTCGTATCGGTCCGCTGTCGTTTGCAGCGGCACTGGCGCTGCGCGCCCGTGAGTCCCGTCCGCAATATTCATATGCCAGGGAGGACATTTCCATTGGTTGATCCCCATTACCGGACCAGCACGTGCAACGCATCGTAGTCATCGGCCTGGGCAACTTCGGGATGGCGGTGGCAGAGAGTCTCGCCGGCAAGGGTGTCGACGTGATCGCTGTTGACCGTCGTCAGGAGCTGGTGGACCGCATTGCCCATCGCGCCGCACGAGCGATTGTTGGCGATGGCACCAATCCGGAGGTGCTGCGTGAGACCGGCTGCCAATCCGCGGACGTTGGCATTGTGGGAACAGGTGATGACATCACCGCGTCCATCCTCGCCGTGCTCGCACTCAAGGATGTTGGTGTCCGAGAGATCCACGTGAAAGTGATTTCCGAGCCGCACATGCGCGTGGTTGAGAAACTGGGTGTGACCGGCACAGTGTTCCCAGAGCGGGATTCGGGTCGACGGCTCGCGGAAGCCGTTGTGAGTACCGACATCCTCAGCTACTTCCCGCTCAGCGACGATTTCGCGCTGCAGGAAATGGCGGTGCCTGACAGCTGGCTCGGTCGCTCGTTGAAAGAGCTTGAGCTACGCGTCCGCCACAACATCACCGTGGTGGCCGTCCGCGACATGCTCGCGGGCACCATTGCCGGCGCGCCCGATCCGGAGGCGCCGCTCAAGGACTCTGATACGTTGTTCGTGGCCGGCGCCAAACAGGATCTCTCTCGCGTGACGCGATTGCGGTAGCAAAACGGGGGCAGATGATGCACGAGGAACCGATGTCCGACGACCTGCGCGCAAGGCGTGCCACAGTTTTTCGCGCGATGCGTGAGGAACAACGGCAACAGAGCAGAGAGAGCGCGCTCCGAGAGTGTCCCCGAAGATCTCCGTGCTGCGGCGGAGAGTGTGTGCGTCTTGTGTGACGCGGGTATGGTGAAGCTCCAACTGCAACAGCATTACCACAGAGCACGCAGAGTTGATATGAGAAAGGCCTTCCCCCGGCTGGTCGCGGCGTAGCACACTTTTCCGTGCTCGCCAGGAGTGACCACTTACGCGGGCCGCGAGGCCCAATGACCGGGGGTCGGCCATGTCTCATGCAGTGGAGTTTAGCACCACCGTGCCAGCGATGACCATGGGGTTGGATCTGGGCGATCGGATGAGTC
>JBGTOG010000424.1:0-11012 GCA_041742675.1 Gemmatimonadaceae bacterium | reverse complement strand
GGACGCGGATAGTCCCACACCGATTCCTGACCTACAGCGGGTTCTTCTGCGAACGGAGGGCGTTGGTCGCCGGTGTACGTCCACAGTGACCGCGCGAGCTGGTGACGATCATGGCTCATGATGGATGACGTGGGCTATGGTTGCGAGGTGTTGCTGACAGTGATGCGAAGGACACGATCGCCAGCAATGTTCCGAAGGACCGTCGCGCTCGCGTCGTGATCCTTTTGGGGGCGAGATTTCGCGTCGTAGGCATGACGCCCTCTTCACGCCTCCGCCTCCTGCTCGGCACATGTTGCGCCAGCCTCATCCTTGCGTGCGGCGGCGGCGACGCACCCCCCGTTGCGCCGCCAACACCCCCGCCCCCGGCACCTACCGCGGTCACGCTCGCACCAAACTCCCTGACGTTCGAGGCCATTGGACGCACAGGCACGCTCACCGCGTCCCTTGCCCCAGCCGGCGCAACGGGCACGGTAGTCTGGCGCAGTGCGAATCCCGCCATCGCCAGCGTCAGTGGGACAGGGGCAACCGCAACGGTGACCGCGATCGCGCCCGGCACAACACAGATCCTTGCCGCGGTGGGATCCATTGAAGGCAGCGCGACGGTCACGGTGCCTCCCGTCCCGCAGTCGGTTGAACGAACCATTCCCGCAACGGGCGGCACAATCACGCTTGATGTACCCGGACATCCCTTCGAAGGGCTCGCGCTGCACATCCCATCCGGTTCGTTCGATGGCACCACCACATGGCGCGTCTCCACAGACAGCTCACCACCGCCCGCGTTCCGCAGCGGTGCGACGGTGCTCGGGCCGGGGCTGGCGATTCAAGGCGTTTCCGGCCAAACGCGCGGTGGTCAACTGCTCACACTGCGCGTTCCAATACCCGCACCGACGCAAAGCAACAGTGTCGTGGTGATTGCGCTCGTCGATCCGGTGACGGGCGACTTCGATCTCTTGCCACTCGTGGACCGCGACTCCACGTCCGTCACCGTGATGACGCGGCATCTTGATGCCCGCCTGTTTCGACCAAACACGCAGACAGCGTCGCCGCGCAACGCAACCGCTGCATCGGGATTCTCGTGGCAACATTCACCGGATGAACCATCACAGCTGTATCGAGTGCAGCTTTCCACGGAGGAGTTGCGTTCGATCCTCGCCACGCTCGACCCGGCTCGACACGCGTGGCCAGTGGCCGAAGATGGCTCGGCCAAATTTCCGCGCGGCCATGGCAGCGCCATCTCTGCCCTGCAGGTCGCTGCGGCCGTGCGCGACATCGATCTGCGCGTCTTCGTGCGTCAACATGCCGACGGAACGTATTATGCCGACACAGCGGCGTTTGCAACTTTGATGCTCATGTCCGCACGTCAGCAGTACAACGAACTCGTACTCCGTATGGTGCGTCAAATCGGACGCAGCATGAGCGCATCCACTGGCATGTCCGCGATGCGTGTTCCGTTGCCCAAAGCGGTTCGCGACACACTCACCGCCATTAACATCGCAGCCGGTATGGCACTGACTCGCCGTCCGCAACTCTTTCTTAAACTACCGGCAGGGTCCGACCCAGAAGACCGCGGGCATCACGCGTGGGGCACCGCAGTGAGCACCGATGCAAGCGGCAACGTACGTTTCCTCAGCCCAGCCGCCAACCAGGCAGGATCACTGTTTACGCTGACGCTTGGCGATAATGGATTCAGCGAGATTGAAAGCAAGTCGCTGGCCAGCGATGCGGCACCCACGCCGCGCGAAGACATTATGGCCGTGACGCGCGCACTGATGGACATCAGCGCGGCGGACATGATGCTGGCCACATTGGAGCGAGCGATACTGGCGGAAGCGACGCAGCGCCAGGCGCAGAATCGTGCACTGTGGAGCGCGACCAACTCGCGAGTTCTTGACGTGGAGGTGCGCCGCACGTCTGCAGCGGAGTTTGTAAAGGTGGACGGTCCGCTCACGGTGTTTGACACGGCAGCCACCATTCGCCTCGCCGGCAGTGAGCCTGCACAGCTGATGCTGCGATTCTTCGATCCGGGCAGCGGCGCGGAAGTCATGAGTGCCTCCGGCGCGGAAGACGTCGCCATCGAACGCCTTCCTCGCGTGCGTGGCGCGCCTGAGGGCGAGTCCGTTACGGTGGAGGGCGTGATCGTGGACAACGCGACAGGTCGACAAGTTGTCCCGGTGCGGTTTGATGTGATCCGCGGCAGCTTCGTGATGGAAGAGGACACGGTGGAACTGAACGAGGATGCATCGGTGGAGGTGACCGCGGTGCTCAAGCCGACGCCTGCTGAAGGATTTGTGGTGCATTGGGATTGGGGCGATGGCACCAGCAGCGAAGTCGCAGGACTCACGTCGGCGACGCACACGTACGATGAGTCGGGCGACTACACTGTGGTGGCCACACTGCGTGGTCCGTCTGACACGGTGGCGTTGGCGAAGGACACCGCGGAGGTGATCGAAGCGCCTGGCGCATGGATTGGCACAGTGAGCGGACAGAGCATCTCGGAGCACTCGGGCGGAACAACGTTTTTTGATGCCACCAATGTGCGTTGGGAGCCGAATCCAGGGTATCAGACCGACCCTGGCTGGGTCGCATTTCGCATCGTCTCCGGTCAGCTCAGGTACTGGCGCGACGTGCCGTGTGCTAATTGGACGGGACCCGTCTATCAGGTGGATCTTTCGACCGGGACGTTCAACACCAACTTTCTTTTGATCAGTAAATCGGGCGCCCAGGTGCCTGGGGGGGGGACGTCACCGCGCTGGTATCGCGGTCAGAGCGTACACGGATCCGGACCGCGCATGACCAACAAGACTTGCATTTCCATTGTAAACCCCGACCCGCAGGAGTACGTGTTCAGTGGGCCGCCCATCTTTTTTCAGACGGCGCACATTTCGGGATTCGCCCCGCGCGCCGCGGCCAATCGGAATGTTCTGGAAGGCACGTACTCGCAGAACTCGGGCGGGCTCGCGTCGACATGGACGTGGCGGTTTGAGCGGGTGCCGTGAACGTTATTGTGCGCTTGCCTTCGGTGGCGGGCCCGCTGCTGTGCTTGCCACGGCCTGCGCTGCCGACGACGCCCGTATTGCACTCTACGATCGGCGCCGAACCAATGTCAGTGCAGGCTGCTTCGCCGCCGAACCCGACTCAGCTCCAACAGCGCGAACACCGCGGCCCCGGCGCCAATCAGCATGTAGAAAGTCACGGCCCGCCACCCCAGCACCATCCACGTCATGAGTTCACTGGGGAGAATGCCGCCGTAAGCCAACGCGAATGCCGCCTCTGCGCCACCGGCCGCGCCCGGGGTGGGCACGAGCGTCATGGCGGTAAACACCACCCACTGCAACAAAAAGAACTGCACCGGCTCAACAGGCGCGCCCAATCCCGCGACCAGCGCGGTGACGGCCGAATACCGCGCCACCCACTGAACCGCAGTGCACAGGAACGACAGCGCGAACCGCCGAGTCCCCGCCCGGGCCACGAGCGCAGCGTTTGCAATCATCTCGCCGGCCAGACGCGAACGGCGCCCTGACCACACCACGCCCCCGACGACCGCCGTTCCCGCAATCCCGACAAGCAGCAGCTCGGGCACGGGAACTCGGGCCCCCAACGCGCGGAGTTGCGGGAGCACGCTGTTGGCGCTCAAAGCCAGCGCCATCGGAATCGCGGCGAGAAAGAAGGCCCCATCCTCGAACGTCTTTAGCGCGCACAGCGAGGCGCCGGCGGAGGCCGGGACTCCCTCCTCCCGCAACAGGGCCACCTTCGCAGGAATCCCTCCGACCGCGGTTGGCGTGGCAGCCGCGCCAAGCTCCGAACCGACGACTACGCGCAGTGCGGAGCGGAGCGGGAGGGTGTGATCCATGACCCCCGCCCACAGTTGAAGGCGCACCGTGTCCATGATCCAGGGGACAAATCCCAGGAGCACGGCAAGCGCCAGCATAGGTGGAGAAACGCGGTCGAGCGCATCCAGGCGCAAACCGTCTCCCCCGGCGAGCGCCACGGCAAGACCGCCCACCGCGCCGAGCAGCAGCAGTAGGGGTAGCGTCTTGCGGAGGCCCTTCAGGATCACGGAACGTGCGCCGCGGCAGGCTCGAGAGGAGAAGTGATGCCCGTCAGATCCAATGGTTCATGCCCGAACTTCGGCGCAGGCAGACGGTAGCGTTCCGCGAGACTCGCCAAACGGTCTTCCCATCCTCCGCTTCGGAGAGCCAGCTCGCGAGCTGCCGCGCCGGCGCTCATCCGTACGGCCGGTGACAACTGAGCGACACGAAGGATCTCCCCGCTCAGCGCGTCAACGTCATCAGGAGGGACGAGCCAACCGGCGCCGGAACCATCTGGCACCCGGTCCCGCAGCGCGCCGGCGCGCACTCCAAGTACAGGGAGACCGCACGCCTGCGCTTCAAGCACCGAAAGCCCAAACGTTTCGAAGGGGCCGACTGTGACGTACACGTCGCTGGCCGCCAGCAGGCCAGCCAGTCGCCGTCGATCAGTTTCGAAGGGGTGATGCGCAAGCCATCCCCCGCTCGCTTCGGCGGCCGCGCGCACCTCAGGACTGAGCGGACCCTCGCCGATGATGAGCAGTCGGCATTGAGCGCCCATAGCCCGGGCCTTCCGAAATGCCTCCAGCAGCATCGGCACCCGTTTTTCGCGGTCCAGACGTCCCACAAAGACGAACTGGCACTCGACCTGCGACTCGAGAGGTGTCGACACGAGGCTGCCATTGGCTGCCTCCGGGCGGAAGACGTCGAGGTCTACGCCCAGCGGGAGCGAATGCAGGTGGGGAACACCGAGCGCGCGAAGCGCCTCCAGGTGCGCCGGCGACGAGACCACCGTGAGATCCGCCCGCCGTCCGAGCTCGACGAATCGCTGGCGCATTCGCTCGGCGGCGAAGTTCGCCAGTGTGCTCCCGACATAGCGGCGTCCCACGGGGGCCACATAGGCACCCGGCACGTCCGTGTGAAAGAAGCTGCTGACGAGCGCACCCGAACCCTCGCGGTAGGACAATGCCGTTGCCCCGGCGAGGTACTGACTTCCCAGTTCGACAACATCAGGGCGAAACGTCTCCAGCGTCTCGCGAAGACGTCGCTGATTCAGGAGGAAGCGATATGGCGTGCACCCGGGAATCGGTGGCCCGCCGATCTCCACCACCGTGCTCGGCCCGCTGCGAAATACCCGGTTGCGTGGGCCCGGAACCACCAGCAGGTGGCGCGCGCGGCCCGTTCTTACCCAGAGGTCGGCTTTGGCCTGCACATAGCTCCGGATGCCACCTCCCGTAGGCGCCCAGGCTTCGACCACGTCGGCAACGAGCGGCGGATTCGGAGGTGAATCATTCATCAGAAGATGATGAGGGGGCCTGATCATCGAATCGTCACAGCACGGCCACGAGGTCGTCACGCCCGGTCGCACTCGGCGCGAATCGCGTGTTAGCTGGGACTCGGCGCAGGACGGCCCGCTTTCGCCTCGGCGTCCACATCGCGCTCCCACCCGTTGAGCAGCGCCCGCAGAGCACGCGCCACATCCTGTCGCCGGTTGGCCATGTCGTGTCGCTCGCCGAGGTCGGTGCGCACATTGAAGACAAACTCGTGCGTTCCGTCCACGACCAGTTTCCAGTCACCGCGGCGCACGGCCTTCTGGTGCTGATCGCCCGCTGTCGTTCGCCAGAACAGCGTGCGCTCTACCTCCGGAGCGTTCCCCTCAAGAATGGGCAAGAGGTTTATTCCCTCGAGCCGCGCGGCCGCTGGCACTTGCGTGCCGCTGGCCGCAAGCATTGAGGCGGTGAGGTCCATCGTGATCCCGACCTGACCGGATACAAGCCCGGGTCGGATGTGCCCCGGCCATCGCACGATGGTGGGCACCCGGATACCGCCTTCCCATACCGTCCACTTGCGATTGAAGAGTGGCGCGTTGTTCGCCAGCCACTCGCCTCCGTTATCGTTCGTGAAGATCACGAGCGTATTGTGGGCAATGCCGAGTGAATCAAGGGCGCGCAGGATTTCACCCACGCCGTGATCGACGCGCTCCACCATGGCGACATAGTCTGCGCGTGTGCTGGTCGCGGAATCAGAGGGCATCAGGTGCGCCGCGCTATCGCGCGCTTCGGATGGACGATCAGGAACCTGATACGGCCAGTGCGGTGCGTTGTAGGCGACGTCAATGAAAAACGGTTTGTCGACGTGTTGTTGGATGAACTGCACCGATTGCTCGGTGATCAGATCCGTCATGTATCCGGTGCGCTCGACCGGCTGATCGTTCTCCCACAAGTCAGGTTTTCCGTCGCGCCCCCGGTGCGTGTAGAAGTCGTGGTAGCCGCTCTTGAGGCCGAAGAAATAGTCGAAGCCATGCGCCTTCGGACTGTGCTCGGCCTTGTAACCAAGGTGCCATTTCCCCACGAGCGCGGTGGCGTATCCGCCCGTGCGCAGCAGCGCGGGCAACGAATACGGTGACGCGGTGAGTCCGAGTCCACGTTCAGTGGCTGGCGCTTCCGACGGAAATGCAACCTCGATGCCGTAGCGCTGCTGATAGCGCCCTGTGATCAGTCCGGCGCGTGTGGGTGTGCACAGTACACCGTTCGCGTAGAAGTGAGTGAGCCGTGCACCGGCCGCCGCGAGCGCGTCCAGATGCGGTGTGCGTACGTCAGTCGCGCCGTAGCTGCCGAGATCGGCCCATCCCATGTCGTCGGTGAGGATGAGCACGATGTTTGGACGGGTGGTACGCTGCGCGGATGTGTCTCGCGCTTGTGCGTGTGCCGACGTGACGCTGTGCGCGAGCAGTGCGAACAGCGCGAGGGCCTGGACGAGTGTTGGCATTGGAGCTGGCGGAGTGTGAATCCACGCGCGGTCGTGTTGACTGCGCGTAAGCTCCGCCTCACGCGTCCGGTGGCAAGATGGTGAGCCAGCCGATCGCCCATGCGCCCACGGGCGACTGTACCCGTGGCAGTGTCGCTGTCGCCGAGCTCATTCGTGCGGGGCACGGACAGCGCGACTATTGCCATTACTGGCAGCGGATTCGTTGGCCGCACGGTGGCTCGCTGGAACGGATCGGCACGGCCAACATGGTGGCGGCACCTGCTGTTGTCCCTTCGAGTTCTACGACGGGCTGCAGGCGAGCGTTGCGAAAATGACGAGACAATGTGTCGCACGCAGAGTTGAGCGAGTCACGCGTGTCAGAGCCGCAGCGACAGTCCAATGCCAAACCGAACGAGGAAGCCCGCGTTCAGCGGACCCGCGTCGCCATTTCCAACAAGCCTGAGCACGCGCACTGTCGGTTGCAGCAGCAACGCATCGCTAACCGGTAAGTCAGCGCCCAGCCCGCCGCTCACGACGACACGCCAACCGCTTCGGTAAACGCTGCCCTCGTAGATACACGTGGGAACGCGCTCACATGCAGAGATGATCGACTGCTGGCGATCGGCGGCGAAGCGCAGCGCACCGATACCTCCGGTCACGAACAGATTGGCATCTGATCCCGGAGCGCCGAGCAGACGCGTTGCGACTTCCGCGTCAAGATGCAGCAGACCGGGAGCGACGTCTTCCTGAAACGCATACGTCGCGCCGAGCTGGATCACGCTGTTCGCGCTGATCACAGGAAGCCCAAGCCTGATCGTGGCACCAGGCCTGCTGGACGCGTCGCTGCTCGCCGCGCTCGCGCCGAGGCGCCAAAGGGACCACTCAGCCGCAATGTCTTGCGCGTCAGCGTGGGCAGGAAACAGTAACAGAAGCAGCAGAACGCAAAGCCGCACGAGCCTGACCCTCTCCTGAAACGGACGTCGCCACTCTCACGCTCCGCGCCGCGGTCTTACTCCGGCGCGTACGTGCCGAACGACCAGAAGTTACCCTCCGGATCGAAACAGGCGAAGTCCCGCGACCCATAATCCGTGTCACGCAGCGTTATCGAAATGCGTACGCCCGCCGCAATGACGCGCTCGTACATGGCATTCACTTCCTCGGCCGACGCGACCACGATGTACACGCAGCCCTGGCCAGCCGAGTGCGGTGGCATGTCGTTCTTTTTCAGCGTCCCCGACATCACGCACGCGTCACCAAACCACAACTCGGCGTGCGCGACGGTGTTGTCCGGACCATCGTAGACGTGTCTGGCCTCGGCACCGAAGGTGTCAACGAGCCAGCGAATGCCAGCGTGCGCGTCGGTGTACTGAATGCAGGGAATGGCGTGGGTGTAGCGGGCGGCGACAGTGTCTGACATGTGAGCATCCTTGTTGCGGGGACGATTCTTGCGATAGCGTTCAGCTTATCGATTGCTCTACCAGTCGTCTTGGAAAAAAGTCACGCCTGCACCACAGTGTGTGCTGCACCGAACGCGGCACGACGATCACTACCGATGCATCCTACGCCCGCTCCGGCACGCTCGGCGAGTTGGGGTAGCGCGGCGCAGTCACGAACGCGTGGGGGGTCATGCCCGCGAACTCAGCGAAGTCCACATGCATGTGCGACTGGTCGTAGTAGCCGCTATCGAATGCCGCCCGACTGATCGGTGCGCCGTGTTGCAGCGCCGAGAGCGCGCGGCGAAACCGCAGCACGCGTGCGTACTGTTTGGGCGCAAAGCCGGTGTGCTCACGAAAGAGTTCGACAAAGCGTGAGCGCGACAGATTCGCGTGTTCGCGCAATGTGCGAATGCGCACCTGTCCGTGGTGGTGCAGGAGCTGCGTCGCAGCGTGCTCGATACCGTCGTGCACGGGCGCGTTGCGGGCGAGGCGTTGTTCGATCCAGGTCACGACGCGCGCAAAACGCTCGGGGACCGAGCGTGCGTCTCGGCATGTCGCGCTGAGCTCGGCGGCGCTGCGGTCCACGATATCCGCGAGATCAATCGTCGCATCGACCGCGTGATGCAGCGGCGTGGCCAGCACGCGATACGCACCCAGCGATGTCAGACGAATGCCCATCACACAGCAGCGCTCATCGGGCGCCTCAATGACCAGTGCACGCGTTTGCGGTCCGTTTACGCAGGCCTCGGGGAACAGCGCGCCACGCGCACCGTTCGGCAGCACATCACGAAAGAGCGGGCCGAGTTGCAGAATGATCTCGATGTAGCCGCCCGGAAACGTACGCTCGCGCGGCATCACCATGTGTCCGTCAAAGTGCCAGATGTGGTCGAGTACGCCGACGAGGTGAGGTACTCGGTGCTCGTGGTGGGTCCACTCGCCGAGCGGAGAGCTCACGGTTCGCATGTGTAGCAAACTGCTGGCTTCGGTCACGGCGGCGGAAAGGCATCGTCTACAGCCGCGCTGAAAGAGGCGGGATCGATCGCAGGAAATCGGTACAACTGCGGCTGCATCAGCGAAAATTGTGCCCGCACGCTTGCAGCGCTGATCAGCCCCCTGTCGCGCATCGCCTCCACATCTGCACGATCACGCGCGTGACCGCGCTCGATCTTCGCCAACGCCTGCGCCGTGAACTCATAGTGGTGAAACGTGACGCGATCAATGCGGGTGATCACAGGACTTCGTTCCTCCCAACCGGACGGCACGGGGATGAACTGATCAGGGGACGCCAGTTCCACGTTCAACCGTAGTCGCTCCTTGAGTGCAGGAATCGCCCGCAGCATGGCATCAGATTCCGGACGCATGACGAGATCAATATCAACGGTCGACGGACGCCAGCCGATGAGCACGGCGGACGTTCCGCCAACGAGATAAACATGTGTATCGGTTGTCGCCTCCCGAGCGAGCGATGTGAGGAACGACTCGATCCGGGTCTTGTCCGCTACCTCGCGCACGCGGCCGCCCTACGAAAGCTCACGATGCGCCGCACGAGCGCATTGTATCGAGAGTGAGCGCCGTCGCCGTGCTGGACGGTCAGCAGTTGGTAGAGGCGAAGCTCCGGATCGGGCAGCGGGGCAGGCACTAATAGTCCGATGGAGCGGAGTGCCGGCGCGGCGAGCGAGACCAGCAGCGACTCGACGGTCTCCAGCCCGTCCTGCAGATCACGCATACCCTTCTCCACCAGATCCTGACCGGGTAACGCCTGCGTTTCCATGAGCGCAATGTACCGGATCCGCGCGACACACTGCCAGTTATGGCGGCCGCGTCCCCCGCTGCGCGTTGTGCGGCGCGCGCTGCGAGAGCCTGTGTGCTATACCCACCTCAGCTCGCGCTACTGGCGACTCCGCACCAACGGATTCGACCAGCGCAGTCCCACAAAGCGCTGGAAGTCCGCATCGGCGGAATGCAGTTCCGCTTCGTGTTCGATGGCCAGGGCGGCGAGGTGCGCGTCTGAACTCAGGTTGCCCGCGGTTCCTGAGTCGAGCAGCAACGTCCGAAGGATCGACCAATGACGATCACCAGGGGAAACCAACTCGACGTTGGGGTGCGAAAGCCAGTCGTCGATGATCGCCGTCGCATCTTCCACCGGCAGCGGCCGATCGAACACGCGGGCATTGGTTGTGAGCCGAAGGAATCGGACAATCACCGTCCACGACAGCCCCAGCGTTTCGTCGCCAACGAGACTTTCCTCCAGCCAACGCCTGGCGGCGGCGTGTTGGGGGGCGTCACGATTGATTGCGTAGATCAGCAGGTTGAGATCGGCGAGCCGCACGCTATTTCCGGCGCTGCAGGTCGCGCAGATGCTCCTCGTCTTCCAGCGCGTCGGCCACTCGCAGGGCGCGATCGAGATCCATTCTCGGGGCCCCAAGCGACACGGTGTTGAGCACGTACGTCGCTGCCGGTTCGGCTACGCGCGCCTCCAGCCCCAGCCGCAGTGCGGAGTTCAGCAGCGCCTTGACGCTTGTTCCTCGGCGAGCGGCCTCGAGGCGGAGCTTTTCGAGGAGGCGGGGGTCGATGTCCACGGTGGTGCGCATGATTGATGCTAGGGCACCATGAGCACGATGGCAACGCATCATCGCACCTGCGAGGTCGCGTCCCTGGATCGAGATCTACACCTGCACTAGCGTTGCTTTCGCAGTCGCTCCAACCCGTCGAGGATCACTTCGAGGCCGAAGCTGAAGTCGAGCGTGCCGTCATGCGAACCGTCCGCCACGCGAGCGGCCATTGCGTGCATGTACGGATAGCG
>JBGTOG010000122.1:0-15397 GCA_041742675.1 Gemmatimonadaceae bacterium | reverse complement strand
GCAGGCGCAGCGCGCGACGCCGGACGCCGAGGTCCCGACGAGTGCGACCGCCGCCGCTCCACGTTATTCCATCATTCCGCGACCGGCGCTGCTCACGCCGCGCGATGGCGAGTTCACACTCACCGCCGCCACCCGCATCGTTGTGCTGCCTTCCGATTCGCTGCTCGGTCACCAACTGGCGCGCGACCTCGCGCCTGCTACGGGCTTCGCACTCCGCGTGGTGGTGGCAGCAGCTTCGGTCAACGACTCCAACAGCATCCAACTGCTGCGCACAGCCAGCCTCGACTCATTGGGTGCAGAGGGCTACGAACTCGTCGTGTCGCCGGCGAGCGTGACCATTCGTGCGCCACAGCGCGCGGGGCTGTTCTACGGCGTGCAGTCATTCAAACAGCTGTTGCCACCGGAGATTTTTCGCTCGGCACAGGTCGCGCGCGCAGCGTGGACCGTGCCTGCAGTATTCGTCGTCGACCAGCCACGGTTCAGCTGGCGCGGTGCACACCTCGATGTCGCGCGCCATTTCATGCCGGTGGATTTTGTGAAGCGCTGGCTTGATCTGATGGCACTGCACAAGCTGAACACATTTCACTGGCATCTCACCGAGGATCAGGGCTGGCGCATTGAGATCCTGCAGTACCCGCGACTGACCACCGTTGGCAGCTGCCGAGAGCAGACGTTGCTGGGCGCATTTGTCACCGATCCGGCGAAGCGGGTGTTTGATGGCACGCGGCACTGCGGCTTCTACACGCAGGACGATGTGCGCGAAGTGGTGGCCTACGCGGCGGCTCGTCACATCACGGTGGTGCCGGAGATTGAAATGCCGGGTCATGCGCAGGCTGCGATTGCTGCGTACCCGGAACTCGGTGTCTATCCCGACAGCACCGTGCAGGTGATGCAGGTGTGGGGCGTGAGCGATGTGATTCTGAATGTGGAAGAATCCACCATCACCTTCATGCAGAACGTGCTGGACGAAGTGTTGGCGCTCTTCCCCGGCCCATTCATTCATGTGGGCGGCGACGAGGCGGTGAAGACACAGTGGAAAGCGAGTGCCCGCGTGCAGGCACGTATGCGTGAGCTCGGGGTCGCTGACGAGCACGCGCTGCAAAGCTGGTTTATCCGGCGTATGGACACCTATCTCACCGCACGCGGACGTCGGCTGATTGGATGGGATGAGATACTCGAGGGCGGACTCGCACCCAATGCTACCGTGATGTCATGGCGCGGAACGGAGGGTGGCATTGCGGCCGCGAAGCTTGGACACGATGTAGTGATGGCCCCGACGTCGCACACGTATCTCGACTACTACCAGTCGCGTGATCTGCAGCGCGAGCCGCGCGCGTTTGGTGGCTACTTGCCGCTCGACACCGTGTACGCCTTTGAACCGGTTCCGGCTTCACTCAATGCCGACGAGGCACGACACATCCTCGGCGCGCAGGCGCAGCACTGGAGCGAGTATATGAAGACGCCGCGTCAGGTGGAGTACATGGCGTACCCGCGACTGGCCGCGCTCGCGGAAGTGGTATGGACGCCGCGTGCAGCGCGGCAGTATGCAGCGTTTCTCCAGCGACTGCAGGCGCACATGTCGCGTCTTGCGGCGCTTGGTGTCAACGCGCGACCGCTGGATCCGGACTGACTAGGGCTTCCACGCACCTCGCGCGACGGCCGGTACAAACTTGTCGAGCCCGCGCGGAGGAAAGCTGAGCGTCTTGCCCTGCTCCGCACTCTGATACGCCGCCATGAGCAGGCGCACAACATCGAGTCCGTTGTGCCACGTGAGCAGCGGCGGTTCCTTGCCCAGAAACGCACGCACGAAGTGGCGGTCTTCGGCTTCGTATCCGTACGCCACCGCTTCATCGGCCACGACCGGCATCTGACCCATTTCTGCGTTCTGCTTTTCCACGAGGTCTTCACCGGCGCGCCCGCGCACCTCGCGCGAGAAAAACAGGTCAAGCCCTGACTCCAGCGAGTTCCAGCGCATGGAGTACTCCGGGCCGAGCAACTCCGCAGACAAGCGCAATCCGGGACCAACAAAACTCCAACTCGTGGTGGCCTCGCCGATCGCGATCTCACCGTCGGTGCCTTCGAACTCCACGTGCACGCTCGCGAAATCTTCCGACGGCGTGCGCGAGTAGTCCACACCGGACGCCTTCTTGAGCAGTTTAGCGTACGCTGGTCGCGTCCACTTGAGTGATGCGATATGCCCGGTGATTTTCCGCGGCACCATGGACGTGAGCGGTGCACCGGGCGCGGTGAGCAGGTGCCATACCACCAGCACCGAATGACACATCATGTCATTGAGCACGCCACCACCCTGCAGTGTGCCATTCCAGAACCACGGCGCGTGTGGCCCGCTGTGTTCTTCGGCAGCGCGCGCGAGATACGGCCGCCCCGTAGTCGCCGCGCCGCGCTTCCAGAGCAGATCGTGCCCGCGCACCACCTGCGGCGCAAACAACTGATTCTCAAGGTAGCCGTGCATAATGCCAACCGACTCCACCAATTCCAGCAACCGCGATGCCTCGGCGACGGTTCGGCCGAGCGGTTTTTCACACGCCAGCCCGCGCAATGTGCCCTTCCCACTCTTCACGGCCGCAACGATTTCCTCAACATTCTCGATGCGTGCGTGGTTGGGACCGTTGATCCAGATCGCGTCAATCGCCGGATCCTCCACCATTGCGGTAATGCTCTTGTACGCACGGCACTCGCCGACGTCGAGCTCGCGCGCGAAGCGGGCAGCCGATGCAGCGTTGCGCGCATTCGGACTCCATACGCCGAGCACATCGGCGTCGCGCACCCCGCGAAACGCCTGCATGTGAAAGCGTGTGTTGAATCCGGAACCGATAAAGCCAATACCAAGTCGCGAGTTGCTCATCGTGTAGTCAGAGAGGAATCAAAAACGCGAAGCGCGCAGCAACGTGTCGGATCGGTCCCAGGCCGCCAGAAACGCGTCGCGTGCCGTGGCCGCCGCGTGCTTCTGCCCCTGGGTTTCCAGCGCCTGCGCCAGGCCGAACAGTGACCAGCCGTTGTTGGGATGATCTTCGAGTTCGCGGCGATACACCGACTCCGCGTCGTCTGCCCGCCCCTGTTCCAGCAACTCGGCTCCCAACCAGTGACGTGCCGAAAAGGGCAGCGGCTCCGGCTCGTCGTATCCGAGCGAGTCTTCGAACGCGACGGCGATTTCGAAGGCCCGCATCGCATCCTCGCCACGGGCATCCGCACGCGCCAGCTCGCCGCGCAGGATGCCGCCGGTAATACCAAGCAAATGTCGCGCCTTGTGCCCACGAAAGTTCAGCTCACCATGGCTCGCTGCAAGCTCCTCCACGCGCATGAGAATTGCGCGTGCGCTGTCCACGGACCCGGTGCGTAGCTGCGCGTAGCCACGGGCGGACAACCACAGGCCGCGATAGAGCGCATTATTTGGCGCCTCGTGGAGTTGCAGCAGATCGTCGAATCGTCCAAAGCGCAGCAGGGTGAGCGCATGATAGAAGCTGCCGCCACCGACCAACTTGCCGTAATCGCGGCCGGCCTGCACGGCAATCGCACCCTGGCCATCGTACGATGCAGCGAAGAGCAACATGTGCAGGTTGTGCGACGGATAGATCGCGACGCCTTCTCCCCACGCCGCCCGCTGGTCGGAATGCCAGGCGGCGATATTCGCGCGCACCGCGTCGCCCCAGCGCCCGACGCGATTAAAGGTGTGCGAGGGCATGTGATTCATGTGGCTCGCCCCCGGCACCGACGCACCGAGATATTCGGCACACGCCTCCGCGCGACCGGGATCTTGCGTCGCTTCGGTGGCATGCACATAGAGATGACAGGCCCCGGGATGACGGATATCCGACGCCAGCACCTGCTCCAGCACGCCCAGGACACGCTTCATGGAAACACGCGCGGTGTCGTTCATGCCGCGCCGTGGCTCAAGCAGCATCAGTGACTCCGCGTACAGCGTTGCCACATCCAGGTCGTCAGGGAATGCCGTGCGTACGCCCTGCATTGCGTTCGCGTACGCTGTATCGAGGGCGCGGCGGGTGAGGGTATCGTGCGCGATGGAATATCGGGTCGCGAGCGCGCCAATTAACGCGCGCTCAACATCGGTTGCCCGGATCGCGGCAAGAGAGTCGGCGAGCCTGATAGCGGCGAATGCCAGCGGTGCGTTTCCGGGTGGCATAGGTTCATTCAGATACGCACCCAGCGACCACGCTTCACCCCAGACACACATCGCGCACGAGGGATCTTGCGCACGCGCAATCCGAAATTCCCTGGCCGCATCTTGTGGGGTGAACACATACATCAGCTGCACACCACGATCGAACGCTTCCTGCGCTGCGGTATTGGCGGTACTGATACGCCGGGAGAACGGGCCGAACACCGTGGCGGCCAGTCGCGATTCTTCAGCGGGTTGCGCCGGTGACGCACTGTTGTGCGTAGCCGATCCGTGTGAGCCTGCCTGTGCGAGGAGGCCGCGTCCGCTGAGCAGCAGTGCACCGGCGCACAGGGTAAGTCGCCATGAGACGCTCATCAGTCTTTCACTCCGATATGCGCGAGCACATGTGGCGGGCAGCCTTTCCATTCAAGATTGGGCATGTTCCCCTGGTATCCCAGATCGCGCACACCAATCTGGCTGCTGAAAAACCCGGTCGCTGTGAGGTCGCGAAAGGCATTGAAGAATTGTACGCCAACGCGGTGTTCCGGTTTGGCGCGCCGCGGCCAGGCGATGTCTTCGACAATCGTGAGTTGCTGCTCCGTCGCAAGATCCGGGAACGGTTTCGCGTAGCGGCCACGGGATTCAGCGTTGAGCCAGCCCAGGCCGCTGCGCATACGCGCGCGATTGCCGGAGTATTCCACCATGATGAAGTCCATGAACTCCGGCACGCCTGCGTCAGTGGCGCTACCTGACCGCTCGTCACTCGGGATCACGATGTCCACGAGCACTCGTACCGTCCGCCACTCCAGCGCGTTGAAGAACGCCGGCGTAAACGGTTCGGGTTGATCGTGTGTGAGGATCACGGCTGCACGCGCTGACGCACTCGCCACATCATCGGAGGAGAGCGCCCACGTACCCAGCGGCAACGTGGCCATGAGTTTCAACATATCGCGGCGTTCCATCAGAGCTGTCCCGCGCGGCGCTGTTCCATGATGTATGCGCTCGTTCGCATCGCCAATGCCATGATTGTCCAGGTTGGATTTTTGTCGGCCTGACTTACAAAGGGGCCGCCATCGGCGACAAACACATTCTTGCAATCCCACGCCTGACAGTTGGCGTTCAGCGCCGACGTGGTGGCACTGCTGCCCATGCGCACCGTGCCCAGTTCATGAATGATCTGTCCACCGGTGGCAATGCCGTAGCCGTTTTCTCGCGTGGGCATGCTGGAAAAGATCTCGCCGCCCATGTCGGCGATCAGCGAGCGAAAGGTTTCCTGCATGTGCTTGACCTGCAGATACTCGTAGTCCGTCCACTTGAAGTGAAAGCGAAGCACCGGAATCCCGTATTGATCCTTCACTTCCGGATCCAGTTCGCAGTACGAATCGGCGTTGGGCACCATCTCACCGCGTCCTGACAGCCCAATGGTTGTGCCCCAGTATTTGCGATAGCTGCTCTTGAGCGCCGTACCGTAGCCGCCGCCCTCTGGATACGCCTGAATACCGCCCATGAACCCGTAACTCGGCATGCCGCGTCCACCCCACACTTCAATGTGGTAACCGCGCGGGAAATCGAGCTTTGCATTGTCCAGCCACCACGGCATGTACACATGGCCGCCACCAACGCCGTCGCAGTTGTGCGTGGGGGTATCGGCGAGCGTGGGAATGAAACCGGCGACATCCGTGCCGGTCGTATCGGTGAGATACTTGCCCACCACACCGCTTTGATTGGCGATGCCGTGCGGGTGATGTGTTGACGTGGAGTTGAGCAAAATGCGCGAGCTCTCGCAGCTCGACGCCGCCAGCACCACGATGCGCGCGCTGACATGTTCGTCCATGCCGTTCGCTTTGTTGATGTAGCTCACGCCGTTGGCCAGCCCATCGTCCCCCACTGTCACCGCGCGCGCCATCGCGTTCGTGACGATCTCAAGGCGCCCTGTTTGCTGCGCCGGAAAGAGCAGCACATTCGGCGCCGAGAAGTTGGAGTTGGTCATGCAACCACGGTTACACTGGCCACAGTAGTGACACGGGGCGCGGCCTTCGTGCGCCTTGGTGATGATTGACAGGCGTGCCGGTATGCATGTCACACCCTGTCGCTTCGACGCTTCCATCACCACGCGCTCGTAGCATCGCGGTGCTGGGGGGTCATGAAAGATGCCATCCGGGTGATTGCGCAGGCCTTCATTGCTACCAAAGATGCCCACGAGCTTGTCGACCTCATCGTACCACGGCGCAATATCGTCATAGCTGATCGGCCAGTCGTCGCCCAGGCCATCCAGCGACTTGCGACGAAAGTCATCGGGGCCAAAACGCAGCGAAATGCGCCCCCAGTGATTGGTGCGTCCACCCAGCATGCGCGCCCGCCACCAGCGGAACTGCGATCCCTCCGCCACCGTGTACGGCTCACCGTCCACATCCCAACCACCCAGGCAGGCGTCCCATTCACCGAACGGACGCTCGGCCGTGGCGCGACCACGCCGCGGCGAATCGTAGGGCATCTTGAGCATGGCCGAGTCCTTGGCGTTGTCCCACCACGGACCGGCTTCGAGCACGATCACATTCGCGCCCGCCTTGGTCAGCATGTACGCGGCCGTTGCGCCGCCGGCGCCGGATCCAACGATGGCGACGTCGTACGTCACCCGAGGCTGAGTTGCTGTCATGTATCGAAACTGCGTCCGGAACACACGATTGCAAGGTGTAGCGCGAACGTACTACGGAAGACGTTGCAGCGCCGCGGCGCTGGCTTGCACGCTGGCCAGCGGATCCTTGGGCTGATCGTGTTCAATGAACGCGTGCTTGAGTGCCGACGCATCCGCATGCGCGAACAGCGCGCCGAAGTTGATCGTACCCGCGCCTACGTCCAGCATCTCGCGCTCGGGTGGCGCACCGGCGTCCTTGAGATGCCAGAGCGGAAAACGTCCGGGATGCTTCGCCAGCAACGCCGGTACGTCCTGCCCCGCCTTCACCGCCCAATACAGATCCAGCTCCAGATCAACCACACGCGGATCAAGTCGCTCGAGCAGCACGTCGTACGCTATCCGTCCGTCTGTCGTTCTGAACTCAAAGTCGTGATTGTGGTAGGCCACGCGCACACCTCGTGACGACGCCAGCTGTCCGGCTTCATTGAGTTGGTCGGCCAGCTTGCGCCACCCATCGAGCGACGCGCGCACATCATTGCCTACCCATGGCACCACAAGCCACCGATGCCCGAGCGCCTGCGCGGCATCCAGTGCCGGCGTCCATCCGCTGATGCTTGACGGGATCGGTACGTGGGCCGCCGGCGCCGAGAGGCCGTGTGTCGACAGCAGCTGCGCCATCGCGGAGGGTGCAAGATCATGATAGCCCGCAAACTCCACTTCACGAACGCCCGCTGCCGCAATCGCCGCCAGCGTACCACTCACATCGCGCGCCATGAGGGTGCGCACCGTGTAGAGTTGCAGTCCGATTGGCGGTCGACGCATCCCCGTCTCCACCAGATGGTCTGCTCGGCGCTCCAGCGCACGCACCGCCGTGGGCAGACTCACCAAACCGGCACACACCGCGGTCAGCGACTGCAGCACCGATCGGCGCGACACGCGCGATGCAGCAGAGAAATCAGAAAAGTCAGACATTCGTGGTTCCCTCGGCCGCCAGCGCGGTCAGTGATTCTCCGGTGAGTCGGAAGACCGTCCAGTCGTGCATGCCACGCGCTCCAAGTTTTTCGTAGAAGCCGATGGCACTCGTATTCCAGTCGAGCACCGACCATTCAAACCGACCGCAGCGACGTGACTGTGCAATGGCGGCGAGGTGTGCCAGCAGCGCACGACCGACGCCGCGTCCACGAAACGGTGGATCAACAAACAGATCCTCCAGATACAGACCCGACTGCGCCAGAAAAGTGCTGTAGTTATGGAAAAACAGCGCGAATCCGGCCGGCGTACCGTTAACAAACGCCAGCCGCACCTCGGCGCCCGGTCGTTCGCCAAACAGTGAGTCGTGCAGCGACGCCTCGGTCGCGACGCACTCGTGGGCCAGGCGTTCGTACTCCGCCAGGGCGCGAATGAACCGCAAAATCAGCGGCACATCGTGAATAGTAGCTGGCCGAATCTCTACAGCGACAGGGGTGGCGGGCATCTGGCAATAGTGCGTCATGCGACGGCGGCACGCCAGCACCGATCCGTAAGTGTACCTACGTGGCGGGGGCGTATCTCTGCGGACGCCACGCCCCCGTATGAATCGCACGTTGTCCCGACAGGCGACCGCCAACGAGCTTTGTCGTATGACGATTGGCGCGCAGCATCGCGTGCAGCCTTTCATTGCTCATCTTCCGGATATGGTGTGATCTGTTGCGATGTGCTCCGCTTCTGGGGTCGGGGCCTGGTGGTTTGTGCAGTTCTCTCGAGCGGTGCGCATGCTCAGTTGGAGGCACAGCCAGGCGAGGCCGCGCGAGTCGTCGGATTCATTCGGGACGGCGCACTCGGTACACCCCTGGCGGACGCCGCGGTGACCGCCATCGTAGGCCGCGATACGCTGCGCACACTGTCTGCGGCGGATGGCGCATTTGCGCTGTCATATGGTGAACGCGCAGACGGTGAGATCGCCTTGGTCGTGCGGCGCCTGGGCTTTGCTCCGCATCGCACGTCGCTCTCGGCGAGCACTTCGCATTCGGTGACCATTTCCCTCACGCCGCTCGCGCTGCGACTCGATGCCACGATCGTTACCGCCGCGCGCCGCGAACAGCGTCTCAAGGACGCCGTCATTCCTACAGAAGTCATTTCACGCGGCGAAATCGAGCGGAGCGGTGCGAGCGATGTGGCCAGCGTGCTCACAGAGCAGCTTGGCGTGCAGTTCGAGGGTGGCCTGCCCGCAGGTGCGGGCGTGCAGCTGCAGGGACTTGGCACGAATCGCGTGCTGATCCTTGTGGACGGACAACCATTGGTTGGCCGCATCAACGGCAACCTGGATCTCTCGCGGCTTCCCACTGCAAATCTTGAACGCATCGAAGTGGTGAAGGGTCCGCAGTCCACACTCTACGGCTCCGATGCGATGGGCGGTGTCATAAACCTGGTGACGCGTCGCGCCAGCGCCGAGCGCACGGACGCCAGCGTGCAGCTTGTTGGCGGTTCACGCGGTCGCATGGATGTGAATGGGTCGCTGCTCGGGGGGTCAACGCGCGTGCAGGCCGGACTCGATGTCGGCATGCGCACCCTGCAACTCGCGCCCGGCATACCCGGTGACTTGGGCACGTTTGCTGAGCGCTTCGAAATGTCGCCACAGCTACGCGTGCAGCTCGGCGACGCATGGCAGCTTGAGAGTAGCGCGCTTGTCATCCGCGAAGCGCAGCGCTACCGCACCGGGCAGCTGTACCGGTTTGCTGATCGCAATCAAATGGCGGCGCGATTGGGAGCCACGTGGCGCCGCGGTGCGCATCGAAGCGGCGTGCTGTTGTACCGGTCGCGCTTTGATCATCTCGCCCGCGCCAGCACGTTGGACCGACCACAAAGTGACGCTGGCGAGCGCGATCGTCAGACGCTCACCGAACTTGAAGTCACGTACAGCGGTCCAGTGTCACGCGCGCTCATTGACGCTGGTGTCGAGTTGCGCCAGGAGGGCATTCTGGCCGATCGTGTGGACGCACAGCGCCGTTCCTTCAACGCGATCGAACCATTTGCGCAGGCCACCTTCGGTGGTGATCGACTGGCCGTCACACCGGGCGCACGCGTCACCTACAACGATCAGTGGGGCAGCTATGCGACACCACGCATCGCGGCGCTCTGGCGTCCGGTCACACCACTCGCGATCCGGGCCACTGTGGGCCGCGGGTTTCGCGCCCCCGACTTCAAGGAGCTGTACCTCGCGTTCGCCAATCCGCAGGCCGGCTACGCGGTGCAAGGCAACGAGCAGCTCCGCCCCGAAACGTCCACCAGTGCACAGCTGAACGTTGAGTATGCCGCGAATCAACTGTATCTGCGCGCCAGTACGTACGACAATCAGCTGCGCGACTTCATTGAGTTCGTGCAGGCGGACGTCGCAGGTCTGTTCACCTACGGCAATGTGGCACAGGCGCGCACACGTGGTGTGGAGACGGAAGCCGGTTACACCGCCGGACGACTGCGTGTAGAGGGCGGTGTGGCGTTCCTTGACGCGCGTGACAAGCTCACCGATCGCACACTGCTCGGCCGCGCCCGCTGGTCGGGCCGATTGTCAGCGTCGGCATCGCGCCTGCTGGGCGCACGTGTGTCGGGGACGCTGGTGCACACCGGTGCGACACCCATTCAGCGCAATGACGATGGCGCCGTGACCGCAACGCAGTCCGCCTTCACCCGACTTGATTTCCGCATCGCCCGCGCACTCGGCCGCGGCATCGACCTCTCCGCGGGTGTCGATAATGTGTTTGATCGACAGCTCGGCACCGCTTGGCCGGGCTTCACCGGGCGGCAGTGGTACGGGGGGGTCACGTGGACGCCGCGCGGGATGCGGAGCTGATTGCTCGTGTGGTGTGCGGTGAACATCCAACCGCCGTTTTCGGTTGTCGGTGGGTTGCCGCTACAACCTTCGCTCGTTGATGCGGCGCACCACAACGGCGTTTGGGGTTGTCGGTGGTCGGTTTTCGGTGGTCGGTTGCACTGCCCCCCCCCCGCGACAGGAGCCGCGATCAAAACCACCGACCACCGACCACTGAAGACCGACCCCCCCCCACCTGGTCCGGGATCCACAGGCGCTGCCGGGAGGCCGTAGCGGCCGACACACTGAAAACCGACAACAGTTCAAACCGACCACCGATCACGGCCTGCACCCGTCCAGTTGTCCGTTGTCCGTTGTCAGTGGTCCGCCGCTACAACCTTCGCTCGTTGATGCAGCGCACCACAACGGCGTTCGGGGTTGTCGGTGGGCGGTTTTCAGTTGTCGGTTGCCCCCCCCCGCGACAGGAGCCGCGATCAAAACAACTGACCACCGACCACTGAAGACCGACAACCCCCCACATGGTCCGGGATCTTCAGGCGCTGCCGGGGGGTCGTAGCGGCCGACAGACCGAAAACTGACAACGGGTTACGCCGACCCCTGAACCCCGACCACCGATCACCGACCACCGACCACCGATCACCGATCACGGCCTGTACCCGACCAGTTGTCCGTTGTCAGTTGTCGGCCGCTACTACCCTCGCTCGTTGACGCGGCGTACCACAACGGCGTTCGGGGTGGTCGGTGGGCGGTTTTCGGTCGTCGGTTTTAAAGGAATGACGCCTACGCGTTGTACAACGACCGGCCGAGGGAAAAATAGCGCTGCAGGACCAGGCGTGCCGACGCACGCGCGATCCCCTGGACGAACTCCACGCCGTTGCGTTCCAGATACGCAATGGACTCCGGAAACACCGGCCCCTCGTCAAACCCGATCTCCGCGGCATCATCCCGCGTCGCACCGGCCAGCACGCGCGACACGCCACTCCAGTGCACGGCACCCAGACACATCGCACACGGCGCACACGATGTTGCCAGCACGTACGACTGTGCGCACGGGGGTGACGCCAGGGTGAACGAGGACACCGCTTGCTGCGCCAGCATCAGCGCGACCACTTCGGCGTGCAGCGCGGCGTTGGACTGCGGCTCCACCAGATTCACACCGACGGCGATCAATGCACCGTTCTCACGCGCAAACACGGCCGCGCCAAACGGACCGCCCGTGCCGCGTTCCACATTCTCTCGTGCGAGCGTGATCGCCAGCTCCACGCGTTCCTCATCGGACGAGCAAACGCCGGCCGCACGAGCGCGCTTAGTGACCCAGTCCGGCAACTCGAAACGGATCGACGTGGGGAGCGTAGGCGCACCGTGCGTCATCAGGACGCACCACTCTGCCGAAGCCGCGCACTGATTCGCTCCATGCGGCGCCGATTCACGCCCAGATCACTTCTTCCCACACGCGACGCGGAGCGAAATCTGAATACGCGCCGCTCGGCGTCGATGATGATCTCCACGTCATCGACAAACCGAAACACGAGACTGTGCGCTTTGGCCTTGATCCAATCCGCCGCTTCATCCACGACGGTGAGTCGCGGTTCGGCAAGCAAGGCCGCAGTCGCACGCGCGAACGCCGCCTCGGGAGAATCAGTGAACGGAACGGCGTCCATGCGCTGCGACCTGCGCTCCGCGTCGGTGGACACACAGTTTGGCGTGTCAGGACACGGAGGCAAGGTTCGCGGCGGCATATGACGTGAGGAATTAATCGCGATCTTTCACAAGCTGACGATGCATCACCGCCACCTCGGGAGAATCCTGCAACAGCGCCTGAAACTCCTTCTGAAATCCGGAACCCTCAGCATCCGGGCGCAACAAGCGCTGCGCCTCCTCCAACAGCTGCGTGGCTTCCTCCACCGTGACCGGTGGCTGCCCGCGATCCAGCAGCCGAGAGTCGACTTCCGACACGAGACGCATCATCGGACGCAGCCACGTGAACCACGGGTCGTGCATCGCGAGCTGCAGAAACGCACCGTTCCCCTGAATGCGACCAAACAGCTTCTCGTAGCGCACGCGTTCCGCGTGCAGCAGCACACGATGCAGTGAGAGCAGGTCGTTGCGCGCCGCATCGAGCCGCGGCAGAACTGCCGCCAGCTCCGGTGACGGCGACTGGGTGAGCGAACGATTGGTATTGTCCATTGAACCTTCCTCTGCAATAACGGTCTGTGTGTCGCGACTCGACACTACAACGTCACTTATCTCCTGAACCGACGAGTCGTTCCCACAACGCAAATTCCTTCACCGCGTTGCCAAGCACCGACGAGCCAACGGTTGTGACGGCGCGAAATGCCACCGTGCCCGCGGATCCCTGGCCCGGTTGCAGTTGGCCCAGCACTGCAGCGCCAGCCACTGCACCCGCAAATCGTGGCCAGCCAATTCGCCGGCGCCCGGAGGTATCAAAATCGGTAACCACTGCCTTGGCGACATGTCCGAGCCGCGGTCCGAATGCGGTGCAGCGGCACGGCACGTACGCCGGATCTCGGTCGAGCGCCGCGGCGAGTCCATGCCGAACCGTCTCGATGGCTACAAGCTGCGCGGATCGTGTAACAAAGCGTCGTCCGTACGACTCCGCGTCTCTCGGCCACACCTTGGGCGACTGCGCCACCTGATCATACCCCGACGACCAGATCACGCGACCAAGCGCCACCACGCCGATCAGGTCAGCACCGAGTTCTGAGGGCCGCGAAATCTGATCGCTGGATCGGACACCCGGATAGGGAATCAGTCGTGGCGGAGGGTCCAGTGGCTGGGCGCCCAACGAATGCCCGAGGGGCACAACACTGAGCGGGAGAGCTGCCGCCGCAGCGAGAAGCGCGAGGCGCAGGGTGCGAGGCATGGTGGTCATATCAACGAATGCTCGTCGATTGACCGCGCCCACGCTACGTGTCGCGGTTCGCCGCGCCGAACTCGCCGGTCAGTCGTGCTACGTGCGGCGGTTCGCCGCGCCGGACTCGCCGGTCAGTCGCGTCACGCTCGACTGAGGCGACGCACCAGCCAGATGGCCGCGATCACCACCAGCGTGGGGATGATCAGCGCGACCACGAGCTTGACCGCGAACACCGCGACCAGACCGATCGCAATGAGTGCGATGACCGGAATACCGAGGATCGCCATTCCGAGGAATGGCCGGAGCGCGAGCAGGCGGAGCATGGCAGAAAGCACGGGCAGCACCTTTGGTAGGAGATGCGTACACTACGTAGCAGCCCCGGTTGGGTTTCCCGTCCGGGCTGGTTGCGCCATTGGCCGATCCCTTTCAAGCTAGTGTGGAAACGGCCGTTCGTTCGCTTTTCTCCCTCCAGGCACCTGCCCATGCACGCACCTGCCGCACGCCGTCGGACCCTCCATCTCGCGGCCTTCGCCGCCCTGTTGTCGATCAGCGCATCGTCCCTGGTTGCCCAGAGCAAGCCTGTCAACGGCAACGCTGCGCTCGACGAAGCGATTTCCGCCGAACGCTACATCTCCCCACCGGAAGCCGTCGCCAGGCTCGTGACGGCCCCGCGTGAACAGAACCTCACGTTCGGCAGCCCGAATCCGGGGAGTCGGCAGTGGTTCTTGCGGCCCCAGAGTGATGGCTTGCCCTCGCTGGCGGCGATGGGCAAACCGTATCACAACCTCGGTGGGTTTCAGGTGGATCGGGTAGCCAGCCGCGCACGTGCGCTGACGACCCGAAGCAGCGCCGGCCTTGAACTCCGCAACTGGGAAACCGGCAAGCTGGTCACCGTCAGCCTGCCTGCGGGCGCACGGGTTGGCCCCACCGCGTGGTCGCCGGACGGCAACACGCTCGCGTTCATGGCACTCTTCGAGAACGCCACCCATATCTATCTCGCGGATCCGGCGACGGGCCGTTCACGGGCGCTCACGCGCACGCCGCTGCTGGCCACGCACGTCACGAACATGGAATGGACGGCCGACAGCCGCAGCATCGTAGCCGTCCTCGTTCCGGATGGACGCGGCGCCGAGCCTGCGCCTCCGGCCGTCGCCACGGAGCCGATCGTTCGCGTGAATGACAAGAACAAGCTGAAGACGCGCACGTATGCGAGCTTGCTCACCACGCCACACGACAAAGCGCTGCTCACCCACTACTCCACGGGACAGTTGGCCGTCATTGACGTGCGTTCGCGGGCCGTGCGCAAGATCGGCGAGCCGCGCATGATTCGCACGCTCAGTTCGTCGCCCGATGGCCAGCACTTTCGGGTGACCACGCTCGAGGAGCCGTTCTCGTATCTGCTCCCCGTCTCCAGCTTCGGCCAGACGGAGAACATCATCGATGCGCGCGGCGCCGTCCTGACCGAACTCTCCAAGCGCGCGCTGCGTGAAGGCGAGAGCACCGATCCCGATCCGGATCCGGATGCACCAGCGCGTCCGGCCACCCCTGCCGCACGCACGGCGGCCAATGACACCGCGCGACGCAGCATGCAGTGGCACCCCAACGAACCGGGCATGCTGTTCGCGCAGCTGTCCCCTGCGCCGGCGGCACGCAGTAGTGCAGCGCGCACTGACTCTTCGGCTCCGCCAGCCGGCGCGGCCCGTCGCATGGATCGGTTGATCCACTGGATGCCGCCATTTGACAGCGCCAGCTCGAAGGTGGTCTACGAAACGGCCAGCCGAATCAGCACCACGCGCTTCTCGGAGGATGGCAAAATCCTCTTCGTATCCGAAACCGGCCCCACCGGTTCGACCGAAATCGCGGTCTTCCTCGATGAGGACGGCAAGAAGTTTACCGTGGTTGCCCCGCGCCGCGGACGTGGTGCGGACAGCGCCGCCGCGGGCG
>JBGTOG010000116.1:0-6371 GCA_041742675.1 Gemmatimonadaceae bacterium | reverse complement strand
GCTGGGCGAGGCCGCACCGCCGCCGCCGGCGCGACCGGCCGCAACGTCCGATGATGGGTACGTCAACCTGGCCGACTGGCTGTCCGACGAGGGAACCATGGGCGACACGCGCATGCGCGTCAAGGAGCCCACCGTCACCGGCGATGAAGACGCCGATTTTGACCGGCTGCTCCAGAACTTCCGGGAGGGCGTCTCTCGCACGCTCGGCGAGGACGACTACGAGAGCCACTATGACCTGGGCGTCGCGTACAAGGAGATGGGTCTGCTCGACGACGCGATCGCTGAGTTCCAGCGGGCCCTGCGCAGCCCGACGCATCGACTGCCCGCCTACGAGGCGCTGGGACAGTGTTTTATTGAGCAAGGGAGCTTTCCGGTTGCGGTAACCGTTCTCTCTCGGGCGCTGCATGAACCCGGTCTCGACGACGAACAGCGGGTGGGTGTGCTCTATTTGCTGGGCTATGCATGCGAGGCCCTGCAGCGCCGAGACGAGGCACGGAGCTATTTTCAACGCGTGTACGCAACCGACATTCAATTCCGCGACGTCGCCGAACGACTGGCAGCCCTCGACCGGGGCGTGTGATGACTGTATCCGCACGTACCCCGTCGGCGTTGGCCGCCGCATTGCGCGACATTCAGGCTCCGGTTCGCCGGGAACTCGAGGCGGTGCCCGGAGAGATCCGGCGCATCGTCAGCGCTGACGTTCCACTTGTCCAGGAGGTGGGCGATCACTTGCTCAGTATGAAGGGCAAGTTGTTGCGACCCACGCTGACGCTGCTTTCGAGCGCCGTCGAAGATTCGATGCAACCACGCGCGATCACGTGTGCGGCCGTGGTGGAGCTGTTGCATCTCGCCACGCTCATTCACGACGACGCGGTGGATCACTCGGTGCTGCGTCGCGGCATGCCAACGGTGAACGCACTCTTCAGTCACCAGATCTCCGTGATCATGGGAGATTTTCTGTACTCGCGCGTGATGCGCGAGTTGGTGAAGCTGGAGGACATTGAAGTGATGCGCGCCGTCTCCAATGCATCCGATGCCATGACACTCGGCGAGATGCGGCAACTCGCCGCGTTCGACGCGCTGGCGTTCAGCGAGGACGACTACGAACGGCTGATTCGTGCGAAGACGGCGGCACTGTTTGTAGCCGCGTGTTCTGTTGGGGCGCTGTGTGGTGCGCCATCACATCGCGCGGCGCTGGCGCGCTACGGCGAACGGCTTGGCATGGCGTTTCAAGTTGCCGATGACGTGCTCGACTACACGGAAACGGCGGAAATGACGGGGAAACCCAGCGGACTTGATCTGCGTGAACACAAGGTCACGTTGCCGCTCATTGCGTCGTTGCGCACGATGTCGCCCGCAGCACGGCAGCGCGTGGAAACTTTGTTTGCCACCACAGATCCGGATGAGGAGTCGGTGACGGAGGTTGTAGGACTGGTGCACGAAACCGGCGGCATTGAATACGCACGCCGTCGGGCGGACCAGTTCGCACGGGAAGCAGAGGAGGCGTTGGCACATCTCCCCGAGAGTCCGGCGCGTTCCATGCTTGTGGAGGCCATTGGGTACGCTGTGGACCGGCGCTGGTGATGGCGCGAGGACCTTCGAAGCATCGGCCGGTGTTCCATTTGTTGGTGTTGTGCTCCGGTTTTGTAGCCGGTGGTTTACTGGCGCAGCTCGCCAGACGATTCCTGCCGCCAGGTGCGGTCAAGGAGTTTCTGACCGCAGGCGTGCAGCCGGCGATTGGCCCGCTGCCAATTGACTTGATTATATTGAAGTTCGCAGTTGGACCGGTTGCGCTGGATGTATCAATCCTGAGTCTTGTCGGCGTGCTTATCGCTTACCTTATCGCTCGATCCCTGTTCTAGGAGACACCATGGGCCTCGGCCAAATCGGATTCACTGAAATCCTCATTCTGCTCGTGGTGGTGCTGTTGCTCTTCGGAGCCAAGCGCATCCCGGAAATCGCCGGTTCGTTCGGCAAAGGCATTACAGAGTTCAAGCGCAATTTGAATGACGCGCAAAAGGCGATCACCGAGCCGCCGCCACGCAATGACCGGGCAGTGGGTGGTGCAGCACCGATTGATCAGGCGCCTCCGCGCGAGGAAGATCGTCCCGAGCCCAAGCGCTTGCTCAACTGATTGCACTGCTGGCGATCGCGTATAGAGCTGACAAGAGAAACGCCCCCGACATTCACTGGAATGTCGGGGGCGTTTCTCTTTTCCTGCGCGAGCGATCAGGTCTGCGACTGCGTCACACGGGCGCTTGACGTCGCAGTGCCGCTCGGATCTTCGCCCGATCATCGCGGATGTCGGCGGCTTCACGAAGTCCAACGAGGAACTGCTGGACCCGCTCCTGCTTGAGCGCCTCCACTGTCTGCATGCGGAAGACGGGTAGCGAGGCGACGAACTCGCTGCTGTCCGCCGGCACACGTTCGTCGACACGCAGCACAAAGACATCGTCGTTGGTCTTCACGGGGGCACTGATCTCGCCCACGCGCAAACCGAACGCGGCACCAACTGCTTCTGTGAACTGCCCCAGTCCCGGTACCAGCGACGCGCGGGCGAACTTGCCCGTCTGTTCCACTGGCTGACCCAGCTCGCCTGCCGCATCCTCGAGCGAAGTGCGGCGCGCCGTCTCGGCGAGTTGCTGCGCCAACGGTACCAGCGCGTCAACGCGCTTGCGACGCTCCAACTGACGACGAATGTCATCCTTCACATCGTCAAGCGGTGCAATCCCACCGGCGCGAATTGAATCGAGTCGCGCGACATAGTACGCGTCTGGCGAATCCTGCAGATCACTCGACTCGCCAACCGACACGCCGCTGAACGCCCACGCACTGATGCTTGGCACATACCGGCCCGCAAACGTGAGCGGCTCGTCTTCAATGACCACGGCACTGCCGATCGTCAATCCAAGCTCGGCAGCGGCGCTGTCGAACATGGCAGGTTCGGTGGCGCTCCCCGCAATCATGGAAAGCCGGTCGGCGCGACGATCTGTTGCCGATGCGCTTGAGTCGCTCTGACCAACGCTGATGAGCAGGTGGCGCAGGTCCAGCGTATCGCCAACTTTGCGATCAAGCTTGATGAGGTGCCAGCCAAACTGCGTCTGCACGGGCTGTGAGACCGATCCTTCGCTCAGTGCGTAGGCGGCCTCTTCGAATGGAGCGACGAATCGGCCGCGCGTACCGCGACCCAGTTCGCCGCCATTCAGCGCCGAGGTCGTGTCGTTTGACTCACGCTCGGCAACCATGGCGAAATCGGCTCCGCCCATAATCTCTGCACGTAGCGCATCGACTTTGGCGCGAGCCGCGGCGGAATCGGCCCCGGTCACGCTGCGCTCGATCGCCAGCAGCGAAACGACGGCGCGCGCCGGACGCTCAAACAGCGAGCGGTTTGCCGTGTAGTATGATGAAATCTCGGCGTCTGTAACCGCGACGTCGCCGTCGACACCTTCCGGCCGGAAGGCCACAAACGTCACACGGGCGGAATCATTGCGATCGCTGTACAGCTGCCACAAGCGAGCGTCAGACACCCACACGTCGGACGCCACCTGATCGAAGAGCTTCTGCTTGGGGATTTCTGAGCGGTAAAAATTTTCCAGCTGCGCCAACATGCCGGCCTGTCGCGCCACCGGGCTGGTCAGGAAACGCTGGTACTTGGAAATGTCAAAGCGTCCCTCGGTCATGAACTCCGGATTCTGGTCCACGCCAGGGGGTGGGCTCACCCGCGCCGCGTCGAGCACCTCGTCATCCGTGACCGCGATGCCCCGCCGCTCATACTCCTGACGGAGCAGGACATCATTCACAAGTTCTTCGAACGCCCGGTCTTCGAGCTGACGGCGCTCGTCGAGCGTAACGCCGCGTCCAAGACGCTGAGCTTCTTGTTGCTCAAGATTCTGGACAGTCGTTTCCCACATGACGTACAGGATATCCGTACCATTCACCTGAGCGACAACTGTATTCGTGGTAACCGGCGCGCGTCCCAGCAGCCCTGAGCTGTCGACCAGCAAAAAGCCACCGACAAAGGCGATGATGAGCACGATCCAGACGTATTTTGCAGCGCTCCGCATGGATTGCAGCACGGGGCGGGACTCCTTCAAGCGGGAAGATTGGTAACACGCCCGACAGGCACTGCGGCGGACGCAATTCGTACGTCGCGCAGCGCATCGGGGACAAGCTGTGAAAAGTAGGGGACGCCAGAGCGTAATGGCAAGTGACGTAGACCGTTCAACATCCGTCTACAATTGACTTCCCGAAGCGACGCGACATACGTTCCGCGAATGGACCGCACCGGGAACACCACCCCAAGGGGATTGACCGGATGAGCACCGCCCGGATTGACGAGCTCCGCAGCAAGTTTGAGGAGAACCCGCGCCGCTACTTTGCGCCGCTGGCCAACGAGTACCGCAAGGCCGGTGAGCTGGCCGAGGCGATCGCGCTCTGCCGCGAGCATTTGCCCAAACAACCGGGCCATATGAGCGGCCACATTGTGTTTGGTCAGGCGCTCTACGAGAACGGCGATTTGTTTGAGGCGCAGGATGTCTTTCAGGCAGCACTCGGCCTGGATCCGGAAAACCTCATTGCGCTCCGCCACCTCGGTGACATTTCGCGTGCGCGCGGTGACGCCGCAGCGGCACGCCGTTGGTACGAGCGTGTGCTGGATGCTGATCCGCGCAACGATGATATCGCTGCGCTGCTGGCATCGATGGCACAGCGTCTGACGCCGCGTTCGGCGACGCCCGTGACGCCGCTGGCCGTGCTGCCAGCGCTCCCGAGCCAGCCGACGGTGGACGATGATCCATTCTCGGCACCCGATTCTCCCGCCTGGCACACACCATCGTTCCTCACGCCTTTGGCGTCGCCAACCGTCTCTGAAGACGAGGCGGTAGTGGAAAGCGGTGCGCAGCCGACGGCCGCCAAGGACGATCTGTTGGATTTCGATTTCGCCAATGACGTATTTGGCGCAGCGCCTGCGGAAGAAGCGGCTGACGAGGATGCGAAGGAGTCGCCCGTCGCTGAAGCGATCCAGATGGTTTCGGTTGACTCGGACGAGGCGCTGCCAGCAGTGGAATCGGTCGACGATGTCGCCGCGGTCAGCAATCCGTTGCACGACGCATTGGGCGCATTCGCCGCCCATGATCCGATCGATGTGGCAGAATCGGTGCCGATGGCAGACCTGCAGCAGCCTTTTGCTGAGGAGAGCGATTTCGCCGACGCGGCACCGCTGCTGGCGCAGGCGTCGCACGAGCGTGAGCCGGCGCTGGACGACGATCTCGTCGAGTTCGAAGAGGGACTGGTGGCACAGCACTGGCCGGAGGCCAGCGCGCTGATTGGGCGGAATGCGACACCGGCGCGCGATCTGACACCACTGAGCGTCGAGGCGGTAACGGAGGCGTTCGGTGTTCCTGACGAGTCGCCGACGCTGAGTGAGCTTGGAGCCGAAGTCGGCGCAGAACGCCCAGAAGCTGCCGAGAGCGCTGACGATGACGATGCGGGCGACTGGGAAGAGCCCGTGTGGCTGGTCAACGCGGAGGATGATCTCGACGACGACGCGGAGCAGCCCGACGACGCCGAGCACAATCGCCACGACGTGGAACTATCGAGCGATGAGGATCCACCGCTGTCGGCCGCGGAGATCCCATGGTTGTCCGTCTCCGAGGAGGAGCGCGAGACGTTCGCCGCCTACGAGAGCGAGGCTGGTGCGGAGTGGGAGGACGACGTAGCGCTCGGGCCAGTGGGGGAAGCGGAGGTTGTTGCCGAGGCTGAGGCGGAGGTTGAGGTTCGGGCTAAGGCTGAAGTGGAGGTTGAGGCGGCGGCGGTGGTTGAAGCGGAGGCGCCGGTTGAAGCTGATGCTGAAGCTGAGCTCCAGGCAGCGGCTGAGACGGTCGTCGAGGCTGAGGTGTTCGCAGCGATGGACGCCGAGGCTGAGCCTGACGTCGCGGTTGACGCTGATCCTGACGCCAACGAGGACGCCGACGCTGGAGCCCCGACCGATTCGCTTGCCTACGCAGCATTTGATGCAGACGAATCGGTGGAAGCGGACCAGTCAGTGGACGTCGCCGATGACGTCCTGGAAGAGACGACGGCCGCGGCAAGCCCGGCATTCGTGACCGAGACGATGGCCGAGTTGCTGGTGGCGCAGGGGTTCGTCGGCCGCGCCGTAACGGTTTACGAGGAACTTGTCGCACGTCGACCGTACGATGCGGTGCTTACCAGCCGACTGGCCGAGCTGCGTGCGATGGCTGCCGAGGAACAGGAAGCGTCTTCACCACGCAATCCAACGCCGGTTCGCAGCGCGACGCCTTTGCACAGCGCCACGCCGATTCGCAGCGCCACGCCGGTGCACAGCGCCACGCCGATCGCCAGCCGCACGCCGG
>JBGTOG010000115.1:0-6476 GCA_041742675.1 Gemmatimonadaceae bacterium | reverse complement strand
CCCCCGCTCCGTCACCACAAACACCACCTGCTGACGCTGCAGCAGATCGAACAACCGCTCGATTTCCTCCAGACTCTGCCGGTCCACGTAGTGCAGATCGTCTACGAGAATGAACAGCGGCCGCTCCTCGGCGATGCTCGTGATGAGCTCCAGCAGACACTCCGTCAGCGGGGAGGGCGTGCTGAGCTCGTCGGAGAGCTCCCAGTTGCTTGTAGGTTCGACGCCGGCGAACTGACGGAGCAACCGCAGATTCGCGGGACGACAGCCCAGCGAGCCGGGCAGGTTCAGCAGGTCGCGGACCATGCGCGACAACGTGCCGTGCGCGACCTGACCCATCGTGCGCGACACGCGCACCAGGCAACGTCCGAAGCCCAGAATCACCGCCCGGCGCGTGGCCTCGTACGATAACTCCGTCTTGCCGATGCCGGCGGGGCCTGTGATGCGGACCATCTGGGCGTGGCCCTGCATCGCCTGCTGCGTCAACGCATCCAGCCGCGCCAGTTCGTCATTGCGGCCTACGAGCTTGGTTCTCGCTGAGCCATCGTATGACACACGCCCCGCACGCATTATGCGCTGCTGCGCCTGTTCCACCCGCCGCCCAAGCGGCGTGCCGGCCGAGCCGGTTTCCCGCACGTAACTCTCAAGCAACTCCGTCGCGCGCGCGCGACTGCCCAACATTGCGATCGCTTCGGCGAGAATCAGTGTCGCATCCTCGTTGAACGAATCGAACTCCAGCACCGTGCGAGACCAGCGCTCACAGTCTTCCCACTGACCACGATCGCGCAACATGCGCAGCTCGGGCACGAGGACCCGACGCACCTCGGCGTGATACAGCTCGCGCTGACGCTCCAGCCACTGGCGCAGCGTCGACAGCGTTGGCACCCAGCCGGCACACAAGTGCCCGAAGGGCTCCTGTCCGTGCAACACATCGCGCTGAAACAACGCCGAGGTACGGTCCACGGCGAAGCTTGGCAAAATGCTCGCGCGATCAAGCACCACGGCCGCGCGTGTGCTGTCGATGCCGATGCCCATCTTGCGTAATCGATACGTGTGCTGCCGCAGCGAATGCCGGGCGGCGGCATCATCCATGTCGGGCCAGACGAGCGCCAGCAACTGCGTGCGCGAGATGACATGGTCCGGTTCCAGTGCGCACACCACGAGCATCGAAAACAATCGCTCCGACGATGGCCCGATGATTGCGCCCTCTCCGACATGCACTTCGGCGGCGCCGAGTGTACGGAGATGCAGCTGGCCGCGCGCCAGCTCCGGCGTGGGCGGGCAGAGCACCGGCCGTTCCGTGTAGGTGATCGGTGCTTCGCCTGGGGCTACTGCAGTTTCAGGGCTTGCCATGGGGGACCCTCCAATGAGCAGAACGCGCGAGTCTCCCCAATCTCTACGGGACCGTCACCTGAGCGTCATCTGCGCTGACGTTACGACAATTGCCGCTCGTTCGCGATCCCGGATGCTACGCCTTGCCACCGTCTGACCTCCAGTGGTGCCGCTATCCCTTTGTCGCCTCCGAGCCGAGCACCCGTGCTGGACCGATGGTCGCCGCCGAGGAGCCGCGCTGGGCCGAGTACTCGCTCAGCGCACCGCGTCGGGTAACTGCACAATCTGCCCAAACTCGGCCCCATCCGCCTCGGCCTGAAAGTTGAGCACCAGCCGGTGACGCAGCACCGCCGGCGCCACGGCGCGCACGTCATCGAAATCCGGGGCCGCGCGGCCCTCCATCGCCGCCCGTGCCTTGGCGCCGAGCACCAAATACTGCGACGCGCGCGGACCCGCACCCCACGACACGTACTTCTTCACACCAGCGCCAGCCAGCGGATCATCAGGGCGCGTGCTACGCGCCACGGCCACCGCGTACTGAATCACACTCGGCGGGGCCGGCAACCGGCGCACCAGCTGCTGCAGCGCCAACAACTCCTCCGCACCAAGCACCGGCGTGATCTGCGGCTGCTTGTCACCCGTGGTCGCAAAGACAATCTGTTCTTCTTCTTCGCGCGACGGATATCCGAGTCGCAACTCGAACATGAAACGGTCCAGCTGCGCCTCAGGCAGCGGATACGTGCCTTCCTGTTCAATCGGGTTCTGCGTCGCCAACACAAAGAACGGCGATGGCATCGTGTACGTTTGCCCCGCGACTGTCACCGTGCGCTCCTGCATGGCCTGCAACAGTGCGGCCTGCGTCTTTGGTGGTGCGCGATTGATTTCGTCGGCCAGCACAACGTTTGCGAAAATCGGTCCAGGCACAAAACGAAACGCGCGGCGACCAGTGCCTGGCTCTTCCTCCATCAACTCCGTGCCCGTGATGTCACTGGGCATGAGATCCGGTGTGAACTGCACGCGCGAAAAGGAAAGCGCGAGGGCTTGTGACACCGTTTGCACCAGCAATGTTTTTGCAAGCCCCGGTACACCCACGAGCACGGCGTGTCCGCCAGCCAGCAACGCGGCGACCAGATCGTCAACGATCTGCGCCTGTCCAACAATGCGTCGCGCAATCTGTGTGCGCAGTTCGGTTCGTGCTTCCGCCAGTCTCGCCAGCAAGGCGAGATCATCAGTTGCGGCGCCGGGGGGGGAAGTGCGAGGTGCGGTCATCAGCAGAGAAAGAGAACGGAGTCGACGTGGTCAACAAGCGGTGATGCCGTACATCATGCGCGTGTCACAGAACGCGTAAAGCTACGTGAGCGTTGCCACGGTGCGCCATGAAACGCGACGACCCGCCAGAAGCGGGTCGGTGAACGCACGGTACAGGGACGAGTGTGTGTGCTACGCGGCGGTGAACTATTGCACGGTGAAGTTGACGCGTTTTTCAACTGGATGTGAATCGCTGTTCAGCACCGCAACCAATGTGTAGCGCCCCGTACTCGGTGGGGCAGGCCAACGTTCATCGTACGTCACAACATCGCGCGCTTCAAGCAAACGGTTCTGCATGAGCTGCGTAAACATGCGACCATCACTCCAGCGCCACACTTCACGACCCGTTGCGTCCAGCACAACAAAGTCGTGTGTTTGTCCGGACGGAAAGTTGAGCTCAACTCGGCGGCTTGTGCCATTTGTCACACTCAACGCAAACCGAACGGAGCGTGCCCCAGGCGCAGCATCAACACGGACAACAGCGGACACCGTTGAGTCAGTCACCGCCGGCCGAGCGGCGACGAGACTGTTTTGACTGCGCGGTCCACACGCAAAGATGAGGACGGCAGTTGCAAGGATCGGAACGGTGATGCGCGCGAGCATCGGACGTAGTTGGGTTGTGTCGGGGCGCACAATGCGCCCTGTCAATAACTTGGACGATTTTGTGTCACATTTCGCAACGCCGCCACGTTATCAACGGGCAGGTGATGTGTCAAGGCAACAGTTGCGGGCTAAGTATTGCACCGGGGCCAACTTCGCACAATGGCACGCAAAATCCCGGTGTTTGTTCGGGTCGTCTCCAGTTGCTTGCGAAAAATTTCACAAGCTCCTAGCTTCCCGGTCTCATGCGCGACGTTGATCGGTCGTCGACCACCAAAACGCCAGACACTGACGTCAGTCCGTGGGCGTTGGCCGGCCTCGGAGTCCAGTTCGCCGTCGCGCTCGTCTTTTTCGGATATGTCGGACAATGGGTGGATTCGCGCTTCGGTTCGGGGCCGCTCTTTCTGTTGCTCGGCGTGCTTGGTGGAGCTGGCGGCACATTCGTTCTGAGTTACCGGCGCATTCTGGCGCCTCGAATCTCGAAGCAGCCGCCGCCGGAACCGCCGAGCGGGAACGGATCGTGACGGCGCCTGGTGGTCTGCTGCGAGCCGTTGGCCTGTTTGCCGTCGCGCAGGCGGTGCTGCTGGTCGTCGTTGGGGCAGTGTTGCACATGATGTACAAGACACCCGGCGACCTCTCCGCCATCACGACGGCTGCGTGGGTCGCGTTGGGTGTGCAGTTGCTCACATTCTCGATTGTTCGGTTGGTCTCGCGCGAGCAGGTGATCGCGGCGTGGGGACTGGGTGTGCTGGTGCGGTTTGCCGTGGTGGCGCTCTGGGCGTTCGTGCTGATTCCGGCACTCGCGCTGCCAGCGACTCCGGCGCTGATTTCGCTGGTCGCGTTTCTGTTCGTCTCAACCGTTGTTGAGCCGCTCTTTCTGAACATTTAGCCCCGATTCACGGGATGCGTTTTCGTCTACTTTGCTCATTGGCGCTGCTCGCGCCGTTGACCGTGTTCGCTCAGCCGCAGTCGGCCACCGCCGAAGCTGCCGCAGCGCCGATTGTCACCGCGTCGTTGACTGCGCTCTCCAGCGCGTCCGCTGCGCAGCAAGCCGAGGGAACGGCCGCAGCGCCCGCCGCCGAAGGGCCGGTGGACTTCATTACGCCGCACATTACCGATGCGTCGTATCTGGAGCTGCCGTACTGGAAGCCACCCTTCCACACGTATGTCGAGCTGCCCAAGATCGCGCCGGTGACGATTGGCCCGGTGACGTTTGACTTCTCGCCTACCAAGCACGTGGTGATGATGCTGATCGCGGCCACGCTGGTCGCGATCATGCTTATCGTCGCTGCACGTTCCAGCAAGCGCGATCACGCAAGAGAAGGGCGCAGCAAGGGCTTTGGCGGCGCCATCGAAGCGCTGGCGCTCTACCTGCGCAACGAAGTCGTGGTGCCGAACGCTGGCCCGCACGGCGCGAAGTACGCGCCGTTCGTGCTCACGCTGTTCTTCTTCATTCTGTTCATGAACCTACTGGGAATGATTCCCTTCGGCGCCACCGCCACGGGCAACATCTCAGTGACCGCTACGCTGGCGATCATCACCTTCATTATGGTGGAAGCGGCCGGCATACGCGCGCAGGGCGCGGGATATCTGGGCACGATGTTCTACTGGAACAACGATCTGCCCGTGGCCATGCGCCCGATCATGTTCCTGATCATGAGTCCGGTGGAAATGATCGGCAAGATTACGAAGCCGTTCGCACTGGCCATTCGTCTCTTTGCGAACATGACAGCAGGACACATCGTGTTGCTCGCGCTCATCGGACTGGTCTTCACATTCCAGAGCTGGCTGATCACGCCGGCGCCGCTGCTCATGGCGCTCGCGATCGCCGTGCTCGAGTTGTTCGTCGCTTTCTTGCAGGCCTTCATCTTCGCGCTGCTTGCCAGCGTATTCATCGGACAGGTTCGCGAAGCGCATCACTAGCCGTTGCACGTCAGCTGTCTCGGCGCTCCCCGTGACGGCGTTGTTGTACCTGGTCGAGCGACCGGGGAAGGTCTGCAGAGTTTCGGCTCACCCGCAGACACCGTGCCTTCGGGTACGTGGAGCACGCACTTCTCACGCTTACGTAGAGAGTTTGTCATGATCGAAGTGATCGGACTGTTGCAGAGCGCCATTACGCCCGTGGTGCAGGATCCCCGTGGCATGGTGGCCATTGGCGCCGGCCTCGCTGCCGGTGGTGCCGTGATTGGCGCCGGCTTGGGTATCGGCCGCATTGGTGGCTCGGCTGTTGAAGGTATGGCGCGTCAGCCGGAAGCCGCCGGTCGTATTCAGACGGCCGCGCTGATTCTGGCCGCGCTTATCGAAGGCGCTGCGCTGTTCGGCGTCGTGATCGGATTCCAGTTGCAGGGCAAGATCACGCTGTAATGTGATTGGTGCCGGGGGCGCACACGCGTTCCCGGCCCACACCCTTTTCTCATTGAACTTCAACGTCAGATCCATGCGCCTCAGTTCTTTGCGCACGACCGTCACTGCGCGCTGCGCGGCGGTCCTTGCTGCAGCTGCCTTGATCCCCACCGCGTCGGCGTCTGCTGCGCCGGAGGGTGCGGGTGGTCCCGTCAATCTGCTCGAGCCCAACGCTGGCCTCATGGTGTGGACGCTGGTCGTCTTCATCGGCCTGATGTGGGTGCTCAAGGCGTTCGCCTTCAAGCCGCTCTTCGCCGCCGTGGAAGAGCGCGAACGTGCTCTCGCCGAAGCCATCGATGGCGCGCGCCGCGATCGCGAAGCCTCAGCCGCGCTGCTCGCCGAGCAGAAGGCGCAGCTTGATGCCGCGCGTGGTGAAGCGCAGCAGATCATTGCCGATGGCCGCTCGGTGTCGGAAAAGATGCGCAGCGAAATGCTTGATGACACACGCAAGCAGCAAACCGACATGATGGATCAGGCCCGCCGCGACATTGAAGCCGAGACCGTGAAGGCGATCGCCGAGCTGCGTCGTGAAGCGGTTGACTTGGCCATTGCTGGAGCAGGAAAGGTGATTGAACAGAACCTCGACAGCGCCGGCAACCGCCGCATTGTGGATCAGTTCCTGGCCTCGCTCGACGCACCCAAGGGTCGCGCATGAGCGTGCAGGGCTCAACCACCGGGCGCAACTACGCGGAAGCACTGCTCACCCTCGCCAAAAAGGCCAACGATGCCGAGGGGTGGGGTGGTCTCGTGCGTCAGATTGCAGACGCCATCGAGTCCGACGTGTCGCTGCGCCGTTTTCTGGAGTCGCCGCGCATTTCGGCGGCGGCCAAGATGGG
>JBGTOG010000326.1:0-6301 GCA_041742675.1 Gemmatimonadaceae bacterium | reverse complement strand
CCGCTGCCCAGCGCAATGTTCCGCCACCGGGTGGCGACGGCTGCCGGGCGCGCGGCCTGCAGGCTTCGGGCGGTGCTGCGTGAGCTGCTGCGCGTACTGCCTGCATCCAATAGTGCCGCTGCAAACTCCGCCGCCGAGTTGAACCGATCCGCCGGCAGTTTCTCGAGTGCCTGTGCGATGGCATCCGCGATGTGCGGCGGAACGGACTTGCGCGCCGAGAGCACCGAGGCTGGTGTCTCGGTGATGATCTTCATGATGATCTGCTGCGCCGACGCACCGGTGTGCGGGGGATTGCCGGTGAGCATTTCATACAACATGCTGGCCAGCGAATACACATCGCTGCGTGCCGTGATTTCTTTCTCTGCCGTGGCCTGCTCGGGACTCATGTAGTGTGGTGTGCCGAGGCTGAGTCCGGTCTCGGTCATGCGTCCACCGGCGGCGGCGCTGACGGCCAGCGCGATGCCAAAGTCGGCGACCATGGGTCGGCCGCCCTGCAGCAGAATGTTCTCGGGTTTGATGTCGCGGTGGATAACACCGTGTGTGTGCGCATAGTGCAGCGCGTCAGCGATATCACAGGTAATGCGCACGCTCTCGTCAACACCGAGCTGCGTTTCGCGATTGAGCTTGTCACGCAGCGTTTCGCCATCGATGAATGGCATGACGTAAAACAGAAATCCGTCAGCAGTTCCGGAGTCGAACAGCGGCAGAATATGCGGATGCTGCAACGCTGCTGTCGTCTTGATCTCCACCACAAATCGTTCGGCGCCGAGCACGGCGGCCAGCTCCGGCTTGAGCACTTTGAGCGCGACCTTCCGATCATGCTTGACATCATGCGCCAGATACACGGTGGCCATGCCGCCCTGTCCGAGTTCGCGCTCAATGCGATAGCGGTCGGCGAGGGCGGTGGAGAGCTGTGCAGTGGTGGGAGACATGGGCGGGAATATGCGGCGTGCGCGGCCGTTTCGTAGGAGGCGAAGTTGCATTGATTGCGCTCGCGAGGTCGGCCGGTACATTCAGCGGCAACCTTCAGCGGCAAGTCTCCACCGCCACTCTCAACGGCACCTCACAACGGGAGATGTGTCATGCGCTTCTTCAGAACGCGTTTCATCTCACGCAAACGCGCGCGTGTGTATGCCTGGCCCATGGCCGTGTGTGCCGTTCTCGTCGCCATCGCACCCGCCGCAGCACGCCACACTGACGACGGTGCGGCGTCGAATGATTCGTTGGTGACACACGAACGCCTGCGCGATGCCGTAGAGCGTGCGGTGCCGCTCATGCAGAACTCGGCCGACACATGGTTCGAGAAACGCTCGTGCTCGTCATGTCATCATCAGGGACTCGGGACCGTGGCGATGTCGGTGATCAGCGAACATGGATTCGCGATTGATACGGCGCGTCTGTACGCGCAGGCCGTGCGCACCATGCGACCGGGCGCGAACTGGGCCGAACGGTTTGTTGTGCAGGATGTGAGCATCAATCAGTCTATCGGTCAGACATATCGCGCGATCGGTGCCGCGGCGGCGGGCCATCCCGGCAGTGCGATGCTGCGTTCGGTGGCACACCTGACGGCCGGACAGCAGCATGCGTCCGGTCGCTGGCTCTCGAACTCCAGGCGGCCACCGCTGGAGGACTCGGAGGTGACGGCGACGGCACTGGGCATTCGCACGCTGTCGTTGTTTCCGATTCCCGGTCGTGAAGCGGAGTTTTCACAGCGCATCAAGCGGGCGCGTGACTGGCTGCTCCACATGACACCGGAGTCGAACGAAGAACGCGTGATGCAGTTGCTCGGTGCGGCCTGGGGTGGTGCCGACAGCGCGGCGCTGAGCTCGCAAGCGTTGGCGCTGTTCGCCGAGCAACGCGCAGATGGCGGATGGGCACAGGTCGCGACCCGTTCGTCAGATGCGTACGCGACCGGGCAGGCGCTCGTGGCGCTCAATCAGTCAGCGCGCGTCAGCATGCGGGATGTCCGGCTGGCGCGCGGACTGGCTTATCTGCTCCGCACACAGGCAGACGATGGGTCGTGGCATGTGCCTACGACGCGCACCAGAGAGCCGGGACTGCCGTACTTCGAAAGCGGCTTCCCGCACGGGAAGGATCAGTTCATTTCGTACGCCGGCACAGCGTGGGCCACGATGGCGATTGCGCTCGCGACGCGCGATTTGCCGTCCACGGTATTCCGCGGACGACCCGCGGCCGTGATCGAACTGCCGCCCGATACGACGCAGCACGGTTTAACACCGCTGCAACATGCGGTGCTCTTCGGAACGCTCGACGAGATGCGACAGCTGATCGCTGCGGGTGCGAATGTGAACGACACGTCGCCGTCACGCACGACCGCGTTAATGGCGGCGGTGCACGATGATGCAAAGGTGCGACTGCTGCTTGACGCCGGCGCCAATCCCAACGTGGAAAACCGTGCCGGTCACACAGCGCTGCAGCTGGCGGCGAATTATTCCGGAGCGGGTGCCAGCGCGCGATTGTTGATCGAGCGCGGCGCGGAGCAGGATCGGCCCATTCGTTCGCTCAGCAGCGCGCGCGTGGCGGCGTTTTCGTTTGCTGTGGTGCGCGGTGACACGATGCTTGCGCAGTTCATGCTGGATCGCGGCGCGGATGTCAACGGACCCACCAACGCCGGCCATTCACCGCTCATGGCGGCCACGTATCACGCAGACGGTGACGCTGCACGTTGGTTGTTGCGACGAGGCGCGCTCCCGGATGATCGACCGCGCCCCCCGGAGCGGCTGGCCATGACACCACTGATGATCGCGGCGGTGGATGGATGTACAGACGTTGTTAGCGCGTTGATTGACGCGGGCGCCAATGTAAACATGCGGGATCACAACGGCCTGACGGCGCTGCACCATGCGGCGGGCGCGCCGGACCGCGGCCACACGCTGATCGTGGATGCATTACTGGCAGCGGGCGCCGAGCGTGCACCGGTGTCTCCGAAGGGCGAGACACCCGCGGCATTTGCGCGGCAGTATGGGAAGCCGTGGGTGGCGGCGCGCATCGAGCCGTAGCTGTAGCGGCAACGGCGCTCGGGTGCGGCAAGGCTGGTCATCGCGCCTGAGGGCGGAGGAACCAGACACCGGTTCATGATTCATCGCTGTTGGCGGACTGCTGGGTGAAGCTGCGCTTTTCTTTAAGCGCGGTTCTGGTGCGCTTCGCTTCCCGCCACCCTCCTGTCCATGTCGACCCTTGGCCTGATTTTCATCGGCGCGTCCGTTGGCGCGCGCGGCCGTAACGTTGCCGCCGACGTCCGCACCATTCAGGAACAGCTCAATGCGCTGATGCCACCCGGTCGCACGCGTCTGGCCGTTGACGGCAAGTGCGGGCCGCTCACCATCGGGGCCATCCGGTCGTTTCAGCAGGTCGTATGCGGCATGCGCAACCCCGATGGTCTGGTGGAGCCGGACCGGAAGACGATTGCGGCGATGTGCGACAGCGCGTCGGCGGCGAAATGGGCGGGACTGGCAGCGCCACCTCTTCCGGTCGATGCGACGCCTACGACACCGCAAGCGCCAGCCGCAGGCGTGACCGTGGAGACGCCGGACCCGGCGCGCGTGGAGCGGATCAGGCAAGCGCACAAGAACGCCGCGTCGCCACAGAAGCAGATTACCGCGATCCCAACGCCGACGGCTGATGGAGAGATCAACCTCTACGAGGCGAAGGACTACGTCAATACGCCATACTTTCGGCGCAACTTGCGCGCCATTTTCGTCAATGGCATGGACACGTCGGGCAGCACGCACGCCTCGCACGCGATGCTGTTGTCCAGCACCTTGCGCTGTCCAGTGTACGGCCTATACAACAGGACGCAGTGTTTCTGGACCGATCTGTTCCAGTGCATCAACGACAAGCTTGGCATGGGGGCTCATGCGCGCGAGTTGCCGCACACTGCCGCTGGTTACCGACTCTACCTCGAAGCGCAACTTGCGGCGTACAATGCGGCTGGGCTCAACCTGACGCGCGTACAGTTCGTGGAAGCCCTGATTGCCGACAATGTGGCCACGCTGCAGCTGTTCCGAGCGTTGCGAAGCGATCCGCTGAATGATCGCAGGATCCCGATTTATGCGCACAGTCAGGGAAACCTGATCACCAGCAACGCGCTCTTTGCTGTGGCCCTCGCTGATGGCGATTCCGCCGTGGTTGGCCGAACGGTGGAGTCGTACGGATCACCGTGCCGCACCTGGCCGTCAGGCGTGCGTCAGCGAGACCATCGTCTCTCGCTCGATTACGTCACGCTTGCCCAGGTACGTCGATCCACTGACTCAGTGTACGTAATGCAGTCCATGGGCGAATTAATGCGGCAGGGCGATGTGCACGGCTTCAACATCTACATGGAGCATGATCCCGATTTTATCATCAACGCCTGCCGGTGGACCGTGCTCGGTCTGGTGGAAACAGTTGACGCTGCGCTGCTGGCGCAGGCGTTGGTCGAGCTGGGTAACAATACGGCGCGAGTCAGGCGAGTATTCGAGCGGCTGCTGCAGAATCACAAGCGGTCCGCCGACGATGTCGCACTCAAGTACACGACACGACAACGCCGAGTGGCGGCGGCACAGATGGAATACATGATCAACGAACCCGTGCACGGCAGGCCACTGCGCGATGCGCTGGTGGCCTGCCTTACAACCGGGCTGTGGACGTCACAGGAAGAAAAAGAGATGGCAGACTGGGTGATGTCGCTGTGGCGATGACCGGAGTGCGCTTTAGCGTGTTGCGAACGGCGCGCTGAGCTGCACCGTGCCCCAGCCCATGCGCAACTCGCCGCGGTTCGCGTTGGCGCCCGTTCCGGGGATGATCGCAATGCTCAGGCTTTCGAGCGGCGTGGTGAGCGCGGTGGCAGTGAGCGGGATGCGCGCGAAGTCCTTGCTCGCGTCATACGCGGACAGCATGACTGCGGCCGCACCGGTGGTTTCCTGCTGCAGAATCAGCGTCCAGCCTGCTGTCTCCGGCAGCGCCTGCATGATGTAGCGGCCAGCGGGCACGGACTTGTCGCCAATGGTGAGCGCGACATCGGTGGTGAGAATCGTCGCGGCATTAGCACCCAGTCGCCACACGGTGCCCATGGGTACCAGATCACCGGTGTGCAGCGTGCGACCGCGAAGGTGTGGCTGTCCGTAGTCGATGCGCACGATCGCGGCCTTGCCGGCAGCGCGTTGTGCGGCGGTATCGGCGAGTGTCAGCGAGAGTTCGGCGGTGGCGCGTGTGCTGGGCGCAGCAACGTAGCCGGACGGCTGGGCGGCGAGTGGGGAGGCGACAAGAGCGCCGAGAGCGAGTGTGAGAACGTGTGTACGCATGGGTGTCTAGTTGGTGTGGACGGAAACGACTGCGCTGAGAGTTACCCCGGGTCCGGCGCGAGGTGCCGGTCAAAGAACTCAAGCATCGCGTTGAAGGCAAATCGCGTCTGGTACAGCGGACCGGTGTCCCAGCCGTGTGGTGCATCGGGTAGCGAGACGAATTCCACAGGGCGTCCAAGCTGCATGAGATACTGCACCAGCCACACGGAATCGCGATAGAGGACCACCACATCGCGCATGCCGTGCACAATCATGAGCGCGTCGCGCAGCCCCGCGGCCCTGGTGTGCGATGAGGCGTTGGCGTACTGCTCGGGATAGTCCTGCGGCCGCAACATTACGCGCTGCTCACCCGTAAGCGCATGCCACACGTTGGTGGCGGGTGCGCCGGCGATGCCAGCCTTGAAGACCCCCGGTTTGGTAAAAAGGGACATCGTTGTGAGCAGCCCGCCGTAGCTGCTGCCCCAGATCCCGATGCGCGAGGAATCAGCAATGCCCTGGGCGACGAGCCACTCCACGCCGCTGTGAATGTCTTCCACATCGATCCCGCCGTAGTCGAGCCGAATACGGCGCCGGAACGCGGTGCCATGGCCAGAGCTGCCGGCGACATCGAGTGCGAACACGGCGTAACCACGTTCCAGGAGCACGCGGTCGAGCCCCCAAAGCGGATGCGCGTTGCGTCCGCCCCACTGGTTACGCACGCTGTTGCTGTAGATGGAGCCGACAATCACCGGAACGCGCTGTCCGGGCTGATATCCCGGCGGCAGCAGCAGGCGACCGTGCACGGTTGCGCTGTCCGCGCGGCTGCGGAACGTGACGTACTGCGGGGCGATCCACGTGTACTGCGCGAACTCCGGCAGCGCGGATGTGGTGACGCGTCGCTCCGCTGCGAGCGTGAGGCGCGCGCCGGCAAGTGATGTGAGGTACAGATCTGGTGGTACGGTGTCACTGGAAAAGAGCACGGCAGCGTGGCGGCCATCCGGCGCGACGCTGCTGCTGTG
>JBGTOG010000308.1:0-7487 GCA_041742675.1 Gemmatimonadaceae bacterium | reverse complement strand
GCGTTGCCGAGCAGTCGCTCGCCACGTCCGCGGCGCGGCTCGAATCCGCGCAGCGCTCGTTCACGCTGGTTTCGCGCCGCTACGACGAAGGACTCGCACCGCACATCGAGTATGTGGCAGCGCGTGAGGCGTTTACACAGGCCGAACTCAATGCGGTGCTTACCCGATTTACCTACGCGGCGCGCCGCGTTGACCTCGAACGCGCGGCCGCACTGCGCGCCCTCACGCCCTGACCGAGCCCCCTCCCATGTCCCCCATTCATTCAGTGCGCTCTCGCAGTGCGGGCATTGCACCGCTGCTCTTCACCATCATCGCAGCGTGCAGCGGCGCCGAGGCGACTCCCGACTCAACGATTCCTCCGGTGCCGATTCGGCTCGTGGACGTCACGCGGGAAGCGATCAGTGAACCGATCATTGCCACGGGCGTGTTTGGTCCGAAAGATGAAGTATTGTTGTCGTTCAAGATTGGCGGGGTTGTCGCGAGTGTATCTGTGGACGAAGGCGCGAGCGTTGCCAGAGGCGCGCAGCTGGCATCACTCGATTTGCGCGAAATCGATGCGCAGATGAGTAAGGTGCGCACGGCCCTCGACAAAGCGACACGCGATGTGGCGCGACTGCGAGCGCTCTACACGGACAGCGTGGCGACGCTCGCGCAGTTGCAGGACACCGAATCGGGGCTGGCCGCCGCCGAGGCGGATATGCAGACGGCGCGCGTGAACCGGGAATACGCGGTGATCAAAGCGCCCACGAGTGGACGCATCCTTCGGCGGCGCGTGCAGCCCGGTGCGCTGGTGAGTGGCGGGCAGGAGGTGCTGACGCTGGGCAGTGATGCGCGAGGACGTGTGGTCCGCGTTGGTATCCCTGATCGTGATGCCGTGCGTGTAGCGACAGGACAGATTGCCGAAGTTCGGTTTGATGCGCAGCCGGATCGCACGTACCGCGGTCGCGTCTCGCAGCGTGGCGCGAGCACCGACCCGCGTACCGGAATGGTGTCGGTTGAAATCGCGGTTACCGGTGCCGACGCGATGCCCGCCGGAACAGTGGCGAGCGTGGAGATCGAGATTTCGACGCAGTCTGAAGTCACCCTCGTACCTATAGAAGCGATCATCGAAGCGGACGGTGATTCCGCCACCGTATACAGCATGCGCGACGGTCGCGCCGTGCGACATCGGGTGCGTGTGGTGCACCTTGCCGGCGTACGCGTGGTCGTGGAAGGCATTGACGGCATCACGCGGGTGGTGAGCACGGGCGCACCCTACCTCACCGACAGCGCACCAGTGCGCGAAGTGGATGGTGTCCAATGAGAATCGTTGACTTCGCTGTCAAGCGATGGCAGTTCACCGTTCTGCTCTTCCTCATGCTGGTGACGCTCGGCGTCACCAGTTGGCGGTCCATTCCGCGAGCCGAAGATCCGTCGTTTCCTGTGCCCATCTTCACCGTGGTGGCGGTCTATCCCGGCGCTGATGCTGAGGACATGGAGCAGCAGATCACCGAGCCCATCGAAAAAAAACTCGCAGTACTGGAACAGGTCAGTGAACTATATTCGCGAAGCGGCGATGGCGTGGCGGTGATCACGGTGGAGTTCGACCCGGCGGTGGACGCGGACCGCAAACAGGACGAGGTGCTGCGCGAGGTGAACTCGCTGCGCCCCGACTTGCCGGGGTCATTGGCGCGACTCGATGTGCAGCGGAACGAAAGCAACACGGTGGCCATCGCGCAGATCGCGCTGGTGAGTGAGACGACGCCGTATCACGAACTGGATGTCATCGCAGAACGCATCGAGGAGGGCATTGAACGCGTGTCGGGCGTGCGTTCCGCGGAACGCTGGGGCGCGCCGCGCCGCGAGGTGCAGGTCACGCTGGATCTGGGCCGCATGTCGGCGTTGGGCATTGCACCCACGCAGGTGCTGAACGCGCTGGGCAGTGACAACGCCGCCATCCCGGGCGGCAGTGTCGATGTCGGCACACGACGATTCAATCTCGCAGCCACCGGTCGCTATCGATCGCTCGAACAGATGGAGCAGACCGTTGTCACGGGCAACGCTGGTGCGATTGTCCGCGTGCGTGACGTCGCGGATGTGCAGTGGGGCTACGGCGACCCTGTGCATGTCACGCGCTACAACGGGCGCCGAGCGATGGTGCTGAGCGTCACGCAGCAGTCTGGGACGAACATCTCCACAGTGCGTGATGGCATCTGGGAGGTGCTCGACGCCGAGGAAGCGTTGTTGCCTGCTGGAGTGGTGATGGAGCGCGGCTTTGATCAGTCGAAGAATGTGAGCAGCCGTCTGTCGCGCCTGGGTATCGACTTCGCGATCGCGCTCGCGTTGGTGATCGTCACACTCCTGCCGCTCGGCTGGCGCGCTTCCATTGTAGTGATGGTGTCGATTCCGCTGTCACTCGCGATTGCCGTGGCGCTGCTCAACTTCTCCGGCTATTCGATCAATCAGCTGTCGATCGTGGGCTTCGTGATCGCGCTTGGCCTGCTGGTAGACGACTCGATTGTGGTGGTGGAGAACATCACCCGGTTTTTGCGCGCGGGATACTCACGCACGGACGCCGCCATTCAGGCCACCAAACAGATCGCCGTCGCGGTGCTTGGCTGTACGGCCACACTCGTGTTTGCCTTCCTGCCGCTGCTGTTTCTGCCAGGATTGCCGGGCCGCTACATCCGATCGCTGCCGATTGCCGTGGTGTACGCGGTGCTGGCATCGCTGTTTGTGTCGTTCACGGTGATTCCCTGGCTGGCCAGCCGCATTCTGCCGCGTGAAGAAGCGAAAGAAGGCAATCGTTTCCTGCAGGCGCTCGATCGCGGCATTCGCAAAACGTACGCACCGCTGCTCGGTCGTGCGCTCGCGCATCCGTGGCGTACACTCGCGATCTCCGGGGCGCTTGTGGTGGGGAGCCTCGCGCTGGTTCCAGCCGTTGGGTTCTCACTCTTTCCAACGGCAGGCACGCCGCAGGTTCACATTGAAGTGGAAACACCCGATGGTACGAGTCTCACGGAAACGGATCGCGCGGTGCGCTTTGCGGAGCGCGTGGTAGGAACTCACCCGTCAGTGCGCGGCGTGTTCAGCAATGTGGGCAAGGACAATCCGCAGGTGTACTACAATGTGTTCCAACGCGCCGAAGCAGCAAACCGCGGACACTTGTTTGTGCTTCTGGATGGCTACCACGCTGAGCGTACACCGATCATGCTGGACACGCTGCGCGCGCGGTTGTCGGCGTATCCCGGTGCGCGCATCGAACTCAAAGAGTTCGAGAACGGACCGCCAATTGAAGCGCCGATTGCCATGCGTGTGGAGGGACCTGATCTGGATACGCTGCGTGCGTTGGCGGCGCGCGTGGAAACGATCATGCAGAGCACCGCAGGTACGCAGTACGTGCGCAATCCTATTCGGCTGCGTCGCACTGATCTGCGTCTCAGCGTAGATCGGCAGAAGGCGGGATTGCTCGGCATTCCGTCGGTAGAAATCGATCGCACACTGCGCCTTGGCATCGCCGGCCTTGAGGCGGGCAACTTCCGTGGTGATGATGGTACGGAGCATCCGATTGTCGTGCGCATCGCGCATGCCGGTCGACCGACGCCTGACGCACTCGACCGCATTTATGTGCCGTCGGTGCAGGGTGCGATGATTCCGCTCGCGCAGGTGGCCAGTCTTGGGTTCCAAGCCAAGCCGACCGTGATCGATCATCGCGAGCGTGTGCGTGCGGTCAGCATCACGAGTTACGTCGCCAGCGGCTACAACACCGACCGCGTCACGCGGGAAGTGATGTCGGCACTGGAAGCACTCGACATTCCCGTCGGCTATCGGCTGTACGCGGCAGGCGAGATTGAAAGCCGACAGGAAAGCTTTGGCGGCATTGGCTCGGCGATCATTGTCGCCGTGTTTGGTATTCTCGCGATTCTGGTGCTCGAGTTCCGGAGTTTCCGCACCACACTGGTGGTGGCATCGGTGATTCCGCTCGGCATCGTGGGCGGCATTCTGGCGCTGTTGTTCACCGGCTACACGCTCTCCTTCACGGCGATGATCGGGTTTGTGGCGCTCGTTGGCATTGAGATCAAGACATCGATTTTGCTGGTGGACTTCACCGACCAGCTGCGGCGAGAGGGGTATGCGCTCGACGATGCGATTCAGAAGGCCGGTGAGATTCGTTTCGTGCCGATCGTGCTCACGGCGATTACGGCGATCGGTGGCCTGCTGCCGCTCGCGGTGCAGGGATCGGCGCTGTATTCGCCGCTGGCCTGGGTGATTATCGGCGGACTGGTGTCGAGCACATTCATCGCCCGACTGGTGACGCCGGTTCTGTACAAGTTGCTCGCGAGGCCGCTGGAAGAACCGGAGCCAGGTGCAGTAGCAGCAGCAACGGGATTCAGGCCGGTGCCGGCGCTGGGGTAGGGAGGGGGGGTGATCGGCCAACGATAGCGCTGGGCGGGACGTAGCCACAGGTTGGCTCGGTGTCTACACGCGACACGCCCACGTCCCACCCTTCGCATCCCCCTCCGCACCATGCAACGCACTGCTCGAACCTCACTGCTCGCGCTCGGCCTGAGTGCCATGAGCGTGGCCGCCCTGGCGCCGGCTGGCGCTCAAGGCCCGTCCGCAAACGACCCCAACTCGGCAGCAGTCAACGCGCTGCGTTGGCGCAGCATCGGACCAGCCAACATGTCTGGCCGCATTGTCGACGTGGAAGGCATCCCCTCTCCATCGCGCACCTTTTATGTCTCCACCGCTGCGGGCGGCGTGTGGAAGACGATCAACGGCGGCACCACATTTTTCCCGGTGCTCGACACGGCTCGCGTTGCGTCGGGCGGTGATCTCGCGATCGCGCCGTCGGATACCAACATCGTGTACTGGGGTACGGGCGAGCCGAACTCGCGCAACTCCATCTCACCAGGTGGTGGCATCTACAAGACGACTGATGGTGGACGCACGTGGACATTCCTTGGACTCGAGGAGACGCGCCACATCGGTCGCGTGCAGGTGCACCCCACCAATCCGAACATCGTGTGGGTGGCCGCGCTCGGGCATAACTGGGGACCGAACAAGGAGCGCGGTCTCTACAAGACCGTCGACGGTGGCAAGACGTGGAAGCTGGCCAAGTACATCGATGACAAGACCGGGTTTGTTGATGTGCAGGTGCACCCGCGCAATCCCGATGTGTTGTTCGCATCGAGCTATCAGCGTGTGCGCGGCCCGTACTTCCTGAACTCCGGTGGACCGGGTTCAGCGCTGTGGAAGAGCACCGACGGTGGTGAGACGTGGACGGAAGTGAAGGGCGGCGGTTTCCCCGAAACCATGAAAGGGCGCATCGAGATTGCGATTTCGGCGAGCAATCCGGACATCATGTACACGATGGTGGAAGCGGACACCGCACCCAACGCCAGGCCAACGCGCGGCACACCGGCGCAACGTCGCCCGAGCGGCCTGTATCGCTCCGATGACGGCGGAAAGACGTGGGACTATCGCAATCCCAACAACGTGCGCCCGTTCTACTACTCGCAGGTGCGCGTGCATCCCACGGATCCGGATGTCGTGTACTGGTCGTCGACACCGGTGAAATACTCACGCGATGGTGGCAAGACGGCTGGCAATGCCACCGTTGGGTTGCACGTGGACCATCACGCCATGTGGTTCGATCCCAAGGATCCGGAACGCATCATCGTGGGCAATGATGGTGGTCTTGGTATCACGTTTGACGGCGGCGGCACGTGGGATTTCCCGAACACGTTTGCGCTCGGACAGTTCTACGCAATCTCGTACGATATGCAGATGCCGTACCGTGTGTGCGGTGGTTTGCAGGACAACGGCTCGTGGTGCGGACCAAGCCGCCGTCGCAATGGTGCGATCACCAATGCCATGTGGCACAACATCGGTGGTGGCGATGGATTCGTGACGGCGCAGGACCCCACCGATCCGAACATCATCTATTCTGAATCACAGGGTGGTGCGCTTGGCCGCCTTGATTTCGCAACGGGTACGCGCTATCCCGTGCGCAAGCCGAACTGGCGTGACAGCTACTCGGCGTGGAACGACAGCATCGCCGTGATTCGGGGTGACGAGAGCCGTCCCGAGACGGCCGACATGAAGCGTCGCATCGCCGAAGTGCGTGCGAAGCAGAAGCAGGATTCCCTTGATCTGCAGCTGCGCTGGAACTGGAACACGCCGTTCTTCATCTCGAAGCACAACCCGATGACGCTGTACTACGGGTCGAACCGGGTGATGAAGAGTCTGAATCGCGGCACACACATGTTCCCGATTTCGGCGGACCTGTCGTACGCGGATGAAGAAAAGCTGCGTGTGGCGTTGCGCACTACCGGCGGCATCACGCCAGACGTGACGGGTGCCGAAACGTTTGGCACGATTGTCTCGCTGAACGAGTCTCCTGTGCGTCCCGGTGTGTTGTTTGCCGGTACGGACGATGGTCGTGTGTGGGTGACGAAGAACGATGGCGGCACGTGGGACGAAGTAACGAAGAACATCACCGGTGTGCCGGCCGGCGCGTATGTATCGCGACTTGAAGGGTCGTATGTGTCGGAAGGCACCTTCTACGTGTCATTCGATGATCACCGCCGTGATGACTACAATCCGTATGTGTTCATGACCACGGACTACGGGCGCACGTTCAAGTCGATTGCGTCGAATCTGCCGCGCGGTTCGGCAGACTTTGTGCACGTGATTCGCGAAGACCCGGTGAATCCGAACCTGTTGTATGTGGGCACGGATGTTGGTGTGTACGTCTCGCTCAACAAGGGTGAGTCGTGGCAGAAGTTCATGACCGGTTTCCCAACCACGCCGGTCCATGACCTGCAGATTCATCCTCGTGATCGTGAACTGATTGCCGGCACGCACGGACGTTCTATCTGGATCGTGGATGTTGCGCCACTGCAGCAGATGACGCCGACCGTCATGGCCGAGGCGTCGTACTTGTTTGCACCGCGCACGGCGTTCCAGTACGGCGAGTCACCGATCAATGGTGGCAGCAACGGACACAAGCTGTTCCAGACACCGAGTCCGGCGTATGGAGCGGATATCTGGTATCGTGTGGGCAGCGGCACAGGACAGGCACGCGTTGTCGTGCAGGATGCGGCTGGTGACACCCTCACGGTGATGAATGGACCGGGTGGCCCCGGCGTGCATCGTGTGCTGTGGAATATGCGCGGTCGTCCAGCCGCGCCGTTGCCGCTCACGCCGTCGCAGGTGCGCGACAGCATCGCGAATGCACGGCGTACGATTGCGGTGCTTGACTCGCTCGAGAAGAGTGGAAGCTTCGAGCCGAACCTGATCGCGATGGCGCGCACGGCGATGAACCGCGGACCCGAAGGCATTCAGCAGCTGATGGGTGGCGGTGGCGGTGGTGGTGGTGGCTTTGGGGGCGGCGGCTTTGGTGGTGGCGGCGGGGCCGGTGCCCGCAACATGCGTCCAGGCGAAACGGCGCCGACAGCAAGCTTCCCCACGGGCGGTGCGGCGCAGGGTGGCGGTCGCGGTGC
>JBGTOG010000291.1:0-4385 GCA_041742675.1 Gemmatimonadaceae bacterium | reverse complement strand
CGGTGGCGCCGACCGGCGTCCCACAGCAGCCGCCACTGGTGGCGCCAAGCGCAGCGCCGACGGACGCTAAATCGACTGGTCCACAGCAGGAAGCGCGTTGACCGCCGGCGGCGCGCGTGGCGGCAGCGGCATATCGCTCACGCACCATGTCGGTAAGCTGAGCGGATTCGGGAAGTGTCGGGGTGTTACTCATGGTGTCTCCAATCAAAAGTTATTGATGCATTTTACCAAAAAAATAGTCGCACTATCCACAGCAGCCGTCTGCCTGCACTTCATCACCTGATGCCAGCGGCAACGAGCGTCCCAGCGGCACCACCTGCAGTTGGAGGGCGGCGCTCGGCGACAGACCATCCAGCGCCGCGCGCACCTCATCGAACACGCCCGGGACCAGCTGATACCAGCTCCAACGCCCGTCTTTCCGGTCGGTGACAAAGCCAGCGTTCTTGAGCACCCGCAGGTGGAATGACAGTCGGGACTGCGCCGCCGCCAGTTCACTTTGCAGATCGCACACACAGCACTCACCGCCCTGCAGGGACTGGAGAATGGAGAGCCGAGTGGGATCCGATAGCGCCTGAAACTGCCTGGCGATGTGGGCCGGGTCAGCAGAGGTGCTCAAAGAGTGAACAGTCGTCATGCAGCATGATATCAACAATAGTTGATATGTGCAAGTCCCATCCGATTAGCGAGCTGTCGCCTGCCACAACCGGCGCACGAATCCGCGCACGAGCCGCTCAAAACTCGATGCGGCTTCGCGCCCCACCTGCAGCACATCACCGTGCGAGAGGGCCTGCGTGCCGAGTCCTGCCGCGTGATTCGTGATCAGGGATACGGCGACCGCCCGCATACCCAGCGCGCGCGCCACGATCACCTCCGGCACCGTGGACATACCCACCGCATCCGCGCCGAAGACACCGAGCATGCGCACTTCAGCCGGTGTCTCATAGGTGGGCCCAAGCAGTCCCAGGTAGACGCCATCCTTGAGTTCCACACGCTGTTCATGCGCCGCTTCGTGCATCATCGCGCGCAACTCAGGGTCATACGGAGACGACATATCGGGAAAACGCTCGTCACCCTTTTGTACCGGGCCGTGCAGCGGGTTGCGAAACATCAGGTTGATGTGATCCGCCAGCAGCATCAGATCGCCGGGCACGTAGGTGCGGTTGACACCGCCCGCTGCGTTGGACGCCACGTACACCCGTGCACCCAACGCATGCAGCACACGTACCGGATACGCGGCCAGTGATGGCGCGTGTCCTTCATACAAGTGCAGTCGGCCGGCCAGCATGAGCACAGGAGCACCATCGAGCGTGCCGCTGATCAACTGGCCAGCGTGTCCCGACACCGTCGCCGACGGGAATCCGGGCACGTCGGCAAACGGAATTCGAATCGCATCACTCACCTGATCGGCCAACCTGCCAAGTCCGCTCCCGAGCACGATGCCGCACACGGGTTCCACGTAACCGTCACCCAGGATCTCACGCACGGCTGCCGCTGCGCGCATAGCCTCGTACGCACCTGGGCCTTCAATGGGAACGGGCATGGTGCCCGTCACGAAAGGGGCCGTCACGAAACGCCTCCTGACGTGTGTTGCGCCCACGTCTCATCAGCGGCCGCATCCGCGAGCAGCTGCTGCATTTCGCGCTCAGCGGCCCTTCGGCGCAACCGACGTTCCGGCAGCGGTTCGAAGGACGCATCAAATGCGTTGAGCGACACCGCCGCCAGCATGGGCAGATCAAAAGCCAAGTGCTCGGCGCAGCGCGCGTATTCCTCCGTCAGTGTCACACCGCTCATGAGGCGATTGTCCGTATTGAGAGTCACCAGTACACCAGCATCAAATTGCGCGCGCAGCGGGTGCGTCGCGAAGGATGCGGCGACCCGTGTCTGTACGTTACTTGTGGGGCACACTTCAAGGGCGATGGCACGATCGCGAACGTACGCGAGCAGTGACGGGTCCTCACCGAGTCGCGTGCCGTGCCCAATGCGATCCGCTCCACACAGGTGCACGGCCTCGCGAATTGACCCGGCCCCATCACCTTCGCCCGCGTGCACCGTCACCGCAAGGTCGTGGCGACGAGCATAGGCAAAGGCATCACTGAACGCCCGCGCCGGATGCCCCATTTCCCCGCCGGCGAGATCAAATGCCACGACACCCTGCGAGCGGTTCGCCACCGCGAGTTCAGCCATTTCCTGCGCGTGCCCTGCACCGAGATTGCGCAGCGCGCAGACGATCGTGCGAGCCGCCGTCCCGGTTTCGCGCTCGCCGCGTTGCAAACCGCGCTGCACGGCCTGCAGGACTTCATCCAACGACAGCCCGCCGCGCGTATTCAGGGTTGGGCAGTAGCGCACTTCCACGTAGCGAACACCATCCTCCGCACTATCGATCACCAGCTCGTGTGCAATGCGCTCAAGCGACTCTGCGTCCTGCATGACGGCAAGTGTGATCGCGAATCGCGCCAGATAGTCTTCGAGGTTTCTCGCATCATCCACACGCATGAAAGCGCCAAGTTTCTCCACGTCCTGCTCAGGCAACGCCACGCCTCGAGCGAACGCCAACTCGTGCAGCGTTGATGGGCGCAGTGAGCCATCGAGATGCACATGCAGTTCGGCTTTGGGCAGTCGTTGCAACAGCGTGTACTGCGCCGCCGACAGGCTCATGCGTGCTCTCCGTCCCCATGAGGCAGAATCGCCCGTACCGGCAACAATCGATAGATCGCGCCACCGTGTACCAACGACTCCGGTTCAATCGGCAAGCCGCGGCTATCGGTAAGACGTCGCTCACCGCGCGACAACGCTGCGGCCTCGCCCGCGTCGAACTCACGCACCGCGTCGCGCGCAGTCACACCGGGCATCACACTGACGCCGCGTTCATTCACGAAGACTCGAACGTCAGTCGGACCGGATTCACTCATGGTGTCTCCTTGCGCACACGCACATCCGTCGGCGCCTGCACCGGCTGCGGCAAGGAGCGCAGATGCTGCGCAAGCGCATCGATATCACGAATGGGCAGCACCTCGCCGCTGAGAAACGGTACGCCCTCAATGCTCTTGGCATCGCCAAACATGAAATCATTCATGATGACAGTATAGATGGCGGTGGCATCAATCGCCGCTCCGTTTGGCAAAGTCACGCGTGAGACAAGGTCGCCATCCGGACGCGTATCGCTCCAGGTCATGAGCAGGCCACTGAGGTGCAAGTCGGGACCGCGGCGGTAGGTGGAGTTCTCGAGCAATCGCTTGAGGTCACGACCCCGCACCTGCACCCGCACCAGCTGATTGGCAAAAGGCACGATCTCATGCAGCGCTCCAACCGTCGCGCTGCCCGCCGAGAGGTTGGCTCGAATACCACCGTTGTTCCAGATGCCCACATCGCCGCGACCGACGAGGCGCATCGCATCGGCGATGATCCGGCCGAGCCCGTATTCGCTCCCCTCACGACGCATATCGGTGGCAATGGTCGCCACTGCTTCCCGCAGTCGCGGTCCAACGATCGCCAGCGATCGTTCGATAATGCGAACAACTTCAGGATCGGCACCGGCCACCGAATCACCGTGCACATCACGTATCGCGGTGCGCGGCATGCGGTCCGGTCCGTCGAGCGGAATGTCGGTCACGCTGATCGCCCGACCGCTGGACGACGCCTGCACCACCGGTACGCCGGCAACACGGGCATCAAAGATCGTGTGCGAGTGCCCGGCGACGACGAGGTCGGGCTTGTCTGTGAGCGCCTGCACAAACGAGAAGACGTTGCCGTCGCACGTGTCCGGCGCGTCGCGTTCGCAGCGCCCCCCATCGTGAATTACCGCCACTACCACCTGCGCGCCGCGCGCCCGCAGTGAACGCACATGTTCGCTCACCACCGGCGCGGGATCCACGAATGTCAGATCGTTCACATTGATCGCCTTGGTGCTCCCGGACGTGTGCGTACCGGCCGCGCCCACAATGCCCACGCGCACGCCGGCGCGTTCCACCATCGTGTCGGCACCAGCCCAGGACGGACGCCGCCCGTCACGCCCGCGCACATTTGCACCGAGCACGGAAAATCGCATTTCCCTGAATCGCGCGTACATGGTATCACGACCATAGTCGAACTCGTGGTTGCCCAGCGCAGCCGCGGCATAGTCCAGCGCGTTCATGAACTGCACCACGGGGCGGCCGTACTGCCAGTCGGAGCCAGGCGTGCCGGTGAACATGTCGCCACCATCGAGCAGGAGCACCTCGCAGCGATCTGTGCACTCGCGTCGTGCGTTCGCGATTGCAGCGGCCAGTGGGATAGCCCCCCCCCGAAGCACGCCTTGCGCATCGGGACGCGGTGCGTGCGTGCCATGCACATCGTTGGTGCTTACTACGCGCAGGACACGCGTGCCGGCCGGCACCTGCGGCGCGCCC
>JBGTOG010000271.1:0-6028 GCA_041742675.1 Gemmatimonadaceae bacterium | reverse complement strand
TCGCGGCCTGCGCACGCAAAGATGAGCGACACGACGCCCAGCAGCACCAGCGTTCTCATACGCACGCCGCGAGCACTCAAGCCGTCGCCGCGTTGCGTCAACATGATGCGGGGATCAGGCTCCGTGGACGAACAGCAGTCCGCCGTCAGCCAGCGTCGAAATCACGCGCGTCATCTCGGCACGCGGCACCGCCGGACAGCCCCAGCTGCGACCGAGCCGGCCGGTCCGGGTGATGAAGTCCTCGCTCACGTAGTCCGCGCCATGTATGATCACCTCGCGCGCGCGGGCCTGATCATTGACGCCGGTGTCCAAGCCCGCGAGCAGCAATGCCGCACCATGCTTTGGACTGACAATTTCCTTGCCGACGCGATACAGCCCCAGACTTGTCTGATGCGAACCATGCGTATTGCTGAATCGCTCCGCCATCAGTCCGCCCGACCCCGTCCCGTGCGCCACCCACGTGCGAAGCAGAATTTTCTGCTGCGCGAGGTTTACAATCACGAGCCGCTGCGCGGTGCTGGGTTGACTCATGTCAGCGATCGCCAGTGTGCCGCTGCGCACGCTCAGGCCGCGCGACGAGACGCTCTCGTACGCCGACGCAAACACCTCGCGAGCAATCACCCCATCCAGCCCGAGATCGTCATACAGCGCGTCAGCCGGTTCCGGCGCTGCGGCTACGTCCAAGTCGGGCAATGCTGACGCCGCCACGTCTGGCAGCGCAGACACGACCAGGTCCGCAGCCGCCGCGACCACCGGCTCCGGCACCGCCGCAGACAGAACGGCCGCGTTCGCGGAGAACCCCACACCCGTCCACGCCACTGCCAGCAACAACCAGCCAAATCGTGCGCGCATCGAGACCCCGGAGCCAAAAAATGAAAAAATCAATTGCCAGTGGTGCGGGGCTGCAGTATGGCCTCCCGGAGTACTGACGGCTACCTCTCTGGTATACGTACAAATCGGTGGTGTTCCGCCTGCGGCGCAATCGGGCCAATATCGGTAGACGCAGCCTGCAGCCCATTTCATTCGTCCAAGCCGAAGGCGATCTGCCATGACATCTCACCAGCCGCCGCCACAGTCCGCTCTGCACTCGACCCGCTGGCCGGAAATCGACGCGCTTTTTGACCAGATGCTCGATCAGCCCGTCCACGCCCGCGAGCAACTGCTGCGAGACTCAACAACCGACCCGGAGATTCGAGACGCCGTCCGCCAGCTGCTGGCTGCATCGGGCGCCTCGGACACCTTCACGGGCCGTCTCGACATCGGCTACGCACATGCCGCTCTTGACGAGGCCACCGACGACCCGCTGCCCAACCAGATCGGTCCGTTCCAGGTCATTCGGCCGCTCGGCCGCGGCGGTATGGGGACCGTGATGCTGGCGGAGCGCGCCGGGAGCGATTTTCAGCAGATGGTCGCCATCAAGCTGCTCAGGCGGGGGCTCGACACCCACGACGTGCTCAAGCGCTTTCGTGCCGAGCGACGCATCCTGGCAGGACTTCGGCACCCCAATATCGCCGCGCTGATTGACGGCGGCTCCACTGACGATGGGGTGCCGTGGCTGGCCATGGAGTACGTAGACGGCGTACCGCTGCCCGAATACAGCCAGACGGCCGAGCTCAATGCACGCGACCGGGTACGCCTGCTGCGCAGCGTCGCGCTCGCCGTACAGGAGGCGCACCGCAATCTGATCATCCATCGCGACATTAAGCCGTCCAACATTCTGGTCACATCGGGCGGTGTCCCCAAGCTGCTCGACTTCGGCATCGCCAAGCTGCTCGACGAGCAGTCCGACGATAGCGACGGGCACACCGTGACCGGCCTCCGTCTGCTGACCCCTCGATACGCGGCGCCCGAGCAGCGTCGCGGCGAGGCGGTGAGCATTGCCACCGACGTCTTTCAGCTGGGCGTGCTGATGGTCGAGGTGCTCACGGGAGAGCGGCCGGACTCGCAATTGCTCGTCGGCACAACGCCGGCGGGTCTCCCAGGCGACCTCGCTCGGATTGCGGCCATGGCGTTGCGCGAAGATCCGACGCGCCGCTACGCCACCGCCAGCGCGCTGGTGGATGATCTGGATCGCTGGCTGGAAGGACGTCCCGTGGCCGCTCGGCCGGACAGCCTGTCCTACCGCTCGGCCAGGTTCCTGCAGCGACACCGCTGGGTCGCACCCGCGATGGTTTTGGCGGTCGTGCTGGTCAGCGGGTGGCTTGTGAGCAACCATCGCCACGCCGAGGCACTGGAGCGCGAGCGTGATGTCGCGCGCGAGCAGGCGCAACGAGCCGAGGAAGTCACGCGCTTCCTGGTGACGCTGTTCGAAACGCCAGACATTGGTCAGGAGGTTCGAGGAGACACGATTTCAGCCAGAACGCTCCTGCTCAGGGGTTCTGAGCGAGTCCGCGCCGAGCTCGCCAGCCAGCCGGAGATTCTAGCCACACTGCTCGGCACTATGGGAGAAATCAGTCTTCAGCTCGGCTTGGAGGAACATCGGGCGTTGCTGGACGATGCGCTGACCCTGCGGCGTACCTTGCACGGCGACGAGACCGCACCAGTGGCGCTCACGCTCTGGCAGCAAGGGCGCTGGTTCGCACGCGCTCGCAACTTCGAACACGCCGAGCCACGACTTGCTGAAGCGATCCGCGTCGCGCGGGCGGTCCCGGAGTTCGCGTCTGATACGCTGGTCACACTGTTGCATGACTATGGTACGACGCTGATCGAACTCACGCAGTTCGAAAAGGCAGACTCGGCGGTGAACGAGGCGCTGCGCCTTGTGGAGTCCAACGGTGGCAGCGGTAGCGCGTCGTACTTCAATCTTCAGTCGCGACTTGCCCAGGTGTGGCTTTCGCAGAAACGAGAGGACGAGGCGGTCGCGCTCTTCCACTCGGCGCTCAGCGGCCAGCGCAGTGTGCCCGACGTGCCTCCCGGTGACCTCTCGCGAACGCTCAATAATCTGGGCATTCTGCTGCTGCAGCGACAGGCACTGGACTCGGCCGAGGTACTGCTGCGCGAAGCGTACGAGTTGCTGCAGGGTTCGGCGGAGCCAACGGACCGTAATCTCAATGTGGCTGCCAATGACCTGGCGAGCGTGCTTGTTCGCCTTGGCCGCGCCGAAGACGCGACCGCCGTACTGCAACAGGAAGTCGAGCGGCATCGCCGTTATTTTCCGCCCAACCATCTGCGCGTTGGGATCGCGCTCTGGTCGCTCGCGAGCAATCTCGAGCGCAATGGTCGCTTTGCCGAAGCTGAGGGCGCACGACGTGAGCAGGTGGATGTGTTTGGCTCAGCGTTGGGTCCCAACCACAGCTGGACGATCGACGCGCGGCTGGCGCGCGCTGGGCTGTTGATCAAACTCGGTGCTACGGGGGAGGCCGAACACTGGCTGAAGGAGACAGAGGTTCTCTCGCAGCAAGTGCTCGATGCGGAGGCCGGACCATCCATGCAGGCGCAGGTTCGCGCCGCGCTGGCAGAGTTTTATGCGAACTCCGGACGGCCAGCGCTCGCCGAACGATACCGTCACTAATCGCGACGCGGTGCGCCGTGAGCCGTGAGCCGTGAGCCGTGAGCCGCCGCGCACGGTTTTTTCGCGTCTATCAAGCAGAAGCGTGTGAGCCGACGTTTTCGCAAATCAAAACGTGCCACACGCAACGGCCATTGAACCGGTATTCTGCGATGACTGCACTGACACGTGTTGCGACTTGGGCACTCCTTGTCTGTTCGATTGGATGCGGTGGTGGTGACGGCACCACAACCACACCGCCCGACCCAACGATTGGGATCGTCGCCACGCCTGAGGCACTCACGGTCGTGCAGGGACAATCGGGCACGGTTCAGCTTGCAGTGACACGCAGTGCGGGATTTGCACAATCAGTGAGCGTATCAACAAGTGGACTTCCCGCTGGTGTTTCGGCCACGGTCTCGCCGTCACCGCTCACGAGTGCGGTGTCTGCGGCGACGGTGAGTATTTCCGTGTCAGCCGCCACCGAGCCAGGCACGTATGCCGTGACCGTGAGTGCAACCGCAGCTGGTGTGAGCGGCGTCTCGGATGTGTTTCAACTGACTGTTGTTGCTGCGCCATCGTTCATCCTGTCGCTTGCGCCGTCAGCGATGACGGTCAACGCGGGGAGTGTTGGGACAACGACCATCGGTCTGTCGCGCACCAATCTTGCCGGCGCGATTGCCCTCTCGCTCGTGTCCCCACCGAGCGGCATCTCGGCGACGTTCACACCGTCAACCGTCACCGGCAACTCGGCGGGCCTCGACATCGCGGTCGCGTCGACGGTTGCACCCGGTTCGTATTCGCTCACGGTGCAAGGATCAAGCGATGGGGCGATCAACCGGAGTGCCACACTGCAGCTGACCGTCAATGCCGCGCCAAACTTTGCGCTGTCGGCCAGCAGCACACCGGTGGCGATCGTCGCGGGCGCAGCAGGTAGTGGCACCATCACAGTGACGCGAACAAACTTTACCGGTGATGTCGCGCTGTCATTGGCGTCGCCACCGACAGGTATCAGTGCGACGTTCGCGCCCGCGACTACCAGCGGAAACAGCAGCACCGTCACGATCGCGGTCGCATCGAGCGTTGCGGCGGGCAACTACAATCTGAACGTCGCGGGCACAGCAACATCGATCGGTACGCGCACAACATCACTTCCGATTGTTGTGTCGTTTCCGGCGCCCACGCTCTCGCAGGTGTCACCAAACACTGGAGTTGCCGGTGACACGGTTGACATCACACTCACAGGCACCGGATTCGTGCCCGGTGCAACAACGGTTGCAGTGAGTGGCGCTGGCGTGACGGTGATCAATGTGCAAGCATCCGCATCACCGTCGCGCAGCGGATCACAAGACGCCGCGCTCCTTGCGACAACGTCGCTCACCGCATCGCTCGTGATCGCTGTGGATGCGACACCCGGTGAACGCGCGATAGCGGTGACCACGCCCGGGGGCACGTCCGCCGCGGTCACGTTCACCATTGCAGCGCCGCCGCCTTCGGGCGGGATTGTGCATCTCGCGACCGGTCACAATCACACGTGCGCGATACGCCCGTCAGGCGAGGCCTATTGCTTTGGTCTCTCCTCTTCCGGTGCGCTTGGCAACGGCGAGTTCGGAAGCACAGAACTGCCTGTACTGGTGGCGGGCGGACATTCCTTTGTGCAACTCGATGGAGGCGATGCACAAACGTGCGGACTCACAGGTGCTGGTGCGGCGTGGTGTTGGGGGCGTGGCACGAATGGCCGACTAGGAAACGGATCCAGCAATGACCAGTTCGTCCCCGTGCCGGTGAGTGGCGGTCACGCGTTCAAGCAGATCTCGGCTGGCCTCGCACACACCTGCGGCGTTCGCACGGACGGCGTCGCCATGTGCTGGGGCAGCGGCACTAGCGGACAACTCGGAAACGGAACATCCACCACCAGCATGGTCCCGGTTGTGGTAGCGGGCGGCCACGCCTTCCTCTCCGTCGATGCTGGTCCGTCCGGTCCGCAATCGTGCGGTGTACGCACCGATGGCGTGGCGATGTGCTGGGGCGGATTAATCGCCGACCAACCCCAACCCACGAGCACTGTGCCAGTGGAAATCAGCGGTGGCCATACGTTCTCCAAGGTTGTATTTGCCAACTCGGCCGTCTGCGGCATCACGACTGGTGGCATCGTGCGCTGCTGGGGAAGCGGAAGTTCCGGCAGGCTCGGCAACGGTTCGACGAACAGCAGCTCCGTTCCGATGCCCGTTTCCGGCGACTTCAACTTTGTCGACATCGCCGGCAGCGGAAACGCGTTCTTTTGCGGCGTGACAGCCAGCGGCGATGCACGCTGCTGGGGAAGCAACATCAACGGTCGACTCGGCGATGGCACCACTGAGGATCGGAACGTGCCCACGCTCGTAGTGGGCGGATACAACTTCGTGGCCATTGACGCGGGCGGAAACCACGCGTGCGGACGAACCGCCGACAACCGCGCCTTCTGCTGGGGCTTCGGTGGCCAGGGACGGCTGGGCACCGGAAACAGTGCGAACAGTTTCACACCCGTCGAGGTGAAGGCCG
>JBGTOG010000266.1:0-22848 GCA_041742675.1 Gemmatimonadaceae bacterium | reverse complement strand
GATCGGTGGTTCCTAAGTGGGGCTGCGTCCCTGACGCAGCCCCACTTTGCGTTCAGCAACAGACCTGGCCCGTCCCTCGCGTCGCCGCAGCCCACGGCTATCTTACCGCCAATGACCGCGCCCGGGTTGCCCCGCATCCTGACCGATCGGTACCGCCTCGACCGACTGCTCGGCGAGGGCGGCATGGCGACCGTCTACGTCGCGACGGATCTCAAACATCAACGCTCCGTCGCGCTCAAGATGATGCGTGCGCCGCTGGCCAGCGCCCTCGGCGAGGAGCGATTTCTGCGCGAGATTGCCGTCACCGCGCAGCTCGACCATCCGCATGTGGTGCCACTGCTCGATTCCGGCGCCGTTGATGGTGAACTGTTCTACGTCATGCCGCTGGTCGAGGGCGAGTCGCTACGCGATCGCCTGACGCGAGAAAAGCAACTCTCGCTCGACACCGCACTCTCCATTGCGGATGACGTGCTCGATGCGCTCGAATACGCGCACGCACGCGGTATTATCCATCGCGACATCAAGCCGGAAAACATTCTGCTCTCCGGTAGCCATGCGCGCGTGGCCGATTTTGGCGTGGCCCGCGCCGTGGCCGCATCCGGTGTCGATACGCTTACGGGCACCGGCGTAGCGCTCGGCACGCCCGCGTACATGAGCCCTGAACAGGGAGCGGCCGATCGCGACATAGACCGTCGTAGTGATGTATACGCCGTGGGTTGTGTGCTGTACGAAATGCTCGCGGGACAGCCGCCCTTCACCGGGCCAACGTCGGAGAGCATCGTTCGCCAACACATGATTGCACCGCCGCGACCTGTCACGCAGCTCAGGCCCACGGTGCCGGCGAGCATTGCGACTGCGGTCGAACGTGCACTGTCCAAAGCACCGGCCGATCGGTTCGACAGCGCGGCGGTGTTCGCGGCGGCACTTGCAGACGCCGCGCGCACTTCATCAGCTGCGCTGTCCGCACCAACCAGCACGCACACCCCTGACATCGCGCGCAACAACACGCGCCCGCCCGTCGTCACACCAACACGCCGTCGTGCAATCGCCATGCTTGGCGCACTGGTCGTCCTCGCGGTCGCCGCCGTCGGCATTCGATCGATGCAGCAACCTGCCGCCACGCCAGCCGAGCGTCCACTCGTCGCCGTCCTGCCGTTCACGAATCTCAGCGGACCGGCAGAGGAGTACTTTGCCGACGGCGTCACCGACGAAATCACCACGAAACTCACGCGAATCTCGGGCATTCGTGTGGTGTCGCGCCAGACGGCGCTACGATATCGCAACACCGAGCTCAGCCCGCGACAAGTCGCTCGGGAACTCGGCGTGCAGTATGTGCTGCAGGGAACGGTTCGCACGGATCGACTTGCCGACGGCTCCGGGAGTGTGCGCGTCAACCCGCAGCTCGTGCGCGCTGCGGACGAAGCGAATCTGTGGGCCGATGGGTTGACGGTGCCACTCGCCATCGGCGCGATGTTCGATGCGCAGGCGCGCATCGCGGAGAACGTGGCCCAGGCCTTTAACGTGGTCGTGCTGAAACCGGAAATCGAAGCCCTGCGCAGACGCGAGACACAGAGCATGGCCGCGTACGATGCGTACCGACTCGGACGCTATCAGTTCGCCAAAGGGGCGCCAGCAGCCGTTCGTGAGGCGATCGGCTACTTCGAACACGCCATCTCGCTCGACTCCAACTACGCTCGTCCGTACGCTGATCTCGCCGCCGCGTATTTGATGATCCCCTACTTTCCCATGGCGTGGATGCCCCAGCAGGAGGCGTTTGCCAAGGCGGAGACGGCGGCGCGACGCGCGCTCTCACTTGATCCGGATCTTGCCGCTGCGCACTCCTCGCTGGGCGAAGTGCTGGCGCAAGGATACTGGCGGTGGGAGGAGGCGGAAGCGGAACAACGTCGTGCCATCGCGCTCGACCCAGAGGCCGTCGAGCCGCGCTTTCGCCGAAGTGAAGTCCTTGCTGCGCTGGGACGGCGGAGCGAGGCCATGGCTGAAGCCGAGAAGGCACTCCAGCTCGAACCGACCTCGCCGCATGCACGTCGAATTCTGGCGTTTAGTCTTGCCGATGCGGGACGATTGCGCGAAGCGACCACGCTGCTGGAGGAGTCACTGCAGCTCGTTCCAAGCTTCTTGCTGGCGCGGGTAGCTCTGGCCGAGTTCGCGGCCGCGAAAGGCGACCTCGTCGGCATGGGCGGTCAACTCAGCCAGCTGCCAGGCATGGAGGCCATCGGCACTTCAATGACGGAGTGGGCCCAGGGAACAGGCCCACGGTCAGACGCGGTGCGTGCGGTCGACGCCCTTCGCTCAGCAAACCAGCCGTTGGATGATGTTCGCAAAGCATGGTTGTACGCCAACATCGGCGAAACCGCGCTCGCACTCGATGCATTGGAACGCGCCACAGCGGTGCGCGCGCCCACCAGCGCGTTTTTGTTTCGCTTCCCAAGCGTTGTGCGGGCGCTCGACCAGGAACCGCGCTTTCAAACGCTGATGGCAAGCACCGGAGTTCAGGCCGCGACAACGCGTTGACGTTCCGCACGCCGAACGACACAGCGCTTGTCAGATCACGCTGCTATGCGTGAGCGTGCCGTCCACGCCGCGCGTGCGCGTCATCCGACATTGCCGGTTCGCAATTTCCCGATTGGCGTGCGAACTTCTGCTCCATGACTGGCTCGCTCGATCTCCTGCGCACCGCCCTGGCCGACCGCTACCGCATCGAGCGCGAACTCGGACAGGGTGGCATGGCCACGGTGTATCTGGCCACTGACCTGCGGCACGATCGACAGGTGGCGATCAAGGTGCTGCGATCGGACTTCGCCGAGTCGCTCACCGGCGAGCGATTTATCCGTGAGATCGGTGTCACCGCGCGCCTGAATCATCCGCACATTCTGGCGCTGCTTGATTCGGGCAGCGCAGCTAACGGAAAGTTGCTGTACTACGTCATGCCCGTCGCCACGGGACAGTCGTTGCGTGACCGGCTGGCGGCCTGCGGTTCGCTCTCTGAAAGCGACGCGCTGCGCATCGCGTGCGATGTGGTCGAAGCGCTGGTGCATGCACATGCGAACGGGATCGTGCACCGGGACATCAAGCCCGACAACATTCTGCTCTCCGAAGGACACGCGATTGTTGTGGACTTTGGTATCGCCAAGGCGCTTGGCTCGGCGCGCGAAACGTCTACGCTGACGAGTGAGGGCATGTCGCTGGGCACACCGGCCTACATGGCGCCCGAGCAGGCGGCAGGTGAGGCGGACGTCGATCACCGAGTCGACATTTACGCCGTTGGCGCGATGCTCTACGAGATGCTCTTGGGAAGCGCACCGTTTACCGGCACATTTCAGCAGGTGGTCGCCGCGAAGATGACGAGGGATGCGCCGTCGCTCGTTGCACACGCGCCATCAGCCACGCCCGCACTCGCCCGACTTGTTGCGCGTTGCCTGGCGCGTGATCCGAGCAAGCGTCCGGCGTCTGCAGAGGAACTGTTGTCGTCATTGCGCGCACTCTCGCAGCCACCGGCACTCGTGCAACGACGACTCACACGCCCTCTCGTTATCGGGGCAGCGGCTGCGCTGACCATGGTGACAGTTCTCGGATTCATGTTTGTTCGTGATCGGCGCGAGCAATGGGTACGCGTCACGGCGCTCCCGGAAATCGCCCGACTCATCGAAGCGGACGAACTCGACTCGGCATTTGCGCTGGCCGAACGCGCCGAGTCGCGTGCGCCCGGTGATTCTGCGCTGGCGGCGCTGTGGAGCAGCGTGGCACTCACGCAAGTCTTCCTCAGTGAACCCGCCGGTGCCACCGTCACGCGCGCTGCGGTAGATGACACCACACAGTGGTTTCCCGTTGGCGTCACACCCACACAGCCAGTGCGCATTCCGCGCAATGCCTGGTTCTATCGCTACACACTCGATGGCTACCGCCCACTCACCGTGATGGGCGCGCGACTTGGCGGCAGTTATGCGCCGATTCCGAGTCCCGTGCCGCTGCAGAAGAACAGCGATCCGGATTCGAGCATGGTGCTGCTGCGCGGCCAGGCGCTGGTAAGCAGCTTGTACGGCGTGTCGTCTGCTGAACCGCTCGATCTCGGCGATTTTTTGATGGACAAACTTGAAATTACGAATCGTGAGTACAAGCGATTTGTCGATGCGGGCGGGTATGCCGACGCGCGCTGGTGGGATTCCACGATAGTGTACGACGGCAAGCCGATCGCGTGGCACGATGCGATGGCACGCTTCACGGATGCAACTGGGCAGCCTGGTCCGGCTCAGTGGGAGGGTTCCACCTACAAGCCGGGGACTGAGTTTTTTCCGGTAGGTGGCGTGAGTTGGTACGAAGCGCGCGCGTACGCTCGTTTCGTTGGCAAGGAGTTGCCCACGGTGCTCGAGTGGAACGCGGCCGCAATTCCCGAAGCCGCGCTCTGGGTCGTGCCCAATGGGCGTTTCAACGCCGACAGTCCCGTGCCGGGTGGCGCGCCCGGTGGCGTGAGTCCGCGTGGCATTTACGATATGGCCGGCAACGTGCGCGAGTGGACCGTGAACGCGCGCGAACCGGGCAGCCGATACATACTCGGCGGTGGATGGTCCGACCCTGCGTACCTGTTTAGCGAGGTGTACACGGCACCAGAGTTTGACCGCTCGCCGATTAACGGTATTCGACTGGTGCGTCGTGTTAGCGACACGCCGGATCTGGCGCACGCACTCGCACCGATTCCACGAGCCGCACGCGACATTGATCGACTCACCCCCGTCGATGACGCGACGTTTCGCGGCTATCTGGCGCTCTACGACTACGATCCGCTGCCGCTGAATGCCGCGGTCATCGCGCGTGACAGCACGCACGACGACTGGGTGCGCGAAGATGTGGAGTTCGATGTACCGGGAAGTCCGTTGCGTATGCGTGCCGTGCTCTTCTTGCCCAAGCGAGTCACGCCACCCTATCAGACGATCGTCATCTGGCCAGCATCAGACGTATTCGCGCTGCGCGATACACGCACCATGTCGATGAGTTACACGGACTTCCTCATTCGCAGCGGTCGCGCTGTGGTGTATCCGATCTATGAACATTCCTACGGTCGCGGTGCAGAGTTGCGCTTCGACGTGCCTTCGGAAACGATTGAGCACCGCGATCAGATGGTGCGATGGACCACTGAAATGCGTCGCTCCATCGACTACGCGCTGACGCGCGCTGACGTGGACTCCACGCGGTTGGCGTACGTCGGCACCAGTTGGGGCGGGCGCATCGGCGGCACCGTGCTCGCCATTGAGACGCGCTTTCGCACGGCCATTCTGAATGTGCCCGGATTCAATCAGGCGTCGATGCGCCCGGAGGAAGATCCCGTCAACTTTCTACCGCGCATTCCCATGCCGGTGCTTCTGCTGAGCGGTCGCTACGACAGTGTGTTTCCGTACGAGTCTTCCGGGCGCCCGTTTTTTGAACGGCTTGGTTCGCCTACGGGCGTGAAGAAGCAGGTAATGTTTGAGGGCGGACACTTTTTGCCGCGGCCACTGTGGGTCGCGGAGACGACCAAGTGGCTGGATGAACAACTGGGGCCGGTGAATCGGCGATAATGCGCGCCCGTGGGTTCGCGAACGGTCGTACGGAAATCGCGGACGTGCCCCCCCGCTTGCTCCGCTCTATCCCGCAAGCAGCCTGACGCGTAGACTTTCCCGATGTCCGGCCCCGACCCGCGCCTCACGCACGCCCTGACCGGCTCGTATACCATCGTGCGCGAGCTGGGCGCCGGCGGTATGGCGACTGTCTATCTCGCCGAGGACGTGAAGCACGGAAGGCAGGTGGCGGTGAAGGTGCTGCGCCCCGAGCTGGCTGCGGCGCTCGGTCCCGACCGGTTCCCCCGCGAGATTCGCATCCTCGCGCGACTGCAGCATCCGCACATTCTGCCGCTGCACGACTCCGGCGAGGCCAGCGGATTTCTGTTTTATACGATGCCGTTTGTGGACGGAGAGTCGCTGCGCGAACGCATTGATCGTGAAGGCGCACTCCCCATTCACGACGCCGTGCGCATCACCCGCGAAGTCGCCGACGCGCTCACATCGGCGCACGCCGCAGGCGTGCTGCATCGGGACATCAAGCCGGCCAACGTCATGCTGTCAGGGCGCCACGCGCTGGTCACCGACTTTGGCGTGGCCAAGGCCGTGCGTGACGCCGGCGGCGAAACGCTGACCACGGTAGGTATCGCCGTGGGCACACCCACATACATGTCGCCGGAGCAGGCCACGGGTCAGACCGACGTGGACGCGCGATCGGATATTTACGCCGTTGGCATCCTGGCCTACGAAATGCTCACGGGAAAGCCTCCCTTCAACGCGAAGAACGCGGCCGCGATGCTCTCCGCGCAGGTCCTGGAGAAGCCGGCACCGTTGCGTGCACTCCGCGACTCGGTGCCGCCCGGGCTCGAGGAGGTGATCATGCGCTGTCTCGAGAAGGACGTCGACGACCGGTGGCCCTCGGCCGAATCGTTGCTCGCCGCACTCGAGGACGTGTACACACCGAGCGGCGGCACCACGCCAACCACCACGCGTCCGGTGAAGACCGTCGCGCCACCTCGCGCGTCGGGCGCCACGGCGATCGGAGCGTCGCCAGCACGTTCGCGCCTGCCGTTGGTGGCCCTCGTTGTGCTTGTGCTACTGGGCGTCACGTTCGCCGGCTGGCAGATGACGCGGGGGGGGGAGTCCGGCAGCACCACCGGCGGTGCAATTTCCCGCATCGCCGTGCTCCCCTTTCGCGACATTTCCGGCGTGGACAAGCTGTTTTCGGAGAGCATGCACGATGCGGTGATCACCAGCATTGCCCGCATCGAGGACATGGGCGTCGTACCGCGCTCGGAGATCGCGTCGCGCGGCGACAATGCGCGCATTCGTGATATCGCGAAGGAGTTCGGCGTGAATGCCGTGCTGGAAGGCACACTGTTCCGGGCCGGTGACGTGATGCGCATCAACATGCAGCTCGTGGAGCCGGAAACGGTACGACACTACTGGTCGGGCAGTTTTGAAATCGATGTGCGGAACGTGCTGATGGCGCAGGACTCGGTGGTGCAACAGATCGATGCGCAACTGCGCGCGGTGCTTGAACGACAGAAGTCTGGAGCGAGGATATGATGATGAGACTTCGTGGTGGTGCGCTTGTGCTCATGGCATTGTGCGCCTGCGCGACTGGCGAACAAGACGAGTCGGCCGCCGCAACCTTCGGGGGCGATGACGTGATCAGGCTCCTCCCGGACTCGGTCTCGTCGAGCTACCTCTCGGCCGGTCCGGATGGACAGATCGTGTACTCGCTGGTGGTGGACGGCCGCTTGAATATTTTCGTTGCGGATTCCAACGGAACGAACCCGCGTCATATGTCGCGTGGCGTGTGGGATCAGAATCCGCGGTGGTCGCCCGATGGCCAATGGATTGCCTTTAACCGGGAGGTCAACGGTTGGGATGTGATCGCTGTATCGGCCGATTCGGGCACGGAACGGGTGTTGGTGTCCACGCCTGCAGGCGAGCGGCTCATCGGTTGGCTGCCCGACAACTCCGGAGTCGTCTACTTCAAGTTTGGACAGCGGACCGAGCTTTGGACGGCCACGCTCGATGGTCGTACCACGCGATTCGTTGACTTCGAAGGTAGCGTGTATGGTGTGGTGTCGCCTGACGGGCAGCTGATCGCCTACGAGTCGCTCGAGAAAGGGCAGCACACCCTCTGGCTGCACAACCTGACGACGAACACCACGAAGCAACTCACGACGGACGGCTACGAGTTTTTCGCCGGACCCTTTGCCTGGTCGCCCGACAGCCGTCGCGTACTTTTTGTCTCGCAGCGCACGGGAACGGCCGATGTCTGGTCGATTGATGTATCAAGCGGCGAGAGTCGCCAGCTCACGCTCGATGTGCGAGACGATTTTGCTCCGGCGTATTCACCGGATGGTCGCTACGTGGCGTTTCTCTCCACCCGCGGCGGGCAAACGGATGCCTGGGTCGTCGCGGATACCGGCGGGGAAGCGACGCGCGTGTCGGACGATGCCGCGATTGAATACGCGGTCGAGTGGACCCGCGATGGAACCAGCCTGCTGGTGTCAGGGGACGATGGCCGGAGTCATGCGTACCTTGCCTCCCTTGATGGCAGCGCGCCGCGCCGGATGGTAAACGAGCCCACAATGGAAACGGACGTCAAGCTCTCGGCGGACGGGAGTCGTATCGTGTACACCTCGCGGGATGGTGCCAACCTGGATGTGCGCACGGCGTTGGTGTCGACCGGCGTATCGACGCTCGTGGCCGGAGGCCCCACGCGGGAGTACGCTCCAGACATATCGCCTGATGGACAGCGCGTGGTGTTTGTGTCCAATCGTGCCGGCAACCCCGATCTGTACGTCGCACCCACGGGGGGGGGCGACGCCGTGCGATTGCTCGACTGGTCATCAAGCGAGAGCAGTCCGACGTGGTCACCAGACGGCCAGTGGATCGCCTTCTACTCGTCGAAGGAATCCGACGGCGATGTGTGGCTTGTGAGCGCCGACGGCCGTGACGCGCGTCGCCTGACCACAACCGGCGCCTTCCCTGACAACGGGCCGCCGATCAGGTGGAGTAGCGATAGCCGGCATGTCATGTACACCTCACCTGCTGCTGATAGTGGGGCGACCGTGCATCTGGTCGAGGCGCAGACGGCTCGCGTGCAGTCGATCGTATCCGGTCAATTTTTCGCCGGCTACTTCTGGCCCGGCGATTCGCTGGTCTCGGTGGCGCGCTTTGACGACGGCATGTCGCGATTGGAGCTGCGACGGGTCGCCGATGGCGCGCTCGTGCGCTCGCTGTCGCCAACTGCAGGAAAGTCGTATGAGTCGTTTGGCCTGCCCTCACCTGACGGTCGCCACGTGGCGCTGTCGCAGTTCACCTTCCAGAACAACGATTACCGACCGGTCGTGCGCAGCCTGACCGACATGACGTCGCGCGTGCTGATGAATCTTCGCGGCAATACCACCAGCATGTGGTGGATGCCGGATAGCAAAGGCGTCGTGTTCACGGCGGCGACGGAGGTGCCGGTCATGTACCGGCGGCGGTTTGTTGCGCCCAGGCAAGAGTAAGGCGTTGCGCCATCGGGCGCCCGGCCACGGCAATTGGGTTGTCTTGCCATACATATGGTTCCGATGATATTGTCACCCATATGAAGACAACCATCGATATTGCAGACGCGTTGCTCGACCAGGCGCGCGCCACAGCCGCACGGGATGGCGTCACCGTGCGCGCACTGGTCGAGGAAGGACTGCGCGCCGTGTTGGCCCAGCGTCGCGCGCGCCGGCCACGCTTCCAGTTGCGCGACGCCAGTTTCAAAGGCAAGGGACTGCAGCCCGGCGTCCATCTGGCAGACTGGAGCGATGTCGCCGCTGCCATCTACAGCGGCCGCGGCGGATGATTGCCGTCGACACGAACATCCTCGTGTACGCGCACCGTGTTGACACGGAATGGCATGCGCCGGCGGCCGACGCGATCGGCGCACTCGCCAACGGCGCCGCCCCGTGGGCGATTCCCTGGCCGTGTGTGCACGAGTTCCTCGCCGTCGTGACACATCCGCGGATCTTCGCACCGCCCACACCGCTAGCCCGTGCGTGCGATCAGGTCGACGCGTGGCTCGAGTCTCCCACCGTCACCCTGCTTGGGGAATCGCCGAGCTATTGGGCCACCCTGCGTGAGATGGCGCTCCGTGGCAAAATCGCTGGTCCCATGGTCCACGATGGCCGAATTGCCGCGCTGTGCGTCAATCACGGGGTCGCAGAACTCTGGAGCGCAGATCGCGACTTCAGTCGGTTCGCCGGGCTGACCGTGCGCAATCCACTCGCTCGGACGCCATGACGCTGGCCGATCCCGATGCCGTCGGCGATGCGAGCGCACGGCCTGATCAACGCGGACGAGGTGCGAGCGCAGTTTGCGCGCATGGAGCCGGAGTTGTTTCGCTTTCCGGCCATCGATCCCCCGTCATTTCGACGCGCCGTGGATGCGGTGTTTCCATCGTCGGCGCCATGACGCAAGTACCCGCCATGATCGATCGCCGGACTCCTCTGGCTCGCCGGGGTGGAACCCGGCCACTCTGAGGGCGCTTGTGTCGGCAGATCTCCACCGCGATGCGCTCAACCAGGAACTCAATGTCCGATGCACGCAGCAGCTCCCACCGACCAGCATCACGGCGGCCCGTTCGTTCTCGACTCCTGCTGCTGCCCTGCCTGCTGCTCGTGCTCGGCGCATCCGCGTGGCCTCCCGGTCCCGATGTTCAACCCGTACCGGAGCCAGCCCCAGTGATCCTCTTCACCTTCGACCGCGCCGACGAGGCCGAGTGGGACGTGGTCAACGACGGCGTCATGGGCGGACGCTCGGCGGGTTACGTGGAGATCGACCAGGGCACGCTGCGATTCACCGGTACGCTGGTGACGCAGGGTGGAGGCTTCACGTCGGTACGGGCGCGGCGTGCCGTGGACCTGACCGGTCAACTCGGGATCGAGCTGCGGGTGCGCGGCAGTGGACGCCAATTCGAGGTAGAGCTCGACGACGGCGAACGCACGTACGGCCGCATGGTGTCACGTCGGGCCCCGTTTGCCACGTCGGCCGAGTGGACCACGGTGCGCGTGCCATTCAGCGCGCTCCGCAGCACGATCTTTGGGCAGGCGGTGAACGCCCCGGCGATCGACGTGTCGCGTATCCGGGGGCTGGGGCTGTACATGGCCGATGGGCAGGACGGGCCATTCCGCCTCGAAGTGGACTTCGTGCGATCGTACGGCGCGGGTGACGAGTAGCGGCTGATGGCAAAGATGGTGCTGCTCAACTCACACCGCAGTGAGTGTACAATATCAGTCTAGTAGTTAGACTTATTTATGACACTTAGCGCCTTCGCCCGACTGCTTGGTGCGCCGCCCAAGTGGGTGATCAATACGATGCGCGCGCTGGCACTGGCGCCTCGCTACACGCTTCCGTTGGCGCAGCGGCTCAGCATCACGCGCGCGGTGCACGAGGGCGCCGGCATGCCGATGCCGGCAGCCTACGCAATGGCGGGTCGGGCACTCCGCGCATGGAGTGGAGGAACGGCGTGCGTCACGCTGAATACGATGGCCGGTGATGACGTGGCGCTGACGCTCGATGTGTATCGTTTGTTGTCGTCATTGAACGTACGACTGGCTGAGGTGCGCGAGTCTTACGCGCCGATGGTGCGCGGACGACCGCGCGCGACCCGCGTCAGCGCACTCAACGCTGCGACGGCATGGGGACTCGACCTCTCCCTCGTGCGAGACAACCTGCGCAAGACCCCGCTCGCCCGACTTCGACAGCTGGATGCGATGCGGGCGTTCTCGAGCAACGTCACGCGTACCTCCGCCGCGTCGCGGCCGCGCCATGTTTGAACTCATCTTGTCGACGTTGGTGGCGCGCGACATCCGCTTTGTACTCGTTGGCGGCGTGGCCGCCACGATTCACGGGTCGGCACGCTTCACGAATGACATCGACATCTGCTACGATACGGCGCCGGAGAACGTCGATCGCCTCGTGGTGCTCCTGACGGAATGGCAGGCCTATCTCCGAGGCGTCGAGCCCGGACTCCCGTTCGTTCTCGATCGGCGCACGTTTCTGTCAACGCCCCTCCTCACGCTCACGAGCACCGTGGGCGCGATCGACCTGCTCGACCACGTGCCAGGCGTCGGCAACTATGCCGAGGCAATGAAGGGCTCGGAAACCGTCAGCATCGGGGCCACCGAGTTCCGCGCGCTCACGCTCGAAGCGCTTATTGCTTCGAAGAAAGCGGTGCGACGCAAGAAGGATGTCGAGCATCTGATCGAGTTGGAAGCGATTCTCGCGTTGCGACGGCAGCCGTAAGGCGATGCGCTCAGGCAAAGTCTGCCGCGGCCGTAGCCGCGCTGCGTGGTCGGTGGGCGGTTGTCGGTTGCACGCTGCTACGCACTACGGGCTTTGAGGCGGCGTACTACAACGGCGTTTGGAGTGGTCGGTTGTCGGTGGTCGGTAGTCGGTACTGCCACCCCCCCCCGGACAGTGGCGTGATTGCCTGCCAATCACCTTCCCCGTACGGCATGCAGCTGCACCGTCAGCGCCTCCGGCGCGCCCTCACGCGCCACATCCGCAAACACCAGCACCTGACCGTCAGACGACACGGCCGCAATGCCCCACGGGTCGCGGCGGTACAAGAGACGCGGTGCACCAATCGTAGGCGGTCGCCCATCGGCGAAGCTCACCGCCATGATCTGGTTGCCCTGTTCGTAGTACAACATCTGCGCGTTGCGACCCCACCGGGGCGTCGAGCCGCCGCCGAGTGAGATGAGGTATCGTCCGCTCGGCGTTGGGAAGGTCGTGACAAAGATCTCCTCGCGGCCGTTCTCTTCGGACGCAAAGGCGAGCCACTTGCCGTCCGGTGAAATTTCCGGATTGCTTTCTCTCGCGCTCATCGCACTGATCGCTCTCGGCGCACCACCGGTCGAGTCTCGGTGCACCACCACAATGCGCCGCGATTGGGTGCCCTGCTGGCTGGAGAATGCGACCCACGGGCCCCACGCGCTCAAACTTCCACTGATTTGCCAGTCGCGCAGCTGCAGCACGAGAGCAGACGTCCCGCTACCATCGATGGCGCGGACCATCAGCTGATTGGAGTTGACGGAGTACATGATCGAGTCCCCACCAGGGGCCCATCCGATGGCGCCGAGTCGACTACCGTCCGTGGACACGCGCGTCAGCGCGCCCCGCTGCACATCGAACACGTATGGGGATGGCTCGCCACTCGCATCCACACCAGTCACGAGCAAGCGCGTATCCGAAGCCGCAAACTGCAGGAAGTAGAACAACGAGAACACGGGCGCCACAGTTGGAATGGGCGCCGCATCGGATCGCAGATTGACGAACGAGAGCCCCCTGGTCGACGTCGATTCGCTGCGCTTCACCAACACCAGCGTGCCCGTGCCCGACACCGCATATTCGCCGTGCAGCAGCACTGGCGACCGCCGCTCAATCCGGTTGCCCAGGACAACGCCAGGTCCTGTGGTGTCACCGGTCGTAAGGCTGAACGGATACTGCATAAGCGCCCCATCCCCGCGCACCACAAGCAGCGCGCGCTGTGCCGGCACGTACATTGGCGTCGCCCCATTCGCGACCACACGCGTGTCGCCGGTGGCCATCGACCGCCAGTACACGCGCGGCGCCTGAGTAAACGAGGACGACGAGTACAGCAGCACCTGCTCGCGCGACCATCGTTGCGGACCGCCAAACTGCAATCCGGAGTCCGATACAAAGAGCGGCGTCAGCGTACCGCCGTCAGCCGATACGCGCAGCATGTTGCCGGACACCGCCAGCGTGATGTCACCATCGTCCGACCAGCTCCCCCCCCCAACAAAACCCTCGGGAACAGCCGCAATCAGCTGCGGCTCACTGCCCGTGAGTGACAGGCGCCACAGTTGCCGGTTGGAAACGAAACCGATTTCCTCGCCGCTCGGTGAGAAGAACATCGACGTGGCGTTCGCCGTGCCGGGAAGACGTCGGGTGCGCAGCTCGGTCAGATCACGCAGGTGCAAAAACACATCCCGCGCCGGACTGCCGGCGATGGAATCGGCGTTCGGGCTGCCCTGAAAAAGCAGCCAGCGTCCATTCGGAGAGATGGCAAACATCTGTCCGCAACAGAGCACGCGCAGTGACACCGAATCCGGTGGTGCGACCTCCACATGCAAGGGAAGCGGCTGCGCGTCAGTCGTCGGCGCGCGATACTGCCAGATGGCGGCAGCACCGATGGCGGCGCCAACGAGCGCGGCGAGCGCGGCGATCGGAGCCACGCGACGCGCGCTAGTTAACGCGGTTGTGCTGGTGCCCGTTGCACCGGTGCGAAAACCGGTTACGACGGTGTTCTGTGCAACAAGCGCCTGACTGAACAATGCTGCCGACGCAAAACGATCAGCCGGCAGCTTTTCCAGCGACGTCGCCACGGCCGCCTCAACCGACTCCGGAACGGTATCACGCACCGTGCGCAGCGGTCGCGCCCGTTCTGTCATCACGCGCGCGACGATCACCTGCGCAGTAGGACCCGTGAAGGGAGGCTCACCGGCCAGCATCTCGTACGTCATCGCACCAAGCGCATAGATGTCGGCGCGCGCGTCCACAGTGCGTTCGCCCATTGCCTGTTCCGGCGCCATGTACTGTGGGGTGCCGAGTGACAACCCGGTTTGTGTCATGCGCGTGCCACCAGCGTGCTGCACGGCCAGCGCAATACCAAAATCTGCCACCACCGCGCGGCCGCTTTGCAGCAGCACGTTTTCCGGTTTGATGTCGCGGTGCACAATGCCGCGCGCATGCGCGTACTCGAGCGCATCAGCGATTTCCGTGGCCAGTCGAACCGCGTCGGCTACAGGCAGTTGCCGCTCGCGATCAAGACGGCGGCGCAACGTCTCCCCTTCCACGAACGGCATCACATAGTACAGCAAGCCGTCGGCCACACCCGAGTCGAAGAGCGGAAGAATGTGCGGATGCTGCAGACTGGCCGTGAGTTTGATTTCGCTGAGGAAACGCTCGGGCCCGAGCATCGCCGAGAGTTCGGGGTGCAACACCTTGATGGCGACACGACGCTCGTGCCGCACATCCGTGGCCAGAAAGACGGTCGCCATGCCGCCTTCGCCGATTTCGCGATCCATCGTGTAGCGGTCGGCGACGGCGGAGGTGAGACGATTCAGAAGAGTGCTCACATGTATTGGCTCAGATCGGGTGAAGCATCGGGATATCCGCTCCGCCGAACTTAGCGCTTCGTCGCAGTTGTTGCCGCTCTCGGTGGTCGCACATGCGCATAGTGACGCCATGCGAATACGCCCCCAATCGCCGAGGACACACGGATCATGTTTATGGCGCGCTCTGCAAGTGACTGGACGCTGGCCGATCTTGATCGGATGGTGCGCCCGGCCTCGCCAACACTGCCGCTTACATGGGCGGAGATGCCCACGCCTTCGTTGGTCGCGGAGATTCTCTCTGGCACGACTCGCCGCCGCGATAACGAACAGAAGCGCGATTTCTATCGGCGCATCGGTGTTGCGGACTACTGGATGGTGGACCACTGGACGCGGAGCGTTCGAGCGGTCCGATATGGCACCGAGGATGTGGTTGTTGAAACGGCGCTCCAGTGGCGAGCGAACGGTGCGCGCGATGCGTTCCGCCTGGATGTGGCCCAGTACTTCGCGGAGGCGCTGGGGGAGGCGTGACGCTGCCGCAGTAGCCATCCCCCCACTCGGTCCGGATTCGCGGTCCGCGTCGCCGCGCGCTATTGTTTTCGCCGTGAGCACTGCCCACAGCGCACTCGCCGCCGCAATCTCGGACCGCTCGCTATCACTCTCCGCGAAGGCGTGCGCGCATCGTCAGATCGCCGTCTTGCGACTCCCCACCATGCGAAGCAATCCATTGATGGCGATGTGAAGAATCACATACACAACGATGGCAATCACAATCGGAAACACCAATGTGTTGCCGGCTTCGGTGGTCGGGCTTGCCACGATCCCGCGAAACGGGGCGTAAAAGGGATTGGTGATGGTGGTGATGAACTGCACAAAACCGTTCTGTGAGTTGGCGGCAATGAGCGCCAGCACCAGTCGCACACCGAGCAACGTGTACAGCACATAAAAGGCGTAGTCGAGAAACTGCGAGCCGCGAGCGGCCGTGCGCGCGTGCTCGATCTTGCGTTCGGAATGCACCGTTTCATCAATCGCTGACTGCCGCATATCCGACGCGACTTCGGAAACCCGCGCACGATCACCCGCAGAGGCCACGGAGGCCTGCCCGCCAATTTCAGCACGCACGTCTCGGCCAACTTCAGCCTTCACTGCTTCAAGGCGCGCCGCTTCACGTGCATCAGCGTTCGCCACTATATCGTCGTCTCGCATCGAACTCCTGGGGTTGGACAGCATGAATCGACATGATGGTTCCGACTCGGCGCACTCCGCTATTGCTCGTTCGGGCTACGGCGACGAGCTTTCGCCGCGCGACTCCCACGTTCGAGGCGGCGGGAGCGCGCGACGTCTCCAGTGGCTACGTGCACCAATCGCGCTGCTCGCCTTGACATTGCTGGCCGTGCTGCGCTCGTCATGGGGCACGCAGCTCGACAGCGTCAATGTTGATGAACCCTGGCACTTCGTGGCCGGAGTCGAGTACGCGCGCACCGGTGACTTCCGTCTCAATCCCGAACACCCGCCGCTCACCAAGCTGGTCACCGGTGCATTTGCACCGGCCGACTTCACGTTGCGCTCGTACACGCCGCTGGCGAGCAAGGAAGATGAGCGCAACTTGGTAGAACAGACCTTTTTTCGCGACAACGACTTTCGTGCCGCGCACGAGGCAGCACGCCGCGCGATGTTCTGGCTGAACGGGACGTTGCTGTTCGCCTTTGGGCTGTTGCTGTGGCGGGCTGCGGGCCTGGCATTTGCCATGGGCGTGCTCGGGTTCCTGGCGATCGATCCCACCGTCGCCGCACACATGCCCGTGGTGCTCACCGACCTGCCCGTCGCCCTGTCACTAGGCATCACCGCGGCAGCGCTGGCGCTGTTGCTCGCCCAATGGCAATGGCGCTGGGTGATCGCGTCCGGCATCGGCATGGGGCTCGCGCTGGCGGCCAAACATTCCGCGCTGCCTGGTGTTGCCGCGCTTGGCCTCTTCGCGGCGACCGCAGCGGTTGCACAGTGGGCGCGTGCGCGCGCACACAGGGCTCCCCCCGCACTGCCAACACGCTTCGTCATGCTGCTCGCCGTGGCGGCGATTGCGATCGCGTTGCTCTGGGCGATGTACGGCTTCCATTTTCACGCTGGGCCGGACGGAAGCGATCGCTTCAATCAACCGATGCCGGAGAAGATCGCCGCTCTGTTCAGTGCACGCTGGCGTGCGTTGATCGGATTCCTGGACGAGTGGCGGTTGTTGCCGCGCTCGTATCTCTGGGGACTCACCGACACGGTGCGTGCCGGTGTGGATGGCCGCGGCATGAACACGCATCTTCTGTGGGGCACGTTCATTTACGGCGCACCGCCCTGGTACACGTGGCCAAGCTTCCTGCTAATAAAGATTCCGCTCGCGCTGTGGGCGCTGGCGATGATCGGCACAGTGGCAATAGCGCGCCTGCCTGATCACCGTGCGCGGCGTTGGCTGCTGCGGTTTGCCCTTGTCCTGGGGGTGGCGCACATGCTCGCGCTCGGACAGTCGCAGGGTACGTACGCCGGCGTGCGACATGCGCTGCCGGCGCTGGTCGCGATCGCTTTTCTGGCAGGCGCCGCGGTGCAACTGGCAACGCAGGTGCACGCTGGTCGAGTGATGCGTGTAGCCGTGACGGTGTCGTATGTGCTTGCACTCATCATGACGCTGCCGGAACGGCGCGTGTGGGAGTATCACAATGAAATCGTCGGCGGCAATCGCGGCGGCGCGATGCGCTTTGGCAATGAGGGACTCGACCTGGGCCAGCGCGCGTATGAAATTGCGCAGTTCGATCAGGAGCAGATGGCGGCCACCGGTCTGCCTGTCTACTCCGCATATTGGTTTGCCGAGGAACAAGCGAAGGCGCTGGGCCTCAATTACAGTCGGCGAGTGACGTCACTGGCCGATTCGAATGCCGCGGGTGTGTACGAGGGCTACTACATCTATTCGATCGCCGATCAGGTGCCGTGGCCCGACTACCATCACGATCCGGCGGAGGTGTTTCGCGACATTACCCTGGTGAAGTCGCTCGGCTACGTGGAGATCTGGAAAGGACGACAGGTGCATCCACTGGCGCGAGCAAACTCCCTGTGGTTGTTGCTGGAGGAATATCTCTACCGGGACGGCGGCACCGATTGGCGGCTCGTCGCACAGCGCGGCGAAGAGATTTTGTCTGTGAACACGTCAAACTTCGGCGCCGCCATCGAGACCGGCAACGCGTACATTCGCCTCGGACAGCGCGACGATGCGCGGCGGTGGTTCGCGTACATACTGTCGTCGCCACGCTCCAGGTTGTTGTCTGATGCGGTGCTTGCTGCCGTGCGCGAGATGGTACAGCAGCTCGAAAGTGACGTGCCACTCTCCGGCATCGAGCCACTGCGCAATCCGAATCGGGAGTGACCGTGCGCGTGCCGCGCATTGCGCCGCCGTTGCTCCCGCATATACGACAAAAACAATGTCTGTCGCACATGCGGGACTTCCGGCTGTTACCGCAACGATAGGCCTCTCTGCCGACGACGAAGTACCGCGCCGAACAACAACAGCCCACCAGCTACCAGCGAAAGCGACGACGGTTCCGGAACATTCACCACATTGGCCGAACCGCCAGAATACCCGAGGCTGCCGTAGTCGGTACCGCCCGTTTCGTAATCGCCACCATTGCTGCAGTCATTGGAGACAACATTATTGTCCATGGTGACGATCGCCGTCAGCGCGATCGCTCGACCACAGATGATCGTGGTCCCGCTCTGAAGCACGACGCTCGTACCGGCGATGATGTTTCCCTGGAAGCTCGTGCCAGTGAAGAGCCCCGCGTCGGAGCCAACCTGCCAGAAGACACTGCTCAGCGCACTGCCGTTCAGCACCGAGACGGTTGAACCGCTGCCCGTCGTCAACTTTGTCCCGATCTGGAATACAAATGCTCCGCCCGGATTGCTGGCGAAGTCAAGCGTGAGAGCACCGTTCAGCTGCGCTTCCGACGAAAAGAAGTAGACACCGGGCGACAACGTGCGACCAGCGAGTTCCTGACCGGACAGGTCGGAGGTGAATGGCAGCGCCGCGAGCCAATTGTACATGGTGGTGGCGTCCGCCTGAGCCTGCTGAGCGACTGGCGTGGTCTGCTGGAACGAACCGTCGATGGTCACGGAACCCATTCCGGTCAGCGATGTCCCAGACCATACGCCGAGATCACCTTTGATCGTAGTTGCGTTTGTGTTGGTGACTGCCTCGGCACCGAGCACAGCAAACGACTGTGCACTGCCCAGTGTTTGCGCTGACATGCCTGTTGGCGCCACCACCACAACCGACGCTACGGCTACCGCCGCGACCGCGGTGTGACAATTCGCACGAACACGTTTGCAGTGAGACCACACCTTGTGGAGTCGTCGCCGCAAATGCGTCGACGAATGTCTCAACGACGCGGGTTGATGAGTGATGAACACGTGTACTCCTTGTCCTGGGAAATGGATCGCAAAGAGTGCGACGCGACGACGACTCGCTGCATGCAGGTGCGCGCGCGCAAACAAGAGTGCGTCACGTGTTCAGCGAAAACAGACAATCGGCGAAGCGGCACAGTGCACGCCACCGCAAAGGCGGGTCCAGAGGTCTAGGCGCCTGGTTCAAATGTCACCGATAACTCAACATGAGCATCGACCACGCGCATACCGATGGCTGCATCGGACGCGCGCTGTGTCGCCCACTGCCACCACCGACTCTGAGAACAGTCTGCGATATCCAGTGCACCGTGTACTCCGTGCATACCGAGTCGTATCACCACGCCGTCTTCGCGTTGTATGCTGGACATGCGGATCTCGGTGTGAGCGGACTCCGGCACCTCGCGAATGGCGTGCAGCACCGCCAGTACGACATACGTGAGCTCGTGTGTGATGACCGAGCCGACGTGCACGTGGTCCACATCCCCGTGAAAGGACACGCCCCGTCCGAGCAATGGTTGACCGAAACGCGAGATCACGGCGAACCACTCGTCCAGCGAACCCATCGACGTGGGGGCCAAGGTCGCGCCACCGCGGGGACCGCTCAACTCGCGCAACTGACCACCAAGGGAACGCAGCTCAATGGCAATGGTACTGAACGCCGTAGCCGAAGCGCCCGGCTGCGCACGCTGCATGACATCGGCACGCAACGCCAGTGCGCTCGAAAGTCCCCCGAGATCATGCGTTACGGTATCGAGGACATTGCGCAGCAACTCAGCTTCCAGTACGCCATCGAGCGGCGGGACGTTCGCGGACATGGGGTGTTCTCGTGGAATCAGCGAGCGGGAAGCCAGGATGCGCTAACGGCTGGGAACGGGATCGATGCACGTATGGTACTAGAATTCATGGCGCGCGTGCATTGTCCGATGGGAGGTGCGCTATGTTGCACTGGATGTTGCCGTGTCATGAAGGGCCCCGGTGGGCGGCGCGCTCAGGTGAACGGAGAGAGAGACTCATGACAGACTCGGCTATTCGCGTATTGTTGGTGGACGATCACGCCATCATGCGTGAAGGACTCGCGGCCGTTCTCACATCATACGGCATTACGGTGGTAGGCGAGGCGGGTGACGGTGCCACGGCACTGCAAATGTACGACGCACTGGCCCCGGACGTGTGCATTTTCGACCTGCGCATGACGCCAATGGATGGCGTGGATTTGACGACGCAGATCCGTGAACGCAATCACGACGCACGCGTGATTCTGCTCACTACATACGATACGGACGAGGAAGTGTTCCGCGGGTTGCGCGCTGGCGCGTTCAGCTATCTGCTCAAGGACGTGCACTCCGCCGAGTTGGTCAGCACCATCCGCGCCGTACACCAGGGCCGCAAAGTCATCGCACCCGCGATCGCAGCCAAGCTGGCCGAACATGTGGCATCCGATGTGCTCACAGCGCGCCAAACAGAAGTGCTGCGCTGTCTGTCCGAGGGAAAGTCCAATCTCGAAGTGGCGGACGCGCTGCACATCAGCGAGGGTACCGTCAAGGCCCACGTCAAGGCAATTCTCGCCAAACTGGATGCGCGCGACCGGACACAGGCACTCATGATTGCATTCAAGCGCGGGTTGTTGCGGTCCGCGTAGCACCGCCCCTGCCCGTCCGGAGTACGCGAGGATGCGTCATCCGGTGAATGCAACGGTCTGCGAGTTGCGAATACCTTGAGAGCACGGGCCGCTCTTCGATTGGGTGGGCCCGCTCCCTGAACGCGGAGTTCACACATGATTCGCACTATTCGCACACCGATGTTCCTGCTCGGTGCAGTCCTCGTTACTGCCTGCAGCACGGACTCGCAGACCGAAGAGGAAGTCGTCACCAGCATGGCCGACGGTACCGTCGCCACATCGATGTCTGGAGATGCAGCCAATGAGCGCGGCGTCGCCCTCGTACGCGTCGTGAACGCCGTGCCTGACCTGCAACGCCTCACGATTCGCGGCGACAACATGCTCGAGCTGCCGGCGGTTGACTACAAGTCGGTCTCTCCATACCAGAGCATCGATCAGAACTGGACACGTTTTGAAGTCTCCGGCGCAGCGGGCGGCGCGTACGCGCCCATTGAGACCAACCGTGAGATGATGTCCGACGGTCATCGCTATACGATGTTCATTGTGCGCGACGACGATGGTGCAGCACTGTCCTCACGCATTCTGCGCGATGACATCTCATCCGACTCGTCCAAAGCACACGTTCGTGTCATTCATGCCGCACGCGGTACGGATGACATCAATGTGATCGCTCGCGGTGGTGAATCGTTCTTCGATGGCATCAGCTACGGTTCCGACGCTGCGTACACGGACATCGATCCGTGGAGAGGCACGCTGGAGTTTCGTGCAGAAGACGGTAATCGCCAGCTCGTCTCGCTGCCTGAGCTCGATCTGCAGGCGGGAACGTCCTACACGATCGTACTCGCCAGAAAGTCAGCCGGCACGCTCGAAGCGTTCTGGTTTGCCGACACCCCGACGCCGCGATAACGACGTCGGACGTCCACACCCTCACGGCGTCGGACGTTCGCACCCTCCGGTTGCAACGGTCACCGATGCAATCGCCTTGCCATCCCCTACGGAGATCTCTCTATGCTCATGACCATTGCCATCATTCTCGCCGTGCTCTGGCTGCTCGGCATGGTGACCGCCTACACCGCCGGCGGACTGCTGCACATTCTGCTCGTCATCGCGGTCATCATGATCATCGTGAATGTGATTCAGGGACGACGCCCGATTTAATGCGTCGGTCGCGACGCAACGCCCCTCCTGCTGTATGCACCAACGCACTGGCGACATCTCGCCGGTGCACCCTGCTGCGACATCTCATCCGACGGAGTTGTACATGACCGACCAGATTCTGAATCGCGAACACACGCAGAATGCGTTGCATGGCGCCAACGACATGAAGGACAAGGCCTCGCACGCGATGGAAGGCGCCGCCAACCGGCTTGAACGTGCCGGCCATACGGTCAGTGATCGGGTGGCCAGTGCGGCCGACAAAGCCTCGGCAGCCCTGGGATCGACTGCCGAGTATGTGCGCGACATTGATGCACGCGACATCATGAAGGATCTGTCCTCGATGGCGAAACGGCATCCCGGCGTCACGCTGGCCGCCGCCGTCGCAGTGGGCTTCCTCGTTGGCCGGTCTGCTACGCGGTCATGATTGACAGCCGGCTGACTTCGACCGTCTCCGGCAATTCGTCACGATCAGTGACCGATTTGCTGCAGGATACGGCGACGCATACCGAGAATGTGGTGCGCGGCGAAATTCGGCTGGCGGTCGTGCGCGTGCAGGATCAGGTGAGTGCCCAGCTCAAACGAGCCATGTTCGTCGTCGTCGGTGGAGCCCTTGGGCTGGTCGCCTTGGTGGCGCTGCTCGTCGCGGGCATCATGTGGCTGTCTTCATTCATGGAGTCGTGGTTGGCAACGGCCATCGTCGGCGCGGTGGTGGGCATTGGTGCAGCGGCGTTGCTGTTCATGCCAGCTCGCGCTAACGGAGCAGAATCATGAATGGCATTTCCACGAATCCATCAAATGGATTCACCGACAATCTTCCCGAGTCTGCCGACGAGCTGCAGACGGTCCTGCGTGCTGAACGAAAGGAGCTGAAGCGCTCGCTCGATGAGCTTGGCTCCGCCGTGCGCGACAAAGTGGACGTTCGCTCGCGACTGCTTGAACACCCGCTGATGTCTGT
>JBGTOG010000231.1:0-3173 GCA_041742675.1 Gemmatimonadaceae bacterium | reverse complement strand
AGCGAAACGCCCACCGCGCCGGAAAACGCCCACTCGGGCAGACCGATCAGTGCGGTCGCCGCCCACACGGCGGCCAGCACAGCCGCCGAGCTGCCGGCCCAGATCGCGAGTGCACGCCCCAAGCGAATCCGCGGCGCTGCAGACACCACCGCACCAGACACGCCGCCACTCGTAAACACCGCATCGAGCTGACGAACCAGCGCGACCGCATCGTGTGGACGCGCGTCCGGCTCCTTTTCGAGACACTGATTGATCAGCGCCGCAAGCTCGGCCGGAAGCGCTGGCTGCAGCTCGCGCACATCACGTGGTTGCTCTCCGAGATGCGCTGCAAGTACACGCGCCGGTGTGCGGTTGGCGAAGACCTGTTCACCGGTGAGCAGTTCAAACGCCATCGCACCGAACGCATACAAATCAGCACGGTGATCAAGATCAGGATCAGCGGCTGCCTGTTCCGGCGCCATATACGCCGGCGTGCCAATGGCCATGCCCGCCTGGGTGAGCGCCGTGCTGTTGCTGTCGGAGCGCGACGCCGAGATGGCCTTGGCAATACCAAAATCGGTGACGGTGGCACTTTCACCGGAGAGCAACACGTTGTCCGGCTTGATATCGCGGTGCACGATGCCGTGCGCATGGGCGTAGGCGAGCGCACGGGCGACGTCACGCAAAATGCCCATCGCTTCTTCAAGCGGCAGCGGTCCGCGCAGCATGCGCTGCCGCAGCGACTCGCCTTCGACAAACGGCATGGAAAACCACGGCAGTCCATCAGCATCGCCCGACGCCAACACCGGCACTACATGCGGATGCTGCAGTTTGGCCGCCATGAGCACTTCGCGCTTGAAACGTTCGATGCTCAATCCTTCCAGCAGCTCCGGGGCCAGCACCTTGACGACCACACGACGATCGAGCGATTGCTCGTGGGCAAGATAGGTGCGCGACATACCGCCGCCACCAAGCTCGGATTCGAACCGGTAGATGTCAGAAAGCGCGGATTCGAGGCGCGCGCGGAAGCGATCGCTCATTCAGGCGGGTCGGGGGAGAGGATCCAGTGCCTAATGTGCGGTCAAGGGTGCCCTGCGCGCCAGACGCGGAAGGAGAACACGCGCGAACGGACCCTCGATCCGAAACGCCTCCCGCAGGGTATGCGAGTAACGCAGTCCCTACTCTCTCGTTCCCGAGTCAGTCATGAGCAGCAAGACGAACGCCTACAAGCACGACGCCAGCGACAAGAAACTGATGCAGGAAGCCGATGAAGGGAAAGCCGAGCTTGCGGAGGCTGAGGAAAAACACGCGGTGGGTCCGGGACATGACCCCGCGAAGATTGCGCGCCACGATGATCACGGGAAGGATCGCCTCTTTGAAAAGCGCGAGCAGCATGACGACGCGGAAAAGAAGAGCGAAAAGTCGAGACTGGCGAAGGAAGAAGCGAAGCCGGCCAGAGAGGAAGACGAGTCAGCCTGAACTCGAGTCGCTGTAATAGCCGTCGCGTTCAGCTCCGCAAAAAGCGGGGCGAACGCAGGTACTGCGCGAGCGATTCTTCCACAGTCGGCATCATGATGCCACGTTCGCTGCCAAGCACGCTGTACTGCGGCCGCGCCGCGATCCAGCCCATTTTCCGCGTGTAGTTGCGGAAGAACTTTTCGTAGAGTTCGCGACCGATCCGTGCGACGATGACATCTTCCGAAGTGCGCACTTGTGCCACCGGCTCTGCAATCCGCTGAAAATACGCTTCCAGCTCATCACTGGTAAGCGACCAGCCATAAAGCTGGTTGATCGTATCGAGATTGATGGGCATCGGCACCAGCATTCCGTCAACTGACGCAAGCACTCGATGTTCGTGGTGAATCGCGGGCGGTGCGCCGGCAAAGGCTGAGAGTTCGTCCATGCAATCGTATACGCGCACGCGCGCCGAGAGATGACGCGTAAACGGGAACGCGATGGGCGTGTCGTACCAGAGCGTCCCGGCGCGTATGCAGTGCTCAGCGATATAGGCATCGATCAGTTCGCGCTGCGCGTTGTCAATGTGTCGTTCCGTCAGGCCGTCCGGCAGCTGAGGCTGCAACACCACAATGTTGTTGGCAACGGTCCGCGCCTCCATGCTCGGCTTCATCGCACCGTACACGGGCTCTTCCACGTAGTAGACACGTCGACCGCGTGCCGCGCGCGTGAGCAAATGCTGCGGACGCTGCTACACCCAGCTCCAGCGGAGATGCGAAAAGCACAGCAAGTCACCGGGGTTGGGCGAGGAGGCGTCGGGCTGTCGTGGTGTCATGAATCGTCGGGTTGTATTGTGGGATTGGAGTATCGGAGCTTGACGGCACACTCAACCAGAATCCCGAAGGGCAAACGTCACGTGTCTCAAACGAGCGAGGGCGCTGCGCCTTCCAGGACAGTCGATACTTCTACAGCGCGCTCGCGCTCCGCTGTTGTGCGGTGGTTGCTGATCACCATTGCGCTCGGGCTTGCTTCGCGCCGCTTTCCCGAGATGCTGCCGCGCTCGGTTGCGCTGTACGCTGGCGATGTGTTGTGGGCCGCGATGGTGTACTGGTGGTTAGCGCTGATCTGGCCACGTGCGCGCGTTGCAACGCTGGCGGCGGCTGCGCTTGCTATTGCGGTGACTGTTGAGCTGTCGCAGCTGTGGCGCACGCCATGGCTTGATGCAGTGCGCGCGCACCCGATTGGTGCGCTGGTCTTGGGGCAGGGATTTTTGTGGAGTGATATCGCGTGCTATATCGCGGGGGTGGCGCTGGCGGTGCTGATCGATCGCAATGCGGTTGCTCTGAGCGATGCGAGAGCGTTGGATGACGGTGTGTAGCGGGATTCATCGCATGGTGGCCACGCCGGCCGAATGGGCACCGCAGGCGCTCGGTTCGGCTTACGAAATAAAGTAGGCCGAACAGCCGGAACGCCGCGAGGCACTTTGTAGCCTCAAAGACGAATCAGAACTGCGGCGCGGCACGGCGCGGTGAGCGCTCAGCCCGACCAGATCGGCGGCGGCCCGGTGGATGCGAGCTCTTGCGCAGGGCGGCATCATGTGCGCACGCGCGTGGCTTCGGTCTCACTCTCCGCGTCTGCAACGCCCGACTTCCTGCCGATGCCAGACGACCTGCCACCGTCGGACAACTTCCCGCCATCGATCCCCAATCTGACGCTCGCGGGTGATACACGCCGCGACA
>JBGTOG010000216.1:0-8147 GCA_041742675.1 Gemmatimonadaceae bacterium | reverse complement strand
CAATGTACGCTTCATCGATCACGAGTACACCCGCGCAACGCGAGGCCAACTCGCGCAGCACGGCGAGCGGCGTGACCGCACCAGTCGGATTGTTGGGTGAACAGATGTACAGCACCTTGGACGGCGTGGCGAGCAAACCGTCTGCATCGATCGAATGATCGGCGCGCTCTGTCACGCCTGTCCAATGCAGGTCATTCATGCGCGCGAAGATCGGTACCATCGCAAACGATGGCACAGACGACACCACCTGCTCGCCCGGATTGGCAAAGGCGCGCATGGCGGAATCGAGCACATCATCGGAACCGCAGCCGGTCACGATCATGTCCGGCGACACGTTCGTGTACTCGGCGAGCGCCTGCTTGAGATCTCCCGCGTAGAGCGACGGGTACCGCGTAATCACCGACGCAGCGGCTTCACGCCACACGCGTTCGGCGGTGGGCGGTATACCCCAGAGGTTGGTGTTGTCGGTGAGATCGATCTCGACTGGCGAGCGCCGAGGATCGTAAAGCGGCACGTCGCGGTAGGCGGCGCGTGCAATGTCGAGTCGGTCAGGGGCAGCAACTCGTGCGTTGACCGTGGCGTCTGCTCGGCTCATGCTCCCACCATCCACGCTCGCGCTGCTGCGGCATGTCCCGGCAAGCCCTCGGCATCCGCAAAACACGCGACATCGGCGGCCAGCGACGCGGCCGCAGCCGGCGTCACGCGCTGCCACGTTGTCCATCGGACGAAGTCGAGTGTAGACAGCCCCGAATAACAGCGCGCAAGCCCCGCCGTCGGCAACACATGATTTGCACCCGTCATGTAATCACCAAACGCCACCGACGCGCTCTCGCCAACAAACACCGTGCCCGCATGACGCAGCTGCGCCAGCGTTGTGTCCATCACATCGTCAGCGACCGCAAGCAACAAGTGCTCGGCCGCCCATTCGTTGGCAAACTCCACCGCTTCGTCAAGCGAATCGGCCAGCAGTACAGCGCCGCGCGATGACAGCGCTGCACGCACCACGTTCTCGCGCGGTGTGCGCGCAACTTCCTCCTCCAGCGCACGCGTCACCCGCGCAACGTACTCCGCACTTGCGACGAGCACAGCAATCACCGCCGCCGCCGGATCGTGTTCTGCCTGCGCCACCATTTCGCGCGCGATTACCGCGGGCGATGCCGTCTCATCCGCAATCACCAGCAGTTCGCTCGGACCCGCGGGTGAGTCAATCGTCACATGCGACACCAACTGCAGCTTCGCTTCGGCAACGTACGCGTTGCCCGGTCCAACAATCTTGTCTACGCGAGGCACCGACTCCGTGCCCAGCGCCATCGCGGCGATCGCACCCGCGCCGCCGATAGCAAACACTCGCGATACATCAGCCAACGCCGCCGCAGCGAGCACAACATCGCTGGGCATGCCCGTGGCACTTGGCGGCGAACACACGATCACTTCGCCAACGCCAGCCACGCGTGCGGGCACCGCGCCCATGAGCAGCGAACTCGGATACGCAGCGCGACCGCCTGGTGCGTACACGCCTACGCGTGATAGCGGATCCGGCCGACGACCGATCACAATACCCGGCTCCGGCGACACCTCTACCGGCAGCGCACGAAACGCGGCGTGTACCGTGGTGATGTTTGCGACCGCCCGCTCAAGCGCGCGTCGCAATGCGGGATCAAGCGCATCGAGTGCGCGCGTCCATTCGCGCCGCGGCACTTCGAATGCGTCCATCGTTACGCCGTCAAAACGCGCCGCGTATTCACGCAAAGCCGCGTCACCACGTGTGCGCACGTCCGCGATGATCTCACTGGTCGCCGAGCGCACAGCGGCGTCGCTGTCTCCAGATCGCGACTGCAGCACGCGTCGTGTTTCAAGATCCAGGTCGCTGAGCGCGCCGGCGGCGCGGAGCAGAGCGGTCGCCGAAGAGATCATGGCACCAACCGCTCAATGCGCGTCACCAGCAATCCTTCCGCACCAAGGCTGCGCAGTTGACCAATAATCCGGTACACTGACTTCGCCGGTACCACCGCGTGCACTGCGACATGCTCACCACCGTTCATGATGTCCACAACGGTCGGTCCATTGAGTCCCGGCAAAATCGCCTTGACCTGATCAAGCGCCGCCCGCGGCACGTTAGCCATGAGATACCGCTGGCCGCGTGCCCGGATCACGGAAGCCAATGCCGTCACGAGCTCCTCGAACTCCTCACCCCGCGCCGGATCGCCGTTGCGCGGTCCTCCGGGAGCCGTGACCAAGCGCGCCGTACTCTCCAGTACCGTCTCAATCTCACGCAGCCCGTTCATCTTGAGCGTGGACCCCGTCGACGTGAGATCCACCACGATGTCCGCAATGCCAAGGTGCGGTGCGATCTCGGCCGCTCCAGACACCGGCACCACATCCACAGGACGCCCGCGCTCGGCAAAAAACCTGGCCGTGATGCGTGGGAAGACCGACGCCACCCGGACCGATTGGCCATCGGCGCCAATCTGTTCTACCGAGGTAATGCCGGAGTCGTCTTTCGCCGCCACAACCAGTCGGCAGCGGCCAAAGCCAAGGTCCAGATGATCGGCGAGCGCCCGCCCGGACTCGTTGACCAGGTCCCAACCGGTCACCCCGGCGTCGGCGGCGCCATCAGCGACAAACTCGGGAATATCCTGAGCGCGAACAAAAATGGCTTCAAACTCGCCGCCCAACGATGCCGTGAGCGCGCGGTCGCCCGCGGCGCGCACTTCAAGGCCGGCGTCATTGAACAAAGCACGGGTTTCTTCACTCAGCCGCCCCTTGTTGGGCAGCGCGATTCGGAGCATGGAAATCTCGGGTAAAGCGGGTAAGGGCAATGCCCTGAAGGCGATCGGAGGAGCGGGCTGGGCACAAAAAAGGCCCGTCCTCAGAAGGACGGGCCGGCGGCGTTCCGCGCGACGTGAAGAGGCGAGCGCTCAGGCTGCCGACAGCACGCACAGAAGACCGCGACCCGTCGGGCCGTGACCATGACGCACGTGATGATGGTGCTGCGCAAAGCTCTTCATGCCCCAAGCCTAGCGGGGGCGAAGGAACGGGTCAAGGCCGCGCCAACCGACCTCTCGACAAGGAAACACTTGGCAATGAGACACGTTTGTGAATATATTCACAAGTCTCGCAGGAATACTGTGAGCCCAGGCGCTGCCTGTGGATGGTTGGTTTTCTGTCGATCAGGCTCTGGAGGCCTCTCGAAATGCGGTTTCTTGGATATGCAGTAGTGACTGGTGCGGCCGTGTTGCTTGCGGCTTGCGGTGGTGGTGATACGGCGGCTGATACATCGGATGCCGTACCGGCAGACGCGCCGGCAATGGGAGCACCCGCGACGGGAGCGGATGCTGGGGCGGCCCAGGCGATCACGGGCACCATCCATGAAGTGAAGATGCTGATCAATGCGAACAATGACTACGTGTACGAGCCGGCTGACATCACGGTCAAGCAGGGCGATGGCATCAAGTTCGTGTTCGTGAGCGGTGGCCCGCACAATGTGGCGTTTGACGCCACGCTGCTGCCCGCCGATGTGAAGTCGCAGCTGGTTGCCAACATGCCGAACCAGGCCAGCGAGCTGGCCGGTCCGATGATGCTGGCTGAAGGCGAGGACTACACGATCTCGTTTGCTGGCGTCACGCCGGGCACGTATGAGTACTTCTGCACGCCACATCTCGCGATGGGCATGCGGGCCAAGGTTACGGTCACGCAGTAATCGCGTTTTTCGCGACAGACGTAACAGTTGATTTCGCGGGGACCGGTGCATTGCACCGGTCCCCGCGTTGCGTTTGTGCGTACACTTGGGGGTGAGCTCACCACCCGCTCGTTCCTCACCCGCTCCATGGATCGCGTCGCGTGCGCGCAACGCCGTGTATCGCCGTCCGCTTTTGCTCACGGTCGCACTGTTGAGCGCCGTGGCTTGCGGCTTTGCGTTGCTGATCCTGCCGCGCGAAGCCGACCGCGCCCTCCGTGCCCAGCTGGCCGAGCTGCCACCGCTGATTGATACGCTTCCAATGCTTCGGTCAATCGAGGCGGCGCGGATGGCGCGGGCCTCGGCCAGCGATCGCATTGATGCCGTGCGCCTCGATCAACAGCGCGATTCGCAGTTCGCGGTGTCGATACGGGATGCAACGGGTGTGGCGCGCGTCGTCGCCGGCGACACGCTGCGTGAACAGCTGGCTGATCGCTTGCGAATTGCTCGAACCACACGACTCGTAGACGGCTATCTCTCGCTCGCAGAAGCTGCTGCGCTCGTGGACAACACGGAGGCGCAAGCGCTCGCAGACTCTCTGCGCGACGCCGAGCGGGAGCGGAGCGCCATCGCCGCGCTCGGTGGTGCAGACCCGCGTTTCCTCTCGCTGCAGCAACGGGTGCAGCAACGGGTGCAGCAGCTCGGTGATCGGCTTGACTCGCTGGTAGTGCGAACCTTGTACGAGGAGGTCGCGTCAGTCACGCGCGCAGCGCGAATGGTGGCGAACCGCGATTCGTTGCGTCGCGACAGCACTGCCCGCAGAGCAGCTGATGACCTTCGCAGCTTCCTCGCGGCCACCGATTCCCTCGAGCTGCGCACCACCGCGCTGCGTCGAGCGCGGGAGTGGAACGCTGCCCGGGCGCAACGTGAGCAATCGCTCCGTGTCGCCGAACCGCTGCACGTACCCACGGTGCCGATGCTCGCCGCCACGCTGCTGGTATCACTCGCGATTGGCTATGTCGCGGCACTGATTGCGGAGGTGCGCGATCCACGCGTCGCCGATCTCGCGGATGTCGCCTCCATTGTCGAGCAGTCGGGGCTGTCAGCCTCGCTGGTGATGGCACTGCACGGAACGCGGGACCCATTGAACCGACGCGACATCGACCGGCGGATCCCACCCGTGTTGCGACACGAAGTACGAGCGATGACGCGGCTCCACCTCACGCTCAGTGCGATGGCTGAGTCGGTGACTCGCGTCGGCGTCGTTGGTGATGATCCGGAAGCTCGCGCGGCGGTCACCCTGCAACTTGGTACTGCAGCGGCTCAGGCATCTCGCGCCGTGCTGGTCATCGACGCCGATGTGCTCTACCGTCCGCTCGGCTCGCAAATTGACGCCGCAGATCGCCCCGGGCTGGCGGAGGTGGCCAGAGAACGTATCGAGCTGGCGGCAGCGCTGATGTCACTGCCTACGGGCCGCGAAAGGGCGATGCTGGTGCTTACCGGTGGACAAACGGCCACATCCCTGGAGCGGCTCGACGCCGTTGCTCCGGAGCTGGATCGCTTGATGGACCGACACGATTTGACGATCCTTGCCCTGCCGCCCACACGAGAACGGTGGCCAACGCGCTTGATGCCACGTGATGTGGTATTGATTGCAACGGCGGGGCAGACGAGCGTGCTCTGGTTCCGCCAACTGCTCAAGGCAACGGCGGCGGAACGCCAGCGCGTCCGGGCGGTGCTGGTGCAAGCGCGCCGAGCGTAAGCCATCGCTCGTCGCACCACGCGCCGTCAGCTGCCTTTGCGCTTCTTGAACTTTTTCAGCTTCGCGTCGACGCCACCCATAATGGCCACGCCATTGATGCGCAGTACCGGCGCGTTGGGCCCCGGATCCGCATCGGCGCCGGAAACGCTGAATCCACCCATGATACCCATGCCGGTGGATTCCACCCGCACGCCGGTGGGGACAGCGATATCAACTCCGCCCATCAGCGCAAACACTTCGATTTCGGTGACACCCTCAGCAAAATGCGCTTCCCGCAGGTCGAGCTCCACGCCACCCATCACGGCGAACACCTTGACCGAGCGCGGCACAACCCACGCACCTTTGCGCTCCGCGGCGCCCATGACGGCCAACACAGCCGAACGTTCGAGCACGACTTCCGGGCGCGCGATCGTGGCCACGCCATACTCGCGTGCACGGGCGTCAAGCACGAGGTTCGGCATGGCCAGCCGTGGCTCGGCGTAGACGGGTCCGGCGGAAGACGCCGGCGCAACAACATTGGAACGGCCAAGGCCCACCAGCACCTGGGCCAGGGCCTCGTGTGATGTTGCCCGGTAGACCTGGGCCATGCGCTGTTCAAGTTCGTCCAACTCGAGCTGATCGGCCGCGTACGCGTCGCCGAGTGCGCTCATGACGGCTTCACGTTCTGTCGCGGTTGGTGCCGCAGCCGACGGAGATGACCGGGCGTCGCTCATGGCGCGCAGGAAGGCAGCATCCGTGGGAACCTAAGGCGTGTTGCGCTGCGGTCAACGCGTGGGGCGCTCGCCCCTTGGCCTGTCATGGTGCGCTGACTAGGCTCCCGGCATGTGGGCGGACACGTTTCTCGCGCTGGAACGCACGCACCTGATGCGCCTCGCTGTCTGGGGCGGCGTCAGTGTGCTCGTCGGCACGCTGGTGCTCACCATGTTGGCGGTGCGGAGCACGCGCTCGCCGCTGCTGAAACATTTTGCCATACAGACGGCGGCCTGGGGCGCGGTGGACCTGGCAATCTGTGCCTGGGCGTGGCGCGGTCTCGCCCTGCGCGATTTTGACAGCGCCACATCGCTGGTGAATGTGCTCTGGCTGAATGTCGGCCTCGATGTGGGATACGCGGCGGTGGGAATCACGCTTGCGCTGAGCTGCTGGATTATGGGAAAACGGCTGGGCGGCGTAGGGGCGGGGCTGGGCATCATTGTGCAGGGCCTTGCCCTGGCTGTACTTGATCTGGTGTTGCTGTCGGAGCTGGCCATCGCACGCGCGGCGTAGCTTGAAACACACACGGTGTGAACGACAACGCGCGCTCTGGCGCACGCGTAGCGTTCTGTATACGACATGACTCACGTGTAATCCCGGCCCATGGAACCAGTTATTCCCGATCTGCGCGCCGCGCCGCGCCGCGACGCGTATGCACGACTGCACGACATGCAACAACTGTTGCTGCACGGCACCACGGATCATGTCTCCGGGATGGCCACCACGAGCGCGCTGCTGCACCACGCCTTCGGACATTTGTGGACCGGCTTTTATCGGGTAGTTGAACCCGGTGCCTTGCTTCGCGTGGGACCGTATCAGGGCACGCTCGGCTGCCTCGACATCACCTTCGGGCGCGGTGTGTGCGGTACGGCGGCGGCAGAGCGGCGGACCGTGATTGTGGAAGACGTGCACGCCTTTCCCGGACATATCTCGTGTGACGCACGCTCGCGCAGCGAAATTGTGGTTCCGGTGTTTGATGTCGACGACATGTTGTGCGCCGTGCTCGACATCGACAGCGCTGAACCGGCGATGTTCACGCAGGACGACGCCGATGGCCTGGAAACGCTGGTGACGTGGTTCCGCACCGGTCGGTCGACGTGAACGGTCGGCCTGACGCGGTGTACGTGCATTGCCAACGGAAGCAACGCGGAGCAGTTTTGTTAAACCGGATGCGTTGCGCCATGCGCGCTTACTTATCGAGGCACACATGACGGTGACCGGTTATTCCGATCGCATCAATCACGCGTTTGCGTTTGCGGCCAAGCACCACGATCAACAGGTCCGCAAAGGCACCCGCCTGCCCTATTTTACGCAGCCCGCGAATGTGGCGGTGATTCTGACGCGCTACGGTCGGGATGAGCACACCGTGGTGGCGGGCATCCTGCACGATACCGTGGAAGACGGCGTGCGTGAGGGGTGGACGTCGTCGGTGCTCGAAGAGCGCATCGGTCGCAAGTTCGGCATGGACGCGTTGGAAACGGTGCTGGCGGTTATTGAGCGGCGCACCGACAGTGACGGCGTGGAAATCGCGCCCGAAGATCGCAAGTCCGATATGCTGACGCGACTTGAGGCGGCCAGCGAAGAGTCCCGCTGGGTGTGCGCGGCTGACAAACTGCACAACGCCAATACGATCGTGTACGATCTGGCGCGCACGTCGTTTCCCGAAACCGTGTGGGGGCGCTTCAGTGTCGGCCGCGAAGGGACGGTGCGCTGGTATCGCACGGTATGCGACCGGTTGCGCGAGGTTGGCTTTGACGCGCCGATTGTTGCGGAACTTGAGCTGGCGACGACAGTGCTCGAGGGCGCGGCAGAATAGGAGTCGTTCGGCGTCGCACAATGGGTGACGGAGCGTGGCGATTGCCGGCCTCTGTGTGTCCCCAAATAGATCACGTGTCCGGCTTGTGGAATTTTCCGAACTATCGCAGTTTGGCGTGCGTCCCGCGGTCGGAAAATCACACG
>JBGTOG010000192.1:0-3613 GCA_041742675.1 Gemmatimonadaceae bacterium | reverse complement strand
CCGTTGGCGCCGGACGATCAACCGGGGGTCGCTCAATCCCGCTCGGCGCCTCAGCCGCCTTGGGCGGCGTTGTGGCGGGACGCGGGTCCACCACGCCGATCGCCTTGGGGCCGGCAGGCGCGCCAACAATGTTGACCTTGTAGACGGGGGGCCGCGCCTCGATTGCTGGCGTCGGCCAGAAAACAACGGCCAGCACCAGCGCGCCGTGCAGCACGGCCGAGACGATCATGGAACGCGTGATGCCTTCGCCAGGGACGCCGCCAAACGTCGCCGCACTCATGGCCGCACATCCTCGGGCTCGCCAACAAGACCGACGTTTTCAACGCCAGCCGCCGCCATGAGCGCGATCACGCGCAGCATCGTGCCGTAGCTGTTCGCCGCATCGCCTCGCAGGTAAACACCGTCTTGCCCCTTCTGCTCGGCCAGCGCCTTGATGCTTCCTGCGAACTCATCAAGGGAAACTTCGGCCCGATCAATGAAGATGCGTCCTTCGCGATCCACAGAGACCACAAGGCCACTCTGCGCATCAAGCGCCTGCACCTGCGCCTTCGGCAGCTGTACATCCACCCCCCCCTGCATCATCGGCGCCGCAATCATGAAGACGATCATGAGCAGCATCATCACGTCGATGAGACTGACCACATTGATCTCCGCATTCACGGCCATGCGATCGCTGCGACGACGACGCGTTTGCATACTAAATCCGCCCCTCACGCACCATCAGTGCGACGAGCTCGGAGCCGAATCCTTCCAGCGCTCCATCGTAGCGATTGAGTCGCGCGGCAAACACGTTGTAGGCGAACGACGCAGGGATCGCCACCGCCAGCGCGGCCGCCGTTGCGGTGAGCGCCTGTGCGATACCCGGTGCCACAGCCGTCAGATTGCTCGATCCGGACTCCACAACACCAAGAAACGCGCTGATCACGCCGAGCACCGTGCCGAAGAGTCCAATGAGCGGACTTACCGAACCGACTGTGGCCAGCCACGTGATGAACGTGCCAAGCTTCTCCCGCTGCGTACCCGCTTCGGCATCAAGCACAAGACGCAGTGCTTCCACCTGCGATCCACTCAGTCGTGCGCTGCGATCGGTGGACGCGGGCATGGCCGGCTTGGTCTCATTGAGAAACTGTACCGCGCGGGCGAACACCACCGTGAACGGACTCGACGTCGTACGCTGAGCAATCAGCATTGCCGCGTCCATACTTTGCGCCCGCTCAAACTCCTGCATAAATGCGCGGCCATCTTTCTCCGCTCGCCGAAACTGCGCGAACTTGCTGAACATGATGCCCCAGCTCATCAGCGACAGAAACGCCAGAAACAGCAGGACGGCGTTGTGCAGCGGGTCGTCAGTGAGCAGCAACCGCCAGGAACCGCTTGGCGCACCAATCTCGAGCTGGGCCGCGATGAATCCTGTAGACTGCAGTAGCGCCAGCGTGGCCCCGGACAATGCGAGCGTCATACGGCCGCACCGGCGCGACGCGCCGAGAACCACCGATACGTCTCCGCCAACCCATCATCGATTGACATTGTTGGTGTCCAGCCAAAGGTGTCGCGCACTTTGCGCGTATCGAGCGCCGACCGCATCAACTCCCCCGCACGCGCTGGCGCGTACTCAATCGCGATGTCGCTGCCCGCGGCACGCTGCAGTGATGTCGCCACCGTGTTCACCGACGTCTCAACACCAGTGCCGATGTTGAACGCCCGCGCATCGAGCCGCGCCGCCGGTGGCAGCGACGCTCCAGCCGCGAGCACATTGGCGGCCGCGACATCGCCCGCGTACACGTAGTCACGCGTTTGCTTGCCATCGCCGAACACGGTGAGCGCGCGACCATCCAACAGCCGATTGCAGAAGATCGCCACAACGCCAGCTTCGCCGTGCGGGTCCTGACGCGGACCATACACATTGCCGTAGCGCAGCGCCACCGTATCGATGCCGTGCACGCGCCCGTAGTACGCGAGATAGTACTCCACCGCGAGTTTCGCGATCCCGTACGGCGCCTCCGGGTCCTTGCCCAATGTCTCCGCGCTCGGTGGTGGATCAAACTCGCCGTACAACGCGCCGCCGGTGCTCGAAAAAATCACCCGCGTACGTGGACTCGCCGCGCGAATGGCTTCGAGCAGATTGAGTGTGCCAAGGATGTTGATGCGTGCATCGTACGCCGGATCATTCACGCTGCGACGCACATCGATCTGCGCGGCGAGATGACACATCACCGAAAAGCCACCATCGCGCACCAGCGCGGCTGCATCCTCGCTGCAGATATCGCCCTCAACAAAGCGCGCCCCGTCCGGAATGTTCTCTCGACGTCCGCTCGACAGGTTGTCCAGGATGGTGACCTCGTAGCCTTCGGCCAGCAATCGATCCGCGACATGCGAACCGATGAAACCGGCGCCACCTGTGACCAGCGCACGTTGTGAAGCCATCAAATGTTATCTCGCAAGCGGGAGGGAGTGGACGCAGCAATTCGCACGGAAGATAAACGCGCGTCCTCATTGGCACACCCGGAAGACGTATGAGTGCCATGTGAATGCACACGGGCCCCTCACATTTGTGAGGGGCCCGTGATTGCGCAGTGTGTCAAAGGTGCACGGACACGCCGTCGGGTGCGCTTCGATCTCGCTGCTTTTGCGCCGCATTCATCCGGCGCAGTGCATCAACGTGCCTTACGGCGCCCGACCCACGCGCCGAGCGATCATGCCCTTGCGCACAATCGGCTGATCCTGATGCATGATGATGGCCGTCGCCCCGTCGGGGCTCAGCCGCACCACGCGCACCGTCGCCACGCGAGACTGCGTCGATGTACCGGAGAGCAGTTCGAAGCGGTCACCCACCTGTATGTCGTCGTGCCGATCAAGCACGAGATACGCCTGCAGCGACGGGAGCAGCGGCGTTTCCGTGATCCACCGCACGCGCGACTCGATTGCCTCAACGTCCGCAGTCACCGGGGCCGCCGGCGCTTCCTCAAAGGGAAGCAACGCCTGCCCCTGCGAAACTACGCCGTACACCCGCATGACCCGCGCGACCGCGACGCCTGCCTGCGGCTCTTCCACAACCAGAATCGCCGCGGGCATGGCCAGCCGAACACCACTGCCGAGGTCCGCACCCTGCGATACCGCCAGCATTTTGGTGCCGGGCGCCGCCTCCATCCCGTCGGGCGCGGAGAACATCACGAGGTCCCGCGGCTGCATGCGCTGCGCTTCACGGGACTTCACCGCCGCAGAGCCCTGCGCGCGTGTCTTGATCGAACCCGCACCCTTCCAGGTGCCGGATGACACCGGGAACGGCGCGGCCGCGAACTCCCCTTCACGTCGTCCGGCGGGCAGGACAAAGCTCTCATCACCCATGAGGTCGATGGTGCCCTGCATCGTATCTGCATTGAACGGCGCCGGTCCTAGAAAGATCGTGGTGTTATCGCGGCCGCGGGCCGCCATCATCTCCATCGTGCTCACTAAACCAACGCGAACCGTCGCGTTGGACGGATCCTCACCCATCAGCGTGCCGCGCTCAGGGGCGGCCAAAGGCGCTGGCGCAACCGTCGCGGCCGGAGCTGGTAGCTCGGGGGCGACAGGTGGCGCAATCCGAGCCAGTTCCGCCGGCTTCGGCGCTTCCGCA
>JBGTOG010000186.1:0-4938 GCA_041742675.1 Gemmatimonadaceae bacterium | reverse complement strand
CGGACAGCTCGGCCGGCCGATGATGCATTCGCGCCGTCATGCCCACGCGCTCAAGCAGCGATTCGGCCCGGCCGCGGGCCTCCGGTGGTGATACACCCGCAATCCTCAGCGGAAACATCACATTTTCAACCGCCGAGAACTCGCGCAGCAGGTGATGGAACTGAAACACAAAGCCCACCGTGCGGTTCCGAAGTGCAGCCAGGGCGTCGTCGGGCATATTCGCGACCTCGCGTCCGGCGAGCAGCACCGAGCCCGTGCTGGGCCGCTCAAGAGCCCCCAGCACGTGCAGAAACGTGCTCTTCCCGGATCCACTCGCCCCCACAAGCGCCACCATTTCCCCGCGGCGCACGGCCAGGTCGACACCGCGCAGCACGTGCACCGTGCCACCGTCACCGCCCGGGTATTGCTTGGTGACGCCACGCGCTTCGATGACGATCTCATCGGACATCGGCCGGCTGTCCACTAGTCGTGCCGGATGGCTTCGACCGGATACAGGCGCGCGGCCTGTCCGGCGGGATAGATCGTAGCCAGCGCGGCGACGACCACGCTGGCGATCATCACCAGCGCGACTTCGACCAGATCGGTATCGAGCGGCAAATGATCGATGAAGTACACCGAGGGATCGAGCGGAATCTGATACACATCCTGCAGCACGAACGACACGGCCAGACCGAGCGCAGCACCGGCCACCGTGCCAACCGCGCCAATGACTACCCCCTGCCACAGAAAAATGCGGCGGATCGAACTGGCGGGCAGCCCCATCGCTCGCAGAATGCCGATCTCGCGCGTTTTGTCGGAGACGACCATCGTCAGGGTGGAGACGATATTGAACGCCGCAATCATGATGATCAGCCCGAGAATGACGGCCATGCCCAACTTTTCCAGCTTGAGCGCCTGAAAGAGCGCGGTGTTCTGCTGCTGCCAATCGACGGCCCGCACATCGGCGCCGAGCGCGTTGGCGACCGCGCGGCCGATCTCCGGCGCCGCTTCACGACCAGTCGTACGCAGCTCAAGTCCCGTGACATCATTGCCCAGATTTGCGAACCGCTGACCGGCCTCGAGGCTGATGTAGATGTACGCGTTGTCATATTCGTACATCCCCGTTTCGAAGATGCCGGTGACAACGAACGTATCGGGACGAAAGATCGGCATGCCCGTCGCGGCATTCAGTTCTACGCTGTTGAATCCGAGCAGATACACGGTGTCTTCCACGAACGCGTTGAGATTCGCGGCCAAGGTCCGGCCGAGCACCGCGCCGTTAGCGCGTCCCGCGTGCTGAAAGGTGAACTGCCCGAGGATGGCGCGATCGCGAATGCTGGTGACATCAACGCCGTTCGATGCACGTTCATCCAGACCAACAACCTGTGCGCCCGTTTGATAAGTGCCGCGTGTGACCAGCGCCTGACTCTGAGAGAACGGCGCGGCTGCCACGACGCCAGGCACTTCGCGCGCCTGCGCAAGTCGTGGCTGCCAGTCCATCAGGCGCAGCTCTTCGCCCAGTGGCAACACGCGCACATCGGGTGAGCCGATCAGAATTTTTTCACGCAGATCATTCTGCAGGCCATTCATGACTCCCATGATGACCACCAACGCGGCCACGCCCACCAGTACACCACCGATCGCGATCACGCTGATCAGTGACAAGAGGCGCGAACCGCGTCGGCTGCGCAAATAGCGCCACGCAATCGAGAACTCCAGTCCGCGCAGCGAGGGCGCGTGCATCATTCCGGACGCATGGTGGGAAACAGAATCACATCGCGAATGTTGGCCGTGTCGGTGAGATACATGAGCAAGCGATCAACGCCGATGCCTACGCCACCCGTGGGTGGCATGCCGTACTCCATCGCGCGCAAATAGTCTTCGTCCACCATCGTGGCCTCGTCATCACCGGCCGCGCGCAACTTCGCCTGCGCTTCAAACCGTTCACGCTGGTCGATGGGATCGTTCAGCTCACTGAACGCATTCGCCAACTCCTTCCCGCGCGCAAACAACTCGAAGCGCTCGGTCAGCGTCTCATTACCACGCTTGGGCTTGGCCAAGGGAGAAAGCGCCTTGGGATAGTCCACCACAAACGTGGGTGTGTCGATCGTTGATTCCACCAACGCCTGAAAGAGTTCATCCAGCAACTTCGGACGGCTGAGGTTTCCCGCACGCTCCACGCCGTGACGCGTGGCCAGTGCCTGCAGCGCCGCGTCGCTGAGCGCCATGACATCGACGCCCGCCGCTTCCACCAGCGATCCGACCCACGAGATGCGCGGAAACGGCGTGTGCAACACCGGCACCTTCTCGCCGATCACTGGCACTTCACGCAACACGGTCGCCACCGCCACCAACAGCGATTCGACGCGCGTCATCATCTGCTCGTAGTCCGCGTACGCCTCGTAGAACTCCAGCATCGTGAACTCGGGATTGTGCGTCCGATCGATACCCTCGTTCCGGAAGTCATGCCCGATTTCGTACACGCGCTCAAAGCCGCCCACAATCAATCGCTTGAGATACAGCTCGTCGGCAATGCGCAGGTACAGCGGCATGTCGAGCGTATTGTGATGCGTGATGAATGGACGCGCCGCGGCACCACCATACAGCGGCTGCAACACGGGCGTTTCCACTTCGAGATAGCCAAGATCATCCAGGTGTCGGCGAATGGTGCGCGTGAGCAGTGACCGCGCCGTGAAGAGCGCCCGCACTTCCGGATGCACGGCAAGATCCGCGTAGCGTTGCCGCGCGCGCTGCTCGGTGTCGCTGAACGCCGAGTACCGCACCACCTGCCCGTCAACCACTTGTTCCTTGCCAAACGGCAGCGGACGCAGCGCCTTGGCGAGCAGCGTCAGCGAGGTCACCCGCACGGACACCTCGCCCGTACGCGTGCGCATGAGCGGTCCTTCCACGCCAACGATGTCGGAGACATGCAGCTCACCGGCCACCGACCAGACATCGTCACCCAACTCGTCGCGGCGGAGATACAACTGCAATCGCCCGTCCTGATCCACGAGGTGCGCAAATGCGGTCTTGCCCTGACCACGCCACGATGCGATGCGTCCGGCCAGTCGGACACGGGGTCCCTCCTCACTTTCACCAAGCAGTTCGCGCGCTTCGGTGGTGCTGTGCGAGCGATCGAAACTGTACGCGAACGGCTCCACTCCCTGTTCGCGTAGCCGCGTCATCGCCGCGATGCGATCGCGCATCACGAAGCCCAGATCGGTGTCCTGTTCCGTTGGAGACGTCTCGCCGCCGCCTGCTGCATCCGGTGACTCGCTCACGCCGCACTCCCCTGCGCCACTTCGCCCATCTGCTTGAGATACGCCTCGATAAATGGATCAATGCCGCCGAGCATGATTTTCTCGACGTCGGCGATCTTGAGTTCTGTGCGGTGATCGTTGACCATGGTATACGGCTGGAAGACATACGAACGAATCTGACTGCCGAACGAGACGTCCATCTTGTTCGCATCGAGCGCGGCCTTGGCAGCCGTCTGCTTGTCAAGTTCAAGCTGATACAACTTGTTCTTGAGCTGCTTCATGGCGTGACCGCGATTCTTGAGCTGCGACCGTTCCGCCTGCGACGATGTCACAATGCCCGAGGGAATGTGCGTGAGACGAACGGCGCTTGATGTCTTGTTGACGTGCTGACCACCGGCACCCGATGCGCGAAAGACATCCATCTTGATGTCTTCATCGCGCACCTCGATGTTGATTTCGTCATCCACCATGGCGTACACAAAGACCGACGCAAACGAGGTGTGACGACGCGCCTGCGCATCGAATGGCGAAATGCGCACCAGGCGATGCACGCCCGATTCAGCCTTGAGAAAACCGTACGCGTACCGCCCCTTGATCTCGAGCACGGCGCCTTTGATGCCCGCCTCTTCGCCCTCGGAGACGTCCATGATGTCCACGCTGTAGCCGCGCTTCTCCGCCCAGCGCGTGTACATGCGCATGATCATCTGCGCCCAGTCCTGCGCTTCGGTGCCACCGGCGCCGGCTGAAATTTCGACCTGCGCGTCGCGCACGTCGTCGGGATGACGCAAGAGCGTGCGCAATCCGAACGCCTCCAGCTCGGTCTGGATCGACGCCACTTCCGCATCGAGATCGGCGATCATGCCGGCATCAGGCTCGACTTCCAGCAACTCATCGAGTTCCCGCGCACCGGCAACGCGCGCCGTCAATGACTCGAACGGTTCCACCCACGCCTTGAGAATCTTGACTTCCTTGACCACCGACTGCGCACGCTCCTGCGAGTTCCAGAAACTGCCCTCCGCCATCTCGTTCTCGAGGGCCATTAGCGTGTGGCGTTTGGACTCCAGGTCAAAGATACCTCCGCATATCGTCCAGCTTCGTGGCGGCCTGTTCCAGGATCGCCCCGCGATTTCCATCCATCATGTTGCCTCCACGAACGACACGAGCCGCCGCTTCACAGTGGAAGCGCGGCTCGCAAGAAAACTTCACGTTGCCTGTGCGGAAGATAGCGCCCGCCGTCACCAGTCTCCAGATGGGAAACGCACCTGGCACGCGTTCGACTGTCCTAACCGCCTCAAAAGAGCCGCTGACCGCCCGCGAGTATGTCGTTGAGCGCTTCCTGAAAATGCGGCGATGTCTCGGCCAGCTCCCGTCCCACCTGCTCCACGTACTCCTCGTAGCTCTTCTTGATGTCCTCTCGAAAGAGCTGGCGAAGCGTTCCCTGCGCCAATCCTTCGTCGCGCTTCTTGGGGTGGTAGGCCACCAAATCGGAGACGAGCGCCCGTGCAAGGCGTCGTGCGCGCTGCCCGGGATCAGCATTGAGAAACGGATTGATCGATCGGCGTGGCGTGACTGTACCAGCAGACGGCGTGGCGGCCGCGGGGGCCGGCCCTGACGACAACGGCGTCGCATCCGCTGTCGGGATCGTAGCCGCTGCCAGCGCCGCAGTCGCTGCCGCCGGCACTGCAGCCGACGCCAACGG
>JBGTOG010000163.1:0-7304 GCA_041742675.1 Gemmatimonadaceae bacterium | reverse complement strand
ACGCCCGCGCAGGTCGGTGACATTCCTGCCAATGATACCACTACCGGCCGGGAAACGCTCGACCGGCGATGTCGCCCCACCAGGAAACGCAGCGCTCAGCACAGAGGAGCGCTGTTCTACTCAACGCGCGGCCCACTCACCCGCGGAGCTTATTCCGGCTGGAAGTAGTAGTTGATCGTTCCCAGATTCACCGGTTTGTCCAGGATGCTTTGCGCCGTCGAGTTGCCATGGATCCCCTCAACGGTGGTCCCATTCACGGCGGTGGCGAGAAAGTGATGGACCTCGCTGCCGTATTGCACGCACATGTCGCCGGGCTGAATGCCCTGGTTGCCGCCCACCTTTTTCGCGCCCATGGGCCCGACACCGGCGGCCCATTTGGTGGACTTGCCCGCCTTGATCCAACACCAGGTGGCGAATATGCCGCACCACGAGATGCCAACGCTCGAACCTGGCGCCAGAGGAACGCGCTTGCCCGGCACCTTCACTCCGTCCAGATACCCGGGCGCGTTCCAGTGATTGGGTGACCAGCCAGCGACCGCCACATCGAAGACCTCCTTGTAATTCTTCCAGCCACGCCGAACGGTACGCTTGCCGCCCCAACTCAGTGTTTCGATGACCGTATCCAAATCGCTGATGATGCCGTGTGGCGCCCCACCTCCCACGTCACCGTACGGTCCGTGGGCGGCGAGCTTTGCCCACTTCACGATCTCCCGGCGAAGGTTGGAGACCGTGGCGGGGCCGTTGGGCGCTGCCGGTGACGGTCCCGGTCCGAGGCCCGGGACGCCCGAGAGAATCTGCGCCAACAGCCCCAGCTGCTGCAGCAGTTGCAGCAGCGCGTTCAGCGTCTGAAATCCCGGATCGATGCGGCCGTCCGCCCGACCGAAGGTCACCTGCTGAAAGCGCGAAATCGCGTTGCAGGTTTTGCTGCCGCACAGGCCATCCGTGTCGAGCATTGGATTGGGTCCACCCTTGGGAAGCGGGACAGCATTCAGCAGCCGTTGAATGATCTCAACATCCGGCTTGCGGTTCATGCCGCCGACACCGACGGACGCGGCGATGGGTGATACGGGCATAAGGAGTCTCCGAGTGATGCCGTTGCGGGACCGTGCATGACGTCACGCTCCACTCTTGCAATGGCGGCAGAGTATGCCCGCACCGGACAGGCACGCGCGCGGCGGGACCCTATCGCATGGAGTTCAGTCCGAACGCGTTTCCCTCGGTATCCATGCACAACGTCACCCAGCCGAACTGACCGATGGAGAACTTTGGGCGCAGGATCTTGCCGCCAGCCGCAGCAACGCGTGCCTGTTCAACTGCGCAGTCGTCCACACTGAAGTAAACCATGGTGCCGCCAGGTCCCGGTTGGCCGTGGGGAGACTTGACGAGCGCGCCGGCTGCGCCATATGCGCCCATGTCCCCGGGAAAGCTCCGCATTGTGCTCTCTCCAGTTGGATCGCCCATCGGCTCCAACTGCCTTTGCAAGACTGTTTCGTAGAAAGTCGTGGCGCGTTCGATATCGTTCACATACACATCAAACCAGCCGATCGCGTTCGTCTTAGCCATCGCAAGCTCCTTGAATGAAGGTGAAGCCTCAAGGCTAGCGGGCTTGCGCCGCGCGGTCTTGTATAAGTCAGACACCGAAGCGTTTGCGGTACTGCACAGGCGTGTAGCCAACGGCCTGTCGAAAGGCATGGATAAAGTGGGCCTGATCGGCGTACAGATCGAGATAGTGCCGCCGGAATGACTGCTGCACGCGAAGCACCTTGAGCAAGTCATGCGGCGCGAAGCCGGTAAGTTGCTTGACCTTGCGCTGGAGCTGTCGCGGGGACAGCCCAACCAGCGCCGCCATGTCCGCCACCGACCGAACGGCGTCGACACTCGACAGGATGCGCGCCGTAAGCGGATTCGCACGCACATGACCATGCGCAATGCACCACCGCAAGAGTTCAGACAGCACGGGTGGCATCTCGTCGAATTTCATGCCAACGAGCCGTCGCCCCGTCTCCGCGAGCGGTAACGCACCACTGTACGGCGTGCCGACATAGCGATTCGAAATCCCGGTCGGGTCTCCCTGCCACGCGCCCGGAAAGAGTTGCACCCCCACGTAGTGAAATGATCTCCCGAGGTTCAGTGTCGTGGCTTCGGTATGCAGCGCTGTGACGCCTGCAATGTCCGTGTCCACCAAGTTGAGCAAGAGGTTCACGCACGCATCGGGTAGCGCGTGGTACTGAAAGTCCTCCGGCAGTGTTGCGAGCGTGCGAAGTTCCCAGAAACAGTGCACTACCTCGCGGAGGTCATCAGCGGGTCGAAGTTCTGTGTAGCGCACATGCGATCCTCGAACCGAGAAACCGTCTTGGGTGGGGGAATACATGGACGTGAGCGAATGATTCTGGCGGACGGTGATGCCGCGTCGCGCGAAGTTTAGACCGTCTGGGGCGTGTCAAGCGACGTTCGCACCCGCGAGCAGAGTTCAGCAAGGGTGAACGGCTTCCCCAGGAACTGCGTGTCGACACCGAGCAGCCCGTCACTGGTGATCAAATCCGCGCTGAACCCGGACATGAAGAGCAACCGCGCGTTGGGTCGCTCGGCCGCGATCACGCGTGCGAGGTCGGGCCCGCTCATCGCCGGCATCATCACGTCGGTAAGCAACAGGTCGATGGCCGCAGGATGCGCGCGCGAGATCGCCAGCGCCTTCTCCGGCCCGTCGGCGGCGAGGACCGTATAGCCACGCGCCGTCAACGCGCGCTGTGTCAGCATCAGTATCTCGGTCTGATCCTCGACGACGAGTATCGTCTCGCTGTCGGTGGAGGCCGGGAGCAACGGCGCCGACGCACCGATCGGCTCCGGACGCTCCGTCCGGCGGGGCAGATAAATATCGAACTGTGTGCCCACGCCCACCGTGCTCTCTACGGTGATCGCCCCGTGATTCTGCCGCACGATCCCGTACACGGTCGAGAGTCCGAGGCCGGTACCCTCACCGAGCTCCTTGGTGGTGAAGAACGGTTCGAAGATCATCGACCGCGTCTCGGCGGACATCCCGGTCCCATCATCCATGATGCGCAAGCGGACGTAGTCCCCGGGCTGCGACGCGGGGATCTCAAGGCAATCACCCGCGTCGAGGGTGCAGTTGGACGTCGCCATGCTGAGCCGGCCGAGACCGCTGATCGCGTCGCGCGCGTTGGCACACAGGTTCGTGAGGATCTGATCCAGCTGGGCCGGGTCGAGCGTGATCGGCCAGAGCCCCTCAGCTGGTGACCACGCGAGAGCGATGCGCTCGCCGATGAGCGGCCGGAGCATCCGCATCCTCTCGGTCACGGCTTCGTTGAGATCGAGCGACCGTGGCATGACGGTCTGCCGACGCGCGTAGGTGAGCAGCTGGCGCGTGAGCGCCGCCGAGTGTTGGGCCGCGCGTTCAATGGCACGGATGTCGGAATGGAGTGGATGATGCGGCGCAAGCTCCTGCAGCGCGAACTCCGCGTGCCCGAGGATCACCGCGAGCGTGTTGTTGAAGTCGTGCGCAATGCCCCCGGCCAGGCGTCCCACCGCTTCGAGTTTCTGGCTCTGACGGACCTGCTCCTCCATCAGCTTTCGGCGTGAGATATCGCGCGCTGCCGAGTAGGTCGCCCGCTCACCATCGAACTCGATGGCCGTCGCCTGCACCTCGACATCGAAGATCCGGCCGTCGAGCGCGATGAATCGCATCTCGACAAGCGGGGCCGGGACATTCAACTCGAGCACCCGCTTCCGCCGTTCAAGGGCCAGGGCGTGATCGTCCGGATGAACGCGGTCGAGCACGTCCGTTCCGAGCAGTGCCTCCGCCGACGGTGCGCCGAACATCCGGACCGCCGCTGCGTTCATGAACACGATCCGCCCCCCGCGCACCACGTACATAGCCTCCGGCGAGTGCTCAACGAGTGCGCGGTATGGTGCCTCGGAAGTCATCGATGGGTTTGGTGGTGTCGGACGACTGGCGCTGGCATAGAGGGAACGTAATAACGTCAGCAAAGCCATGGTGGCTCTGCGCATGGCGGCGGAACCCTCAATGGTGGCTAGCGGCCAAATTGTCGGAGGTGGTGATTGACGTGGCGGTAGCCGTACCGACCCCACATGCCTCGCGACATGTTCCCCCACCGGTTGTGGGGCAGAAGGCCAAGCCCTCGTGTCTCCGCGAACCGCACCATGAGGGAGTCCAACTGAGCTACATCGGCCTCGAACGAAGTGGGCGGGGTGCCACTCTTCTCCTGATCCTGCATCGGTGCGGTGGGAAAGCCTCTGAGCCACGGGATCGGCGTGCTGAACGCAATGAACCGCAGGACCTTGATCCCCATGCCTGGGTCCTTCCCAGGAATGGGTCGATCTCCGAGCAATCCCTTGAACCAGTCGTTCAGGTGACACACGGCCTGCTGCGGGCTCATGCGGCCCCAGCGACGGTTGGACTGCGGAGTCATTGCCGCCAGTCGGCGTCGCAACTCTTGCAGGTCGGACGGATTGAAGATGGATTTCATGTGTGCCGGGGGGCCGACCGCATGCTCGTAGACAGGCAGTGCACGAATACTCTCCTCTTCGTCGTGCCGCACGAAGGTGCGTCCAACGTAGGCTTGTGCTGCAGCGGGTTAAACATTTGCAACCGTGGGGCCGCCGCACTGCACGAGCGGAATCAGCTCAGCCGCGCCGCGCTGCACAGCAAACGTGACTCCAGTCGGAGGCCTGCGGACCGCAATGCGAAGCGCTACTTCTCGATCGGTACTAGCCATCGCGTTCGCACTCCACGAACGGGTTCCGTCCATCTAACGTTTGGTTGTGCTGCGGACGCTTCCATAAACTGCAGGTGGGCGGTCGCGCCGTTCCTCAAAGTACGATAAAGCGCGGCCGCCCACCTGCTTCCTCAGCGCGGCCGTCTGCACCAACCTCCGTTAGCTGGCGTCAGCACCTGAAACAGCGGACCAGCGTACTTCTTGAGGCACCATCGGCGGCGACTGCGGATCGGGAGCCGTCGCGGAGTTCCGGAACTCGGCGCGCATAATGATGGACTTGCTAGCGTCTGCGCCAACTGGCCAGACTCGATACCGATCTTCATCTGCGTCCCACTCACGAAGCTCCCAGCCTATCCACCGAAAGTTGTGCGCCACGCCGCGAAGTAGCGCGACACCCTCTCGGACCCCGTCGTACCAGTCATCGACGCGCAGCACCTGCTCAAACTCACTATCCATGTTCACAACGAAGAGAGTTCGTTCAGCTAACGTTGGAGTTCTGCAGCAAAGGCTCCAAAAAAATAGCTGTGAACGAAGCAGCACGGAGTGCTGCGCAGCTACACAGCGCACCGCAATGCCTTTGGCTGCAGCAACGTATCGTTAGATCACATCGCGCGCGAACGTTGGTATTTCATGTCCGGGGATGCAACAGGCTTTCCGCAATCGTGATGGCCTCCGAGCGCGTGAAGCCTGCGCCTTGCGCAACCGCGAGCGGATGTTCAGTTGGTTCGAGTTCGACGTACGGCCGATTGGGATACGGACGGACGTGCAGCATGGTCTTGAGCAGCTGGGTGTCTGGAAACCCAGGGACGGTATTACAGAGCCAACCGAAGAAGCTCGTGCTCGTGCGCCGCTCGTCGTGGAAGAGCTCAACAAATTGCTGGTAGTTCTCATCACTCAGCGACAGCCACACGCCCCACGTGAACGGTTCATCAACGCCAATCGCCGGTATCTCAAGCAGCCCTTTAACGTAGAACTCGCGTGCATCAATGATGCAGTCGTCGGCGGTCAGTTCGACGCGATTCGCTTGCTCCGCACTAGGAATGCTGAGAGCCTGCGCGGGCGCTGCGAAATGCCATGCTGGCAAGCCGACATGAACAGCCCCGCAGCAGCTGCATTCGTATTCAAGCGCCATGATCAACGATGATGATAGTGATGCGATCTAACGTGAGCTTCTGCAGCCGCTTCCATAAAAAGCAGTTGTGGGGCGGCCGCAGGGCGTCGCATAGAATAGTGCGGGCGCCCCACAACTGCGTCCCTAGCCGCGGCTGTCGGCAGCAAGCGTCGTTATGCCTCGGGCGCGCCGGCGCCGGCGCTGTCGCTACGCGCCGCGGTCCACCGCCAGTGGGCCATGAAGAAGAAGCCTGCGGTCTGGAGCAGGAAGAGCACGGGGAGCAAGCGCTTCCCGTCCGCAATGCCGAGGCCGGCGGCGAGCACGGTGGAACAGCCGATGAGGAGGAACGCGAGTCCAGGCCTGCGTAGCCAGCGTTCAAGGGCAAAGAAGAGCCCGATGGCTGCGAGCGCGCCGATCACGACGACCAGCAACCCAACGAGTGGACTCATCTCCCCAATCTCCGGCGTAGGCATAACGTTGAAGTTCAGCTGCGGGCGATCAAATACTTGCGAGCGCAGCGAGCATCCACAACTCGCCCGTCAGCTGCAACGCTCGTTAGGCACCGACATGCGAGATAGAGCCAACTGGCGTCACAGCAATCGCGTCAATGACTTGCGGGGCGAGCGGCAGCAGGTCCTGGAGTCGGTTGGTGACCGCGTGCATCACGACGACGGCGATACCTGAGGCGGCGATGTGCTGCTGGAAGGTGAGATTTCGATCAACAGTGACGAGTGTTGTGAAGCCGGCTGCACGCATCTCGGCCAACAGCGCACCGTTTCGCAGGCTGCTCCAACGTTGGTCCCGAGCGGTCGACACCTCCACGCCGGGAAGCGCGTGACGAAAGCGACGCGGCACGCACTCGTCCAACAGGACCCTCACAAGCCAACGGCGCGGGCCAGCAACAACTCCTTGGCCAGCTCCAGTACGGCCACTGCCTGCTCCCGCGTGACGCTTGGGAAGTCCACGAGAAACTCGTCAAGCGGAGCCCCGGCTTCGAGATACTCCACGAACGTCTGGACTGGCACTCGCGTCCCGGCGAACACCGGCGTTCCGCCCATGATGTCCGGATCGCTCTGAATCGGAAGTGCTTGAATGCTCATCGGTGGCCTCCGGGTCGATCTCGAATCTACACCACACTCGGATGAGTGTGTCTAACGTTGCGTTCTGCTGCAGCGCATCACACAAAGTGCGGCCGGACGGGCGTCGTGCGCCAGCGCGGCGCCCGCCTGCCGCACACCGCATCGCGCTGTCAGCAGCAGCGTCTCGTTGATATGACTGGGCTGCTGTCAAGTGGTTCATGTGGCATGCGGTCTTGTTGATGCATTGTGTGGTTGTGTTAGACGCCACGGGTGTCGGCGGATGCTTCGACGATGAATCCTGCTGATATACGCCGGTCAGTGCGTCGCCACACCGGAGCGGCAAGAATTGGATTCGTCTGG
>JBGTOG010000106.1:0-3991 GCA_041742675.1 Gemmatimonadaceae bacterium | reverse complement strand
GATGTTGTGTCCGCGCCGCACGCAATCGCAGCGGCCGACAGCGCCCTGCGCTCAGGCTCGGCACATGCTGACACGGCAAAGACCCCTGCGCACAACATGACCAGTCGTTTCCCCCGCATGCACCTCTCCCAGTGGACAAGTCCCTGATGTATCGCGCTTCACCCGACCCTGAACAACTCCAGCGCGCGCGCATACGTCACGGTGAGCAACTGTCGCACGCCTACGTGCTCCGGCCGCTCAAGATTCGCATCGGCATCGAGCATACGCTCCGCCATCAGTCGCGCCGATTCATTGAGCGCCTCGTCGGCAACGGGATCGGCAATGCGAAACGCGGGCAATCCCGACTGACGCGCACCAAACAGATCACCCATGCCACGTATCCGCAAGTCGGCGCGCGAGATCTCGAAACCGTCTTCCGTGTTCACCACCACTTGCAGCCGTTCGGCCGCGTCGGAGCCCACATCGCCGAGCAGAATACAGTATGACTGCTGTGCGCCGCGCCCTACGCGTCCGCGCAACTGATGTAGCTGGGACAAGCCGAAGCGTTCGGGGTGTTCGATGATCATGACCGTGGCGTTGGGCACGTCAATGCCGACTTCGATCACGGTGGTGGCCACCAGCACATCAATCGCACCATCACGAAACGATCGCATGATCGCATCACGTTCGTCCGCCGGGAGGCGGCCGTGCAGCAGGGCCACGCGGCGCGATGCGAATGGTCCGGCCACGAGCGCCTGGTACATGGACGTGGCGTCGCGCAGATCGGTCTTTTCTGATGCTTCGATGACTGGATACACCACGTACGCCTGACGGCCCGCATCGAGCTCACTGTTCACAAAGGTGAATACACGGTCACGCGCGGCTTCGCGGCGATGCGCCGTGGTGACAGGTTGTCGTCCGGGTGGGCGTTCATCGAGTGTTGAGACATCAAGATCGCCGTAGAGCGTGAGCGCAAGCGACCGCGGAATGGGCGTGGCGGTCATGAGCAATACATCCGGCGGTTCACCTTCTGCGCCCTTGGCACCGAGTGCGGCGCGCTGCTCCACGCCAAACCGGTGCTGCTCGTCGATGATGACCAGTCCGAGCCTCGCAAACTCTACGTCGTTCTGAAACAACGCGTGTGTTCCGATGGACAGCACGGGCTCAACAGACGCGAGTCGCGTCAGCGCAACCCGACGCTCTTTTGCACCGAGTCGACCCGTCAGCAGCACCGGGGAGATGCCTAGTGGCGCCAACAGTTTCTGCGCCGTGAGCGCATGTTGCTCGGCGAGCAGTTCGGTCGGTGCCATGAGCGCGCATTGGTAGCCGTTCTCCATGGCCAGCATCGCACAGAAAAGCGCTACGATTGTCTTGCCACTGCCCACATCGCCCTGCAGCAGCCGATGCATGCGTCGTGTGCTGCACAAGTCACCGACGATCTCGCGCACGGCGCGAACCTGCGCGTTCGTGAGCGTGAAGGGGAGCGCCTCTCGCAACTGTCGTGTGAGCTGTTTGCGATTCGCGAACTGCACACCACTGCGCGCCGCTCGCGCCAACACATTCGCCCTTCGATGCAACAGGTGCACGCACAGCAGCTCTTCCCAGGCCAGTCGTGAGCGACCGACGCGTGCATCGGCAACAGACTCTGGCCGGTGTACGCGGCGAAGCGCCTCGGGCAGGGGCGGCACCCCGGCTTCTTTCAACATCGCGGCCGGCAACGGCTCCTTCACCAGCGGCAGCAGCGCAGTCAGATGCTGATCCACCAGCGTGCGCAACCAGCGAACACTTAGTCCTTCGGTGGACGGATACACCGCCAGCACGCGCCCTTCGAGCGAGTTCTCATCGCCCGCACCCAGATTCACGAACTCGCGCGGCTGCAGTCGACGTCCGTGGTGAAATTTCACCTGCCCCGTGCACAGCAACCAATCACCTTTGCTGATCGTGCGCTCAAGGAACGGCTGTCCGGGCCACGCCAGTTCAAGCAAACCCGAAGCGTCCTTGATGACGGCCTGAAACACGCGCAGTCCGCGTCGTGTGGGCAGGATACCGGTTGCCACAACCCGTCCAAGGACCGTGACATCAGCACCCACGGCAGCATTCGCAATCGGCGTGACCGTGCTCGCGTCTTCATAGCGATGCGGTACGTGTCGCAGCAGATCACCGGCCACGTGAATACCGAGCCGCTGCAGCGACTGCGCGCGCGCGGGGCCCACACCCTTGAGATAGGTGACGGGTGTATCGAGCGTCAGTCGAGGAGGCGGCCCGGATCGGCGACGCCGACGTGCCGCATCCTCCGCGTCATTCACGGCGCCACAAGCTCCGTCGCAAAACGGTCGGCGTCAAACGCATCAAGATCCGGTGCCTGCTCTCCCATACCCAAAAACTTGATGGGGACGTTCAGCGCTTCGTGTACGGCGACCACCACTCCGCCCTTGGCTGTGCCGTCGAGTTTGGTGACCACAAGACCGGTGACCGGCACAGCGGCGCTGAAGGTGCGCGCCTGCGCCAGCGCGTTTTGCCCAATCGTGCCGTCCAGCACCAGCAACACTTCGTGCGGTGCATCCGCGAGACGCTTGCCAAGCACACGATGGATCTTCTTGAGCTCCGTCATGAGATCGCTGCTGGTGTGCAGGCGACCAGCCGTATCAACGATCACATAGTCGCAGCCGCGTGTGGCAGCCGCGTCAATCGCGTTGAAAGCCACCGCTGCCGGATCGGTTCCGGGCTTGGCGCCCACAAACTCCGCGCCCGCACGCTCGGCCCACACACGCAGCTGATCAATTGCGCCGGCGCGGAACGTATCGGCGGCACCAACCAGCACACGCTTGCCCTCGCCGCGCAATCGGGTGGCCAGCTTGCCGATGAAGGTCGTCTTGCCGGCGCCGTTCACGCCGATGACAAGCAGCACCGTTGGCGCAGCCGGCGCGATATGCAGCGCGGCATCACTATTGCCTGACGTAAGCGCATCACGAATGCCCACGCGCAGCGCTTCACGAAACTCGTCTTCCGTCTTGATGGACCCGCGCTTGGCGAGACGTTCAACCGCTTCCACCAGCCGAAGCGTGGTGGGCACCCCAAAGTCCGCCTCGAGCAGCATCGTCTCGAGCGCCTCAAGGGAACCCGGATCCACGCCGCCGCGCAGCAGCACACCAAAGTCGGTGCGCGCCAGATCCTTGACCTTATCCCACAGTGAGCGTGCGGGCGTGTCGCCCTCACGCTTGAACAATCGTTTCATGGCATCTCATGCACAGGAGCACAACAACAGAAGCGACCGGATCAGCGCAACCCTGCCGACCGGCGCAAAATCCATTCGCCGCACAACAGCAGCAACGCCAACACGAACGGCCAACTCCGCTCAATGAACGGTCGCGGAACGGCGTTCAGTGCACCAACCGCGCGAATGGTTGGTATATCGACCGGCGCGCGTGGCACCCACTCGCGCGATGGATTCACCACCAGGGTATGCGCAACCGCGCCCGACTGCACCGTGTACTGTCCCTCCGGAAGCGGCTCGGTCTGCGCCACCTCCGCTTCACCATCAAACCGCACGACGACCGAATCGGCAACGCCGCGTGCCGATTGCAGGCGCACAATCGCGATGCTGTCCGCCCCGCCTCGACGCCACGACAGGGCGTCCCCAGCACGCAGCACCCGGTTCGTGAGCGTCACACCCGTGCCATCACGCTCGGCGACCGCCATCCAATCGAATATAGCGCCCCAGAAGGCGGAGAACGCGTCAGCGCCGCGACCGCCGCGCACGGTCCAGCCTGAGAATCCCGAACCCGAAATGCGCAGCTGACGTGCACCGGACCGTGTGCTGAGCACCGCGATCCGCCGCGGCGCACCCACGCGTCCCGCACGGGCCTCGAGCAGACTCACGCCATTCGACCCAAGCTCTGCTCCAACATCGAGCGGCGTGAGCGAATCAAAGGGCAAACCATCGAGCACCGCCGATACAGGCGAAGCGGGCGCGCCGCTCACAAACCACTCGGTGCGGCTCTGCACCTCGCCG
>JBGTOG010000082.1:0-11690 GCA_041742675.1 Gemmatimonadaceae bacterium | reverse complement strand
GGACCGGGCGGCCCTGGTGGTCGTGGCGGTGAAGGCGGCCGTGGTGGCCCCGGTGGCGGACGCGATTCGCGTGGCGGACCGGGTGCCGATCGTGGTGAGCAGAGCGATCTCGTAGAAAACGTGATCTCGATCAACCGCGTGGCCAAGGTCGTCAAGGGTGGTCGTCGCTTCAGCTTCAACGCGCTCGTGGCCGTCGGTGACGGACAGGGCAAGGTGGGCTACGCGACGGGTAAGGCCAACGAAGTGTCGGAAGCGGTCCGCAAGGCCGTCGAAGGCGCGCGCAAGAGCATGGTGCAGATCCCGCTTACGGGCTCCACGATTCCGCATGAAATCGTGGGCAAGCACGGCGCAGGCAAGGTGTTGCTCAAGCCTGCCGCACCGGGTGCCGGCGTGATTGCGGGTGGTGCTGTGCGTGCGGTCATGGAGTGCGTGGGTATCCACGACATCCTGACCAAGAGCCTTGGTTCCACCAATCCGCACAACATGGTGCGGGCCGCCATGCACGGATTGCAGCATCTCATGACCGTGGATCAGGCGGCCAAGGAGCGCGGCGTTGAGCCGGGCCAGATTGGTTACCGCTCGCGGGCCAAGGTACGTTCATCGGAATCGCGGTCAGTGGGCGCTGCCCCTGTCGTCGCGGCGGAGGTGGCATAATGCCAAGAACATTTGTCTGGCACCCGTCAAAGGGTCCCAAGCATACGCCCAAGCTTGAGGCACCCACGGGCAAGCCCGTGCGTATCACTCAAGTGCGGAGCGGCATCGGCCACTCGTGGCGGATGAATCTCACGCTCAAGGCCATTGGCCTCAAGCATCATCAGGACAGCGTCGTGCAGGCGGACACTCCGTCGTTGCGCGGCCAGATCAAGCACGTGCGGCACCTGGTTCAGGTGACGCCGGTCGAGGAGTAACCCGTGGCTACGAAGACCAAGAGCGCTGCCAAGGCAGGCGCTGACAAGATTGGACTGCACAACCTTGTGCCGGCGCCCGGTTCGCACCGCGCGCGCCGTCGCGTGGGTCGCGGTCCCGGCTCGGGACTCGGCAAGACGTCCGGCAAGGGACACAAGGGCTCCATGGCGCGTTCCGGCCATGGTGGACCGGGTGGTGGCAAGCCGCACTTCGAGGGTGGCCAGATGCCGCTCACGCGTCGTATTCCGAAGCGTGGTTTCAATAACCCGGCCCGTGTGGAAGCACAGATTGTTCGCCTCGACGCGGTGGCGTTGCTCGAAGGCGAAGAAGTCACCACCGAGATCCTGCTCGCTGCTGGTCTGATCAAGGCGGGCAAGGGACCGGCCAAACTGCTTGCCAATGGCGAGCTCACCAAGGCGATGACGGTGCGTGGCGTAAAGGCCAGCGCATCGGCAGTTGCCAAGATCGAGGCGGCCGGCGGCCGCGTCGAGGGCTGACGGAGACCCCCCAGGCATGGCCCAGACGAATGCGGCGGCGCAGGCCGTCGCGAACATCTACAAGACACCCGAGCTGTGGCAGAAGATTCTGTTCACGCTCATGTGTCTGGTGATCTACCGCACGGGCGCGCACGTTACGGCGCCCGGCATCGACGTGACGGCCATGATGGACTTCTTCGCTGCGCAGGGCGGCGGTGGTCTGCTTGGTCTGTACAACCTTTTCGTCGGCGGATCGCTCGAGCGCGCGACTGTACTGTCGCTCGGCATCATGCCGTATATCTCGGCCAGCATCTTCATGCAGATCGCGGGCGCCGTCGTGCCCACGATCGACAAAATGAACAAGGATGAAGAGGGACGGAAAAAGGTGACGCAGTGGACGCGTTACCTCACCGTCGTTCTCGCCGCCGTGCAGGCGTATGGGTTTGCGCTGTTCGTTGGCAGTCTGCCCAACGCCGTGTCGCGGCCCGGCGCCTGGTTTACCGTGCAGATGATGCTGTTCCTCACCGCGGGCGCACTGTTCGTGATGTGGTTGGGTGAGCAGATCACTGAACGCGGCATCGGCAACGGCGCATCGCTGTTGATCTTTTTCTCGATCGTACAGGGCTTTTGGCCGGCGATCTTCAACACGTTCAATCTGTTCAGCACCGGTGCGATCTCGATCTTCACGTTGATCGTGCTGGCCGTACTGATGATTGCGATTGTGGCGGCGGTGGTTGCGATCACGGTCGCGGCCAGGCGCATCGTGATTCAAATACCCCAACGCACCATGGGTCGCGGGCGTCAGCGTGAGGCCAGCCGGAATTTCATTCCGCTTCGCATCACGACGGCGGGTGTCATGCCGATCATCTTTGCGCAGTCCGTGATGATTGTGCCAGGCGCCTTCGGCACGTTCAGCAGCAATCCGCGCATGCAGGAAATCTCGGAAATGTTCAACCCGATGGGCCCCAACCCGTGGTTGTACTACGTGGTGTCGGCGGTGTTGATCATCCTGTTCACGTATTTCTACACGTCCATCATCTTCAATCCGGTGGACATCGCCGAGAATCTGAAGAAGCAGGGTGGCTTTGTGCCGGGTATCAAGCCGGGAGCGAAGACCGCGGAGTACATCGAGCAGGTCATCGAGCGCATCACCTTGCCTGGCGCAGTGTTCCTGGCGGCCATTGCACTGTTGCCGATGATGCTGGTCAGCTCGCTGAGCATTCCGTTCCTGTTCGGTGGTACATCGCTGCTCATTGTGGTTGGTGTGGCGCTTGATACGATGTCGCAAATGCAGCAGCACCTGTTGCTGCGCAAGTACGATGGCTTCATGAAGAAGGGCCGAGTGCGGTTCCGCGGGCGTCAGGCATCGGGAATCTGAGGTGCTGATCGTACTGCTGGGACCTCCGGGCGCAGGGAAGGGAACACAGGGTGAGCGGCTTGCCGCTCGCCTTGACGTTCCCAAGATCGCCACCGGTGATGTACTGCGTGCCGCTGTTCGCGACGGTACACCGCTTGGCTTGGCCGCGAAAGAAGCAATGGATCGCGGAGACCTGGTTCCTGATGAAGTAATCCAGGGCATCATGAAGGAAGCCCTCACATCGCCCGCGGCTGCCAACGGCGCGGTTCTCGACGGTGTGGTGCGCACCATTCCGCAGGCCGAAGGACTGCGCGACATGCTCGCGTCGGTGGATCGTGAGCTGGATGCGGTGCTGTTGTTCGATGTCGAGACGGAAGAGTTGGTACGGCGGCTGAGTGGACGGACCACATGCAGCGCGTGCCAACGTCCGTTTTTTGGCCGTGAGCCTGGTGAGCCGTGTGAGTGCCCCGATGGATCCAACGGAGTGCTCATTCGCCGTGCGGACGATGAGCCGGAAGCCGTGCGCAAGCGACTCGACGTGTTTGCGGCGCAGACGCAGCCGGTCATCGAGTGGTATCGTCGGCATGGCGCGCGCGTGGTGGCGATCAATGCCGTCGGCTCGCTCGACGAAGTCGAGGCGCGCGCGATTGCGGGCCTCGGTCCCGCACGCTGACATGGCTACTGGCTCACTAACGCAGGGGCTACAGCTCAAATCACCGCGTGAGATCGATACGATGGCGCGCGGTGGTGCCATTCTCTCGGCCACGCACACGTATCTCCGCCAGCAGATCGCTCCGGGTGTCTCTACCGGTGAACTCGATCGGCTCGCCGAGGCGTTCATTCGTGATCACGCCGGTGCGGAGCCCGCGTTCAAGGGCCTGTACGGATTTCCGGGCGCCGTGTGCATCTCGGTGAACGAAGAAATCGTACATGGCATCCCGAGCAACAAGCGTGTGCTCGCAAGCGGCGACATCATCACGATTGATATCGGCGTCAAGTACGAGAGCATGTTTACCGATGCGGCGATTACGCACCCGGTCGGTGACGTCGACGAAGTCACGCAGCGCCTGCTTGAGGTCACGGAGCGTTCACTCGCGGCGGGCATCGCGGCAGCCACGGTAGACAATCATGTGGGCGACATTGGCGCGGCGATTCAGGCGGTCGTAGAGCCCGCGGGATTTGCAATCGTGCGTGAGCTGGTTGGGCACGGCGTAGGTTTTGCGCCGCACGAAGAGATTCAGATCCCCAACTACGGCAAACCCAAGCGCGGCAAGAAGCTGGTCGCGGGGCTCACCATCGCAATCGAGCCAATGGTGAACGTGGGTACGGCAAAGACGCGCACGCTCGCCGACAAGTGGACCGTGGTCACGGCCGACAACAAGCGGTCCGCGCACTTTGAGCATACGATCGCGGTCACGGAGAATGGGCCGCGGATTCTGACGGGGCCGGCTGGGGCCTAGGCGCTACACCAGCGCCCGCACGCGCGCTTCAAGCAACAGCGACTGCCAGTCGTCAACTCTCAGCTTGATGCGCAGCGCGATCTCATCGTTCAAGCACCGCGTGGGCACCAGTCCCACAATCTCGCTCCACGTGGGCGCCGTACCGCGAGCAGCCGCTTCACGCTCCACGGCGCCAAACGCCTGCAGAACGGCGGTACGATCAATCGCCACCAGATTCATTGACACCTGCGCTTGTCCGTCCACTTCGAGTGCGAGCGCCTTGATGCCTTCCACGCCTCCGTTAGACGCGCGCACACTCGCCGCTACCTCGCGCGCGATCGACATGTTGTTCGCATCGCCGAGGTACACGTTGTAGGCGACAAGAAACGGACGCGCACCAATCACAATGGCGCCGGCCGTCGGATGTACCATAGCACGACCAAAGTCCGGAGTCCGCGAGGGATCGGTGGCAATGGTATCGCGAATGCTTTCGTAGCCGCCGCGGCGAATCTCGGCCAGATTCACACGCTCGGGGCGTGTGGCCGCGCGCTCGTACAGGTACACCGGAATCGACAGTTCACTGGCCACGCGTTCACCGAGATCGTGCGCCAGCGCGATGCAATCGTGCATGGTGGCGCCATCGAGCGGGACAAACGGGAGCACGTCAGTCGCGCCGAGCCGGGGATGCACGCCCTGATGTTCCGTGATGTCGATGCGCGCCGTGGCTTCACGCACGCCAGCAAACGCAGCATGCAGCGCTTCGCTTAACGGCGCAACGAACGTGATGACCGAGCGGTTATGCCACGCATCGCTTGAGACGTCGAGTACGTGCGCGCCTGGTGCGGCCGCGATCGCATCGCGAATGGCGTGGATGGTAGCGAGGTCACGTCCCTCGGAAAAGTTGGGGACGCATTCGATGAGCGGGGCGCGATGAGTGGCGCTCACGTCAGCGTCGTGCCTCCCCGGACTCAAAGGATGGAGTCTCCTTCAGCACAGTCTTTTCCTTGCTCATTCGCACGTGGCTCCTTGCAATTCATGTTCCGCGCGGCCAGAACGCGGCTCCCTGGTCCCCGCTGCGTGAAGACGAGAAGGAGCGCGCGAACGCACGATGGGGATGACGAATGCTAATCGTCGCGCTCCACAAGCGCTTCGAGCGCCGCAGCGTCGGCCAGATCCTGCGGACGTCCAGTCGCGCGCTTATTGCGAATCAAATCCGTTCGTGAAAGCACCGCCACTGGCATACGATCAATTTCCCCTTCCACTCGGCGAGACCACGCCTCTGCGAAATCCACGCCCCATAGCCGCGTCAGCAGGTCGACGCGATTGGGCGCGCGACCGAGCTGAATCACACGGTCATCGGCTGTGAAGTCATTCGCAGTGAGGCCAACTTGGCCAAAACCAAACGCTGCGAGCGCCGCCAGTATCCGACTGGCGTTTTGGGGATCGGCGCGAACGTACAGATCGAGATCTTCGGTGAAGCGCGGGTAACCGTGAAACGCTACAGCGTGACCGCCAACCACCAGATACTCAACGTGGTGCGCGGTCAAACACGCGAGCAACTCGCGCAAGTCCTCGTCCAGCATCTCCCAGTCGCTCCCGGTGAGCCTGCTGCATCGCCAGCAAGCGATTGAGCCTCGCCTGCGGGCTCATAGCCCGTAACTCCGCGCGGTCCGCTGCGGCGGCTGCATTGTGCGAGGGGTGAACAACGATTCGTCGCTCCATTCAAACAAATCTAAGGCATTTCCGCTGATGTGTGCTGCGCCACGCGCCTGTCACCACCACCATCAGGGAAACCCGCCGTGCGTATACATCGACCGTCCCATTTGCGTGAGCACCGCCGCCGGCACGGGTAGATGCCGGAGCGTGCCGGCCTGCAGGCCGTTCACACGACGGCGATCAAACAGCGCAATACCGCCAGTGTTGTACAGCTCGACGTCCCGCTCGTATTCCACGCCAGCTCGCACTTGCGCAGCGCTCGCGCCAATGGGGGGGCGACCGCCACGGGTCACGTGCGTCTTGTTCACCAGGGCTGCGCCTCGGGCGTGGTTACCACCGGTCCACGCCAGCGCTTCAGCGATCATCAGATCATTCTCGGCCGCGAGCACATGCACCATCGGTCGGCCCATGCGCTCGGTTGCCGGAACGTGCCAGCCGACCGAGCGATAGCGACGATGAAAAAACGGCGACTGCATGTACACACCGCGCGACGGATCGCCGATCACGCCCTCCACATACACAAAGTCGGCCGTCATTCCCTCGGTGCATTCCTCAGGTCGCGGGTTGCACGGCAAGTTGGCAATCGCGAGGCGGTTGTCCTGCGGTTCGGGACGCGGCTGCGCAGTGAGACCGGTGAAAGTCACCGGTATGTTCGGCGCCATGCGATGAATCAGGCGCTGATCCACACGAAACCGTGTGTGATCGGAGCCGTACATCTGGTAAAAATTGATCCAGCGATCATTGTCGTACACAACAGCGAAGTCCATGTCCGAAACGCCGTTCCCGGTCAGGCCCCCGTCCGCGTACAACAGCACCTGCGGCCAGTTCGTGAGTGCGTTCTCTTCGGCGCTGCGCGCGCTGAGCACCAGCGTGCGCGCGGCCATTGTTCGCGCAATCCGATTGAGTGTGCTTGCCGTGACCGGACCTGCAGCCAGCGGCAGCGTGCTCGAGGGCCACTGCCACGACTTGTTGGCGGTTAACGCTATGAGCTGATTCCAGTACGCCAACGACGAGTCGCGCACATCCCTGTAGCCGCGTAGCGCTGGCGCTTGCAGCGCCTCGGTGGTGCCCACATTCACCTGGGCTGAATCAAACAACAACGCAAGATTCATATACGACGCCGCCACGGTCCACAGCGCGGCAGCGCGCATCGACTCGGTGGCGTTCACGTCTCCTGCAAACGCGATGCCGCGGTCCAGCGCCGCCAGCGCATCCGCCGCATCGGACAGTGCCTTGTGGTTATCGCGCCACGGTCTGTGTGCGATGTACTCATCACCGCTGCCAACCACGTTGTGGTACGGTACGCGCGGTTCCGTGTTGTTCCAGCGCACCCAGCAGCAGTTGCCCGTCACCGCGTCGGCCGTTGCCTCGACCATCATGTAGGGAGCGTAGTCCGTGGACGTACGCCACCACTGATTGACCGAGCTGTGAGCCACCTCGGCCACCGCTTCCGGGGTGCCGAGCACGCGCAGGCGGTCAGGTTCGTTCGGGTTCGCGACGTCGAGATCCGTGCAGGCGCAGGCCAGCATGAGCAGCGCAGGCAGGACGAGCTCGAGCGGGGACGGGCGACGGGGTGTCAGGTGATGCATGACAGAGCCTCTGGAAAGGGATCCGCGCCAGCAGCACGGTAGCTGATCACGTTATCCAGTTTTGGGACGAGCGCCAAGACGGAGCGGTGGCCTCAACTCGTCGCCAGCGCCCGGAGTAACCACTCGTGCATCACCCCGTTGCTGGCCACAATGGGCCCGTGCACCACGCCCACATCCATACCCTCAAAATCCGTCACCTGACCACCCGCCTCCCGCACAATTAGAATGCCGGCCGCCACATCCCACGGCGCCAACTCCAGCTCCCAGAATCCCTGAAAGCGCCCGCAGGCCACATCGCACAGATCGAGCGCCGCCGCACCCGCGCGTCGCATACCAGCAGTGCTCGCAGCAATCGCCGCAAACTGCTGCTGATAGTGCGGCAAATGCGCCACATGCTTGAATGGAAATCCGGTGCCAATCAGCGAACGCATGGGATCCTGAATCGGCGAGACGTGCACCGCGTGCGGACCGCTGCCATCCGGCGCCCATCGCTGTGCGCCGGCCCCCACCGCCGCGATGAACACCTCGCCGGTGGCCGCATTCACAATCGCACCGGCGCACAAAACGCCGTCGTGCATGACACCAACACTGGTGGCATACCACGGGAAGCCGTGCAGAAAGTTCGTCGTGCCATCGAGCGGGTCTGCCACAAACGCGATACCACGTGAAACATCGGTGTCCGGCGACAGCTCCTCGCCCAGCAACACCGCCTCAGGTACACGCCGAGCGATCACCTCGCGAACCGCCAACTCCGCGTCCCGGTCCACCAGGCTCACAAAGTCGGACGGACTCTTCACCTCCCAGGACAGCCCCTGCACCGAGGCCGCGTGCGATCGCACCACCGCTGCGCCGGCGCGGGCCGCTTCCAGCGCCACATCGCGCAACTGCATCGCGCTCGCGACCCGCCGGTCACGCTCCGCATTGAGTTCAACAGGTTCGGATTCACTATTCGCTTGCACGCATGCTCTCCTGCTCCTAGCCTTGTGACATGACTCGAATCTTCAGTGGCATCCAGCCATCCGGCGAACTCCACATCGGCAACTACCTCGGCGCAATCAAAAACTGGGTCGCGCTGCAGCGCCAGTTCTCCGGCGCCATTTTCTGTGTGGTCGACTACCACGCCATCACCGGAAACTACGATCCCGAGCTGCTTCGCCAGCGTCGCTGGGATATGGCCCGCTCGCTGCTCGCCGCGGGTGTTGACCCCGAACACGCCGCGCTGTTCGTGCAAAGTGATGTTCCCGAACATACCGAGCTGTCGTGGATCTTCACTACCAATACACCACTCGGTGACCTTGAGCGGCAAACGCAGTTCAAGGACAAGTCGGGTACGATGGAGAGTATTCCGGCTGGACTGCTCATGTATCCTGTGCTGCAGGCCGCTGACATTCTGCTCTACCGCGCCGATAAGGTGCCCGTGGGCGAAGACCAGGTGCAGCACCTCGAGCTCTCGCGCGATACCGCGCGTCGCTGGAACAGCCGCTTTGGTGAAGGCTTTTTTCCGGAACCGCAGGCGCTGCTCACACCAACACGTCGCATTCTCGGACTCGATGGCAAGTCCAAGATGTCCAAGTCACTTGGCAATACTATTGGTCTGCTGGAAAGTGACGATGAAATATGGCAGAAGCTGCGCCCTGCGGTCACCGATCCGCAGCGCGTGCGCAAAACCGATCCCGGCCGGCCTGAGGTGTGCAACATCTTCTCGTTGCACAAGGCATTCTCCCCGGCCGACACGGTGGCCGAAGTTGACACCAACTGTCGCACCGCGGCGTGGGGGTGCATTGATTGCAAGAAGGTGCTGCACGCGAACATGCTGCAGGAGCTCACGCCGATTCGTACGCGCGCACAACTGCTCACCGACGAACCATCGCGTGTGCTCGACGCGCTCGCCGATGGCGCACGTACCGCACGCACGATCGCGCAGGACACCATGCGTGAAGTGAAGTCGCGTATGGGACTCGACACACTACGTGCACCGTAATGCGCAAACTGGTGGTTGATTTGCAAAGCTCGGCGCCAACAATGGCGTTGCCTGCGGAAGGCGCTGCGCGATTGCGCGGAGCGGCACCAGATGGTTGGCAGGTGCATGTGGTGCAGTCAGCCACCGATTCCAGTGGAGACGGCACCAATACTGTAAGTGACGAGACGCTCGCTGAGGTCGCCGACGCTGAGGTCTACTTCGGCTACGGCCTCTCGGCGGCGGTGGTGGACGCCGCGCCGCGGCTCAAGTGGGCGCACAGCGCGTCGGCAGGCGTGGGTAAGTCCATCTCACCGGAGCTGCTCTCGGCCGGACTGCTGTTCACCAACAGCGCGGGTGTGTACGCCGAGGCGATGGCGGATTCTGTGCTGGCGGGTGTGCTGCACTTTGTGCGCGGCGTGGACATTGCGGTGCGTCTGCAAGCCAGCGCGACGTGGGACAAACAAGCGTTTCAAACACCGGAGTGGCCACTGCGCGAAGTGGCCGATCTGCGTGTGTTGGTGATTGGCGCCGGCGGCATTGGTTCGGCGGTGGCCCGTCGGCTGAGCGCACTCGGTGCGGAGTGCACCGGGGTTCGACGCCGTCCTGAGCTCGGCGTGCCCGACGGATTCCGTTACGTGCATGGCCCGGATCGTCTCGATCAGCTGCTTGTTTCCGCGGATCTTGTCGTGCTGGCCGCGCCGCTGACAGCCTTGTCCCGCGGTGTGATGGACGCACGTCGATTCGCGTTGCTCCCGCATGGCGCAATCGTCGTGAATGTGGCGCGTGGCGCGCTGGTGGACGAGGACGCATTGGTCAACGCGTTGGCGACGGGACACCTGCGCGGTGCGTTTCTCGATGTCTTCCGTCGTGAGCCACTGCCGCACGAGCATCCGTTGTGGCGTGATCCGCACGTATTGATCACACCGCATGTTTCCGGGGTCTCGCCGGCTCGTCATTGGGGGCGGGCGCTTTCATTGTTTCAAGACAACTGGCAGCGTTTTGTAGCGGGCGAACCGCTGCGCAACGTTGTCGATCCGGCGGCTGGCTATTGATGCGCGAGTGAGTCACGCATCAGTCTCCAGAGCACATTGCACTGGGCGGCACGAGACGTGGCAATCGAACGCATCATCAAGGCCGCTGTTGATCGCGGCGCATCGGACATTCACATCAAGGCCGCCGACTGCGTGCGTGCGCGCATCGATGGCCGACTTGTCGCGCTCACGAAGCAGGCGCTTACCGCCGAGCAGACGCGCTCAATCGCGCTGCACCTGATCGAGTCCGAGTCCGATCGCCAGGCGATTGACACACTGCGCGATCACGATTGTTCGTGGGCGCAGCCAGGTGTGGGACGCTTCCGTGTCAACATCATGCGTCAGCGTGGTTCGCATTCGATTGTCATGCGCGTGATTCCGGAGCAGGTGCCTACAATTGAGGCACTGCGACTGCCGTCAGTGATTGAGCGCATCACGCACGCCGAGCGCGGCATGGTGCTGGTCACTGGCGTAACCGGCTCCGGCAAGAGCTCCACGCAGGCGGCGATGGTGAACGCCATCAACGCCAACTACGAGCGACACATCGTCACGCTCGAGAATCCGATTGAGTTCCTGCACAGCGATATCCGCAGCTCCATCACGCAGCGCGAAGTCGGAATCGACACCGATACGTTCCGTATGGGACTGCGCGCGGCACTGCGTCAGGATCCCGATGTGATCCTGATTGGTGAAATGCGCGACGCGGAAACGATTGATACGGCCATGAAGGCGGCGGAAACCGGTCATTTGCTCATCTCCACGCTGCACACGCCAGATGCGCAGAGCACGATCATGCGCGTGGTGGCGATGTTTCCGCCGGAAGAGCAGTCCGTGGTGCGCATTCGTCTCGCCGAGTCGCTGCATTCCGTGATTTCGCAGCGGCTGTTGCCACGCGCGAACGGCCAGGGCCGCGCGGTAGCGTGCGAAGTCATGATCGTGACGCCGACCATTCGCGACCTGATCATCGACAACCGCGTGGGCGAGATCCGCGACTACATCTCCGACGGGCATGTGCAGTACGGCATGCAGACGTTTGACCAGCATCTCACGCAGCTGGTAAACGACGGCGAGATCACGTTTGAGGTCGCGTTGAGTGCGGCCACGCGTCCGGCGGACTTTGAGCTCAACTTCCGCACGCTGAGTCGCGGTCAGCGCGCGCCAACGCCGCTGGCGACGCCGGCGATAAAGGCGGCTGCGTCCGCTGCCTCGCCGACGG
>JBGTOG010000068.1:0-3113 GCA_041742675.1 Gemmatimonadaceae bacterium | reverse complement strand
AACTCGCGCATCACCAGCCCCTCGCTTTCGCGCTCCGCCCACCGCATCGAGAACGAGTTCGCGAACAACAACACCGTCGCCCCACGTTGGTCGTAGAGCACCATACGATCGCGCATGGACGTGGCCTTGCGCATCGCCTCTGCGGTGCCGCTGATCCAGCGCGCGTGCGACATGCCGAGCGATTCGAGTTTCGCCGGCACGCCGTACTCGTGTTCGAGCCGGTGGGTCAATACATCAAACTGCAGGAGTCCGACGGCACCCACGATGTCCGGCACGCTGGCCTGCGGATCGCCGCGGAAGAGCTGGATGGCGCCTTCTTCGGCGAGCTGCCGCAGCCCCGTATCGAGGTGCGGTCGACGCAATGGATCCTTGACGGTGATCCGTGAAAAGTGCTCCGGGGGGAATCGCGGAATGTCATCGAAGACCACCGGTTTGCCCGTGTAGAGCGCATCGCCGATTCGCAGGTTGCCACGATCGTGCACGCCGATCACATCGCCGGCCCACGCGTCTTCTATGTGCGTGCGTACCTGCGCCAGAAACTGCTGCGGCAGATTGAGTCGCAGATTCTTCCCCGTCCGGCCAAGCGTAACCTGTAATCCCGCCTCAAAGTGCCCCGAGCACAGACGCACAAACGCGATGCGGTCGCGATGCTTGGGGTCCATGTTTGCCTGGATCTTGAACACAAAGCCCGTAAACGCCTCATCACCGGGATGCACCACACCATCGGCGACGTTGCGCGCGGCGGGTACGGGTGCCAGACGGAGGAAGTCGTCGAGGAACGGTTCCACACCAAAGTTTGTCAGCGCACTGCCGAAGTAGAGCGGAATCAGTTCTCCGGCGGTGATCGCGGCATCATCGAGCTGATTGCCGGCCGCGTCGAGCAGCGCGAGTTCTTCGAACGTGCGGTCGGCAACCGACGTGCTGGTGTGTTTGGCAATGTTTTCGTGCGAGAGCGGTGACGTTTCCACCGCCACACGCGATGCACCGTGGTCACCGCCGCGTTGAAACCAGTGCACCACACCCCGCCGACGATCGACCACGGCCTGCAGTGTGTCGTTCTGCATGACAGGCCACATCGCGGCCGCGACTGGCAGACCGAGCTCCTGTTCGAGCAAGCCCAGCAGTTCCAGCGGGTCCTGACCAACACGGTCACACTTGTTCACAAAGGCAAAAATCGGCAACCGACGTCGACGGCACACCGCGTACAACTGTCGCGTCCGCTCTTCAACACCTTTGCGGTTGTCCACGAGCATGATCGCACAGTCGGCCGCCACGAGGGTTCGATACGTGTCCTCGGAGAAGTCTTCATGACCGGGCGTGTCCAGCAGGTTGACGCGAAACCCATGGTAGTCGAACTGCAGTACCGAGGTCGTCACGGAAATTCCGCGCTCCTTTTCCATCGCCAGCCAGTCCGAAGTCGCATGCCGTTCCGCGCGACGCGCCTTGACGGTGCCAGCCAGATGCAGCGCGCCACCATACAGCAGCAGCTTCTCCGTAAGCGTCGTCTTGCCGGCGTCCGGGTGCGAAATGATCGCGAACGTCCGGCGACGGGCGATTTCCGGGTGCAGCGGGGGGGTGGCAGTCTCAACAGCGGTCATGTTCTGGCATCGGGGTCAGGGCAACTTCCAAACATAATCAATGCCGGGGCTGCTTTCGTCCGCCGACGCGCCGATCATGGGCGATGCTGCGTCGAATGGTAGGGCCTGCGGCTCGGATTGCCGTGCGGTTCTCACGAGATATCTCGCGCAACCGGCCCCCGACGCTGTAGGCTTCGGGGTGTGATGAGCCGATGTTCCCATTTCGGAGGTAGTTGAATGGCTTTGTGTGCCGATCGCCCACTGCGCCCGCTGATCGCCTGCGCGATACATTTTGATCTGACCCGCCTGAGCTTCGCACCGTTGATGCTTGGTATCGCTGCCATCACACTTGGCGCGATGCGCGCCGACGCCCAAAGTGGATATCAGCAGCCCGTGCCGTCCATCGCCGCGATTCTCGACGCGCCGCCAACGCCTGGCGTGAGCGTGAGCCCGAGTCGCACTACCATGTTGTTGACCGAGCGGCCCGGTTATCCGTCCATCGTTGAAGTGGCCGCGCCCGAGTTCAAACTGGCTGGCTTGCGTTTCGATCCGCGCTCGAACGGACCGTCGCGCGGAAGTGGTGTACGCGCACTGTCAATTCAATCGGTAGGCGGCGGCGATGCGCGCGCCGTGCGTATTCCGTGGCCAATGGGCGCGGACACTACCGGCGGTCCAATCAGCAATACCAGTTGGTCACCATCAGGTGATCGCATTTTTTTCACTGTTACAACGCAGGACGCGATTTATCCCTTTGTGGCTGATGTCGCGACGGCCGCGGCACGGCAGTTGTCGAACCGTGCGCTGAACGCCGTGCTTGGATCCCCGTGCAACTGGATCGGCGCTGAAGATGCGTTGCTCTGCAAGTTCGTGCCCTCGGCGCGAGGCGCGGCGCCAACCGAACCCACCACGCCGAACGGACCGATCATTCAGGAATCGGAGGGCGGCAGCGCTGATCGCGTGGCGACATATCAGGATCTGCTCAAGACACCGCACGACGCGGCGGTCTTTGCGCACTATGCGCGCAGCCAACTGGCACGACTCACGTTGGATGGCACCGTCACGGAGATCGGCAGCGCGGGAATTCACGCCTCCGCCGCATCGAGTCCGGACGGCCGCTTCGTGCTCGTCACCACGATGGATCAACCGTTCTCGTATGTCGTGCCGGCCAGCTTCTTCCCCACGACGTTTGCCGTGTGGGACATGACGGGCACCGAGGTGCGTCGTGTGCACGAGTTGCCGCTCCGCGAGCGTGTACCGTGGGGTGGTGATGTGGTGGCCGAGGGTCCGCGCAGCATTCGCTGGCGCGCGGACGAGCCGGCCACGCTGGTGTGGTCAGACGCACCGCGCAGTGATACTGTGGCCGTGGATGGCATTCGTGATCGCATCCAGCTGCTAGCCGCACCGTTCGCCGGCGAGCCGACCACGCTGGCGTCGACGGAGTTTCGGGCGTCCACCGTGCTCTGGGCTCGAGCTGATCTCGCTATCGTGCGGGAAGCCTGGCAGCGCACACGCACCGAACGCTACTGGGCGGTCAAT
>JBGTOG010000049.1:0-25392 GCA_041742675.1 Gemmatimonadaceae bacterium | reverse complement strand
GTGGAGCGTATCGGCGGTGACGGGCAGCAGTCCGTCACCGCCGGCGCAATTGCGGCACTGGTCAGCGGAGAGCTGATCGGCGCCGCTGACGCGACGGTGCAAAGTGTGGCCGCGCTCGACCGCGCGCGCCGCGATCAGCTCAGCATTCTTTCCCACAAGCGCTACGCCGAGTGGTTTCGCGAAACTCGCGCCGGTGTGGTGCTCATGGGTTCGGAGTTTCGCGACGAGACCGGATCACCGTCCGCGCGCATTGTGGTGGAGCGGCCCATGGAGGCGCTGCTCGCCGTGCTCCCGCACTTCCATCGTCCAGCGACTCGCCCGCCGGGGGTGCACGCCACAGCGAGCGTCGCGGACGATGTGGTCATGGGTGACAACGTCAGCATCGAGGCGTTCGCGATTGTGGAGCGTGGCGTGGTGTTGGGCGAGCGCGTGTGGATTGGCTCGCACTCTGTGATTGGCGAGGGCAGCGTGCTCGGTGATGATGTCCGTGTGTACTCGCATGTCACCTGCTACCCGCGCGTGGAGCTCGGCGCGCGAGTGGTGCTGCATGCTGGCGCGCGCGTTGGGCGTGAAGGCTTTGGCTGGGTTCCGAAGGCGGGCGGCGTGCAACGTATACCGCACGTTGGGCGCTGCGTCCTTGGCGAGGATGTGGAAATTGGTGCCAACAGTTGTGTCGATCGCGGCAGCATTGATGACACCATTATCGGCGCCGGAACAAAGATCGACAGTCTGGTGCAAATCGCGCACAATGTCCGCATCGGCCGCGGCTGCATGATCGCCTCGCAGGTCGGGATTGCGGGTTCAACGCGTGTAGAAGACGGCGTGCAACTCGGTGGACAGGTGGGACTGGCGGGGCATCTGATCGTCGGGGCGGGGAGCACACTCGCCGCGCAGGCGGGGGTGGTGGGCAACGTGCCGGCTGGTGAAACGTGGTCTGGCTATCCCGCTCGTCCCCATCGCGAGCAGCTCAAGGCGAGTGCGGCGCTGCACCGCCTTGCGGCGGTTATGCGTCCGCTGGAGCGTCTGCTCGCGAACACCCGTGACGTGCCCACTCGGGACATCGAATCGTGATTGCGCCTGGGAGGCAATCCCCGCTGGTGCGCACCGGTGTGGCGTCGACCGCATCAACGCGCAGCGAGGCCGCGACCGAGCGGCACGGCGACTGGATGGTCACGCTTCCCAAACTGCCGATCACCGGCGAGCGTCGCACCATTTCGCGCCCGGTTGAGGTAAGCGGCGTTGGCCTGCATCTCGGCCAGCCGTGTCGGTTACAGTTCCGGCCCGCGGCGACAGGTGCCGGTGTGTATTTCCGTCGGCTCGATCTTCCCAATGCGCCGACGGTACCGGCCGTGATACGCGTGGCCGTGGAGGCGCAGCGTCGCACGCAACTTGGGACGGGACCAGAGGCGCTGCACACCGTGGAGCACGTGCTGGCGGCCGCGGGCGCGCTGCATCTCGACGATCTCGAAATCGCCATGGACGCCGCTGAGCCGCCGATCATGGACGGCAGTGCGGCGCCGTTCCTGGCCGCGTTGGTGAAAGCGGGTATCGTTGCCAATGGTGGCCGACCCGAGTGGTTGATCTTGCAGCAGCCGCTGCGCGTGGTCGACGGCGAGTCGGTGTACGAGGCCTGGCCGTCGCTTGATTTTGACCTGTCCGTTCAGATTGAGTTTCCGCATCCGCTCATTGGAGAGCAGGCCGGCCACTATCGCATTACACCGCCAAGGTTTGCGCACGAGCTGGCTGGGGCGCGAACTTTCGGGTTCATGCATGAGGTGGAGGCGTTGCGCGCGCAGGGGCTGATTCAGGGCGTGTCGCTGGACAATGCGCTGGTGCTGGATGCGGACGGGCTGCGCAATGGCCCGCTGCGTTGGGCCGATGAGTTTGTGCGCCACAAGGCGCTCGACTGTGTCGGAGACCTTATGTTGACCGGCGCGCGTGTGCGCGCGCGAATCGTTGCTCATCGCCCGAGTCATCGCGGCACTGTTGCGTTTGTCCGGGAACTTGTTCGTACCGCTGTGCGGGAGTCCGCCGTGTATTCTGTCGAAGACATCATGAGGGTGCTGCCGCACCGATATCCGTTTCTGCTCGTCGATCGCATTCTGGAGATCGAAGAGGGGAAGCGCATCGTGGGGCTCAAGAATGTCACCATCAACGAGCCGTTTTTTCAGGGGCATTTCCCCGGGCATCCGATCATGCCGGGTGTGTTGATTGTGGAAGCGATGGCGCAGGTGGGCGGCATGCTGCTGATGCGCACCATTGAGGATCCCGGCAGCAAGGTGGTGTATTTCATGTCGCTCGACAACATCAAGTTCCGGCGGCCCGTGCGGCCTGGTGATCAGATCCGGTTCGAGCTCGAAGTGCTGCAGCTGCGAGGCAGCACCTGCAAGATGCGCGGCATCGGCTACGTCGAAGGCGACGTGGTGGCGCAGGCAGATATGGCGGCGATGATCCGCGATCGATGACCGCGCGCATTCATCCCACAGCCATCGTCGATCCGTCGGCGGAGCTGGGGCAGGACGTGGAAATCGGGCCGTGGTCAATGGTGGGACCGCGCTGCGTCCTGGGTGACGGCGTGGTGCTCTCGCCGCGGGCAACGCTCGAGCGGGATGTGACGCTCGGTCAGCGCGTGCGCATCGGCGTGGGGTCGGTGCTGGGCGGTGATCCGCAGGATCTCAAGTATCGTGGTGAGCACACGCGCGTGGAGATTGGTGACGATACCGTGGTGCGGGAGTATGCGACGATCAATCGTGGCACCTCGCACTCGCTGGTGACCACCGTTGGCCGCAACTGCTTTCTCATGAGCTACGTGCATCTGGCGCACGACTGTCAGCTTGGCGATGGTGTGATCATTTCCAACGGGACGCAGCTCGCTGGTCATGTGATTGTTGAAGACCGCGCCACCATCTCCGGTCTGTGCGCGGCGCACCAGTTTGTACGCATCGGCATGCACGCATTTGTGGGCGGCTGTTCGCGCGTGGCGCAGGATGTCCCACCGTATGTGAAGGCCGTGGGCAACCCGGTCAAACTGTTTGGTTTGAACAGTGTGGGATTGCAACGCAATGGATTTCCGGACGCCGTGGTGAAAGAACTCAAGCGCGCCTATCGGCTCATGTTTCGTTCGGAGCACAATGTGTCGCAGGGACTGATCCGTGCGCGCGCCGAGTGCGAGGCGTTGCCCGAGGTGACGCGCTTTCTGGATTTCGTTGAGCAGAGCGAACGCGGAGTCGGGTTCTGATGGCAGCACGTTTCGCGGTGATCGGGGCGGGCGCACTCGGCCAGCATCACGTGCGCATTTTGCGCGACCTTGTTGGGGACCAGTTTGTCGGGCTGTACGATACGGATGCGACCCGCGCGTCGGAGATTGCGGCGAAGCTCGGCGTCGTCGCGCACCCCACGCTTGATGCGTTGCTTGACGCGGCGGATGCCGTCTCGATTGTCGTGCCCACGACGGCGCATCACACCGTCGCGGCGGCAGCAATTGCGCGTGGTCGCCATGTGTTTGTCGAGAAGCCCTTTACCGTCACCCTCGAAGAAGCCGACGACCTGCTTGAGCGTTCGCGTGCGGCCGGCGTGCTGGTGCAGGTGGGACATGTAGAGCGAGTCAATCGCGCGGTGCGTGCGGCGATGCCGTTCGTTGATGCACCGCGGTTCATCGAGAGTGATCGCCTGGCGCCGTTCAACCCACGTGGGTCGGATGTGGCGGTCGTGCTCGATCTCATGATTCACGACATCGATCTGGTACGTACCCTTGTGGGCGCTCGCGTGCAGGATGTGCAGGCCACGGGTATTCCCGTGCTTACGCCGCAGCTGGATATTGCCAACGCCCGCATTGCTTTTGAGAACGGTGCCGTGGCCAACGTGACGGCCAGCCGCGTGTCACGCGAGCGATTGCGCAAGCTGCGCATTTTCCAGCGCAGTGGCTATCTGTCGCTTGATCTCGCGGCGGGCACCGGCGAGTTCTATCGATTGCGGGAGAACCTCGATCCGGCAGAGTTTGCGGCGCAGCCGCGCGCGCTTGAGGAGTTTGTCGAGTACGTGCCGCTTGATGCACCGGAGGCGGAGCCGCTCAAGCTGGAGCTGGAACAGTTCGTGGACGCGGTGGCGGGGCGTGCGCCGATCGCGGTCACCGGTGAAGAAGGGCGCGAAGCCCTGTCGGTTGCGCTGCGGATCATGCGCGAGATTGAACGCACGCTCACGCCAACAACGAGTGGCGGAGCGGCGGACAGCCACCGTGCGTGAGATTCTGTTTGTCGTCGGCGAACCGTCCGGCGACTTGCACGCCGCGAAAGTTGCCAGCGCCTTGATTGGCGCAGACCCCGAACGCCCGCTCGTTGGCGTGGGTGGTGAACGGATGCGTGCGGCTGGTGTCACATTGCTCGAACATAGCGAACGCCTCGCCGCGATTGGATTTACGGAAGTCATTCGGCACATTCCGCGTCACTGGCGTCTCCTGCGCACACTCAAAGCGCGTCTCGCGTCCGGCACCGTTGGCCTGGTGATCCTGATGGATTACCCAGGCTTCAATATGCGTGTGGCCGAAGCGGCGCACGCGGCGGGTGTGCCCGTGTTGTACTACATCACGCCACAAGTGTGGGCCTGGGGGGCGGATCGCTTGCCGAAACTGGCACGCTGGGTGTCGAAAGCGGCGGTCATCCTGCCCTTTGAGGAGGCATTGCTGCGTCAGCACGGCGTGGACGCCACGTTTGTTGGCCATCCGCTGCTCGATCGCGCCTCGGAGTTGCTGGAACCCGCGGCGGCGCGTTCTGCACTTGGACTCCGCGAGCACGATCCGGTGCTGGCTGTTTTTCCGGGCAGCCGAGGCAGTGAGCTGGCGCGTCATCTCGTTCCGTTTACCGCGACCGCGAAGGAGTTGCAGCGGCGCATTCCATCCTTGCAGGTGGTGGTGAGTGCGGCGCCAGGTATCGAGATCGATGCTGTGACGTGCCCATTCCCCGTTGTGCGTGGCGCGTCGTTTACCGTATTGCGTGCGGCCACGGCTGGCTTGCTCAAAAGCGGGACGACAACGCTTGAAGCGGCCGTTGCGGGTCTGCCGCACATTATTGCGTATCGCACCAGTGCGCTCAGCTACGCCATTGCCAAACGCGTGGTCCAGATTCCGAACATCGGCTTGGTGAATGTCGTAGCTGGCCGCGAGGTATCGCGCGAGTTTGTGCAGGATGCGATCGTGCCCTCCGTCATGGCCGATGCGCTCGAGCCGCTGCTGGATACGCAGCACCAGTCGCACCGAGAAGCGCTTGAAGGGTTGGCTGAGGTGCGAACACGCCTGGGCACACCGGGCGCCAGCGAGCGCGCCGCGGCGTTCGCACGCGATCTGGTGCAATGAGCGCCCCAACGCTCGACTGGCGGACGCGATGGTCCATTCGGCTCGGTACGCTGCTGGTGCGCGCGCTCGCGGCGACATGGCGCACCACGATCCACGGACGCACGCCGGCGCGTGATCGACAGGCGAGGGGCGAAGGCGCCATCATTCTGTGTCTGTGGCACGGGCAGATGTTGCCGTTGCTGTGCGCACATCGAGGTGAGCCGGCCACGGTACTTGTCTCCGAACATCGCGATGGCGAGATCATCGCGCGCATTCTTGCGGCGTTCAAGTTTTCGGCGGCACGCGGTTCCTCGTCGCGGGGCGGTTCGCGTGCGTTGCTGGAGCTCGCGCAACTGGTGCGCGCCGGCAACGACATTGCCATCACGCCCGACGGACCGCGGGGACCACGTCGGCAGCTGGCGCCTGGTGTGCTGCTGATTGCGCAGCGCACCGGTGCCGCCGTGATTCCACTGGTCGCGCACGCCGATCGCGTCTGGCGACTGCGGTCGTGGGATGCATTTGAGATCCCCAAGCCGTTTGCGCGTATCACCGTGCTGTACGACACGCCCGTCAACGTTTCCGCGCCATCAGCTCGCGACGCGGCGGCGCAAACGCAAGGCTACGAGGCGCTCATGGCAGCGGCCATGTCGCGCTGCATGGCACTGCACGCCGAGCGTGCGCGGCCCGTCAGGCAGACCGCATGAGTGTCGGAGCGCGCGTGGCGCACTGGGTGTGGTCCGGGAGCGGAGCCAGTGCGGCCATGGCGCGCGCTGTGCTTTCGCCCGCGTCGTGGCTGTTCGGCGGGATCGTCTCAGCACGCAACGCGCGCTTTGCGCGCGGGATCGGCGTACAGCAAAGCCGGCTGCCGACGATCTCCGTGGGCAATCTCACGGTCGGCGGCACCGGAAAGACGCCCGTAGCCGCGTGGTGTGCGCGCGAGCTGCAGGCGTTGGGCGCCACCCCCGCCATTGTGCTGCGCGGTTATGGTGACGATGAATGGCGCGAACACAGTCTGTTGTCGCCGGGCGTGCCGGTCGTTGTCGACGCAGATCGAACGCGCGGCATCGAGCGCGCGGCAGGCCAGGGGGCAACGGTTGCCGTGCTTGATGATGCGTTTCAGCATCGTCAGGCGGCGCGAGAGGCGGATCTGGTGCTGATCTCCGCCGATAGCTGGACCGATCGTGTGCGCCTGCTGCCTGCGGGCCCGTTTCGGGAGCCGCTCGTGGCCCTCCAGCGCGCCTCGGTAGCGGTGATTACGACGAAAGGGGCGCTCACGACGCGTATTGACGCAGTGCGGCGCGCAATAGGCGAAGTGGCGCCCGATCTGCCGGTGGCTGTGGTGCAGCTCATGCCAGGACACGTGCATGCCGCTGCTGCCGGCGAGGCGCTTGGTGTGAGCACTGCTCCTGGCTTTTCCCTCGATGTGCTGGCGGGGCGCGATGTGCTGGCCATCAGCGCGATCGGTAATCCTGGGTCATTCGAGGCGGCGCTGAGCGCGTCCGGAGCACGCGTGATTGCGCGTCGTTATGCCGACCACCATGTGTTTACTGCGGCTGATGTGCAGTCCATGCTCTCCGCGCTTCCAGTAGCGGGGCAGGCGGTCTGTACACGCAAGGATGCTGTGAAGTTGGCGCCGCTTTGGCCTCGCACCGCCGTGCCCCTGTGGTATCTTTCACAGATCATCGAGGTACGCCATGGTGCCGATGTGCTGCGTGCGACGCTCTCACGCGTTGCGACGGCGAATCGGGATCAAACGGGTGCCTCACGCCCCACCGCCGGCTGAGCCGGCCCTCCAACCGCCGCATGGCCATCGACCTTCGACTCCCCACCGATTCCATTGTCCACCCGGACAAGGATCGGTTTCTGAATGAAGACAATCCGTTTGAAGCCATGATGTCCCGCTTCGATCGCGCCGCTGAACTCCTTGATCTCGAGCCTGGGATCTACCGCATTTTGCGCCACCCGGAAAAGCAGCTCATCGTGTCCGTGCCGGTGCAGCTCGACAGCGGGGACGTGGAAGTGTTCACCGGATATCGCGTCGTCTACAACTCGTCGCGCGGGCCGTCCAAGGGTGGCATTCGCTTCGATATGCAGGTCACGCTGGAAGAAGTCAAAGCGCTGGCTGCCTGGATGACCTGGAAGTGTGCGGTCGTCAATCTGCCGTTTGGCGGTGCCAAGGGTGGCGTGATTTGCGATCCACACAAAATGAGCATCGGCGAGTTGGAACGGCTGACACGGCGCTATACCTCCGGCATCATGCAACTGCTCGGCCCCGACACTGACGTGCCGGCACCCGATGTGAATACCAACGAACGCGTGATGGCGTGGGTCATGGACACCTACTCCATGCGCGTTGGTCGCACGGAAAATGCCGTGGTCACCGGCAAGCCCGTTGAAATGGGCGGTTCCTACGGGCGACGTGAAGCCACAGGTCGCGGCTGTATGCTGGTGACGCGCGAAGCGATGGAACACCTCGGGTTGCCGATTCACGGAGCAACGGTGGCGGTGCAGGGGTTTGGCAATGTTGGATCAGTTGCGGCACGATTGCTGGCGCGCGAGGGCTGCAAGATCGTCGCCATCGGTGACCGGTTTGGCGCGCTGCACAACGCCAACGGCATCGATGTCGACGCGGCGATTGCATGGGTGCAGGAGCATCGCACGCTCGCGGGTTTTCCTGGCGCCGATGCAATCGACAACGACACCTTGCTCACGCTCGAAGTAGACGTGCTGCTGCCAGCGGCGATGGAAAACGTGATCACGACCAAAGTGGCGCCGCGGATCCGGGCGAAGGTTGTGTGCGAAGGCGCCAACGGCCCCACCACGGCAGCGGCTGATCCGATTCTCGACGCCAAGGGTGTCTTCGTGATCCCTGACATCCTGGCCAACGCCGGCGGCGTCACCGTCTCGTACTTTGAGTGGGTACAGGACCGCATGGGCTACTTCTGGTCGGAAGATGTGGTTAATGAACGTCTGGCCGACATTATGACCCGCAGCTTCCGCGACGTGCTGCAACTCGCCACGCAGCACAACGTGAACATGCGCACGGCGGCGTACATGCTGTCGATCAGTCGCGTGGCCACGGTGCATCGGCTGCGCGGCATCTACGCCTGATCATCGGACGCGTGCTCGGTGCGTGTATCAGTGGTGGTCGTTGGACGGCCCAAAGCGGGACCAGTCGCGGCGGCCATCGCCGACTACGAAACACGTGCCGCACGCTACTGGCCGCTCGAGGTGCATGAGGTGCGCGAAACGTCGGCACGTGCCCGCGCCGTCTCCGAAGTACTGGATCAGGAAGCAGAACAGCTGCTCGCGCGCATCCCGGGTGCGGCACGCGTGATGGCCTGCGATCCTGGCGGCGACGCGTTTGATTCGGCGCAGTTTGCGCACACGTTGACCGACGCTCGCGACAAGGCGACAGACGTTGTCTTCGTGATTGGCGGTGCGCACGGACTCGGTGAGGCTGTGCGCACGCGCGCCAACCGAAGGTTGTCGCTTGCGCCCTGGACCTTACCGCACGAACTCGCCCGTCTGGTGTTGGCTGAGCAACTCTATCGCGCCGGCACCATCGCGCGCGGCGAACCGTACCACAAGTAGCATGGCGAGTACTCAGATCGCGTCCGAGGCGCTTCGCATCAGCACGGCATCGCTCGGCGGTTCCGCGCTGTCGCGCGCGGTGCAGAGCGGCGCGGTGCCGGTTTCGTGGCATACCGGTCACCCGAACAGTCCGTCCGCCTGGCGAACGCACGCGGCGCATGTGCGGTCATCACCGGCAGACTGGCTCACAGCGCTCAAGCCGGCGTTTGGATTAGCCGCACGGTCAGTGGCATCCGCCCGACTGGCCGAAGCCGCTGCACACGGCGTGGTGGTCACCACCGGCCAACAACCCGGACTGTTTGGCGGACCCGCCTACACGCTCACCAAGGCATTGTCTGCGCTCGCGCTGGCCAATGTGTTGCGCGACACATTGGGCATGCCGGTCGCACCGGTGTTCTGGGCCGCCACGGACGATGCGGACTGGCACGAGGCGGCGGTCACGCATGTGATTGGCGACGCCGGTGTTGACCGACTGTCATTGCGCGGGCCGGCCACCGATGGTGTGGCCATGGCAGATGTGCCTTTGGGCGATTTGCGTGACCAGCGTGCGGTACTGCGTGCAGCCTGCGGTTCCGTCGCGGATCCGATGGTGCTCGATCTCATCGATGCGGCGTACGATGAGCAGAGCACGGTTGGCGGCGCGTACGTGGCGTGGCTGCGCTCCATGCTTGAACCACTTGGCATTGCCGTGCTTGACGCGTCCCATACGGCCGTACGCACCGCATCGCACACGTTTCTCTCGCACGCCCTGCACCATGCTTCGGCTGTCGACTTGGCGCTGCGCGACCGCAATGCGGCCATTGTTGCGCACGAGTTCGCGCCGCAGGTAGAGGCGGTCGACGGATTGTCATTGGTGTTCGAAACAGTGAATGGTGCACGCACGCGCGTCCCGCTTGATCGCGCCACGCACACCGCCGATCACGCGACGCCAGGGTCGCTAGGCGCCAATGTGCTGCTGCGGCCCGTGCTTGAACGCGCGTTGCTGCCCACCGTGTCCTACGTGGCCGGACCGGGAGAGCTGGCCTACTTTGCGCAGGTGAGTGCCGTGGCCGACGCGCTGCATACGCCGCTGCCGGTTGCGGTACCGCGGTGGTCCGCCCAATGGCGCGAAGCACGCATCGATCGTGTGCTTGATCGTCTCGGTGTTGACGCGGCTGAGTTGCGCGAACCGCACGTGGTGCAATCCCGCCTCGCACGCGCTGCGATGGATCGCGATGTCACGGACGCCATGGAGCGCCTGCGAGTGACGATCACCGCACAGCAATCGGCGCTCGCGCAGGCGGTGTCGGCCGCCGGATCACTGGTTCCGCCTACCGTCGTGCAGGGATTGGCACGCGATCTTGAACACCGTGTCGCCCGAGTGGAGCGGCGTTTGCTGGCCGCCGTGAAGTCCCGCGAAACCAATACGGCGCGCGATCTGGCGCTGGCCGGTGCCGCACTCTATCCACTCGGCCGTTCGCCGGAACGCGTGTTGTCGCTGGTGCCAACACTCGCGCGGTACGGGCTGGGCGTGTTGTCAGATATGACAGACCTTGCCGCCGAGCATGCACGGACACTCGTCGGGGGGCCCGAGTCGCCGGCGGCATGACCGACGGCGACGTGCGGTCTCGCGAACGGGAGCAGCAGGCCGGACGCAGTGCCGGTCTCGTGGCCGCTGGAATCCTGGTGAGCCGGCTCACAGGCTTTGTGCGCACGTGGTTCATCGCACGATATCTCGGCACCAGCGCTGAAGCCGATGTCTACACCATGGCGCAGCGCATTCCGAATGCGCTGCGGAATTTGCTTGGAGAAGGCACGCTCTCCGCGGCCTTCGTCCCGGTGTACAGTGCACTGCTTGGTCGCACGGAAGTCTCGGCGTCATCGCGCGATCACGCGGACGACCACGCCGCGCGCACGTTGGCGAATGGGTTGCTCGGCGTGCTGCTGCTGGGCGTGTCCCTGCTGACGATCGTGGGCATCATCGCCGCGCCACTGCTGACCGCGGTGCTGGCGCCGGGATTTGCCGGTGAAAAGGCCGAGTTGACGACGCGATTGATGCGTGTGCTGTTCCCGATGTCCGGGCTGATGGTGATCTCCGGCTGGTGTCTCGGGGTACAGAACTCCCATCGGCGGTTTTTCATGTCGTATGCGAGTGCGGCCATGTGGTCGATTGCGCAAATCGTCCTGTTGGCTGGATGGGGATCTCGCGCGGAATCGTTGTCGCAGTTGGCGTGGTGGCTGGCGTGGGCCACGCTCGCTGGTGCGGCGCTGCAGGTGGCGGTGCAACTGCCTGAGGTCTGGCGCCTGACCGGACCGTTGCGCCCAACGGTTGGGTGGGCCGACAGCAACGTGCGCACGGTGCTTGGCAATGTGGTGCCGGTGGTAGGCGCGCTTGGTGTGGTGCAACTCTCCGGCTTCGCTGATGGATTTATTGCGTCGCTGCTGCCTGAGGATGGGGCGGTGAGTGCATTGAACTATGCAAATCTGCTGATGCTGCTGCCCGTGGCGGTGTTCGGTATTGCGGTCTCGGCGTCGTCGCTTCCCGAACTCGCTCGCGTGCAGCACGCGGATGCAACAGGAGAAGTGTTGGCCGCGCAACGCGAGGCCGCACGGGTACGCGTGAGTCAGGGGTGGCTTCGCATACTGTTCTACGTGGTGCCGAGCGCGCTCGTCTTTCTGGCCTTTGGTGACCTGGTGATTGGCATGTTGTTGCGATCCGGCCTATTTGGTGATCGGGAGCAGACGTTGGTATACGCCACCTTGTCTGCATACAGCGTCGGGCTGATCGCGTTCGCGTCGAATCGACTGTTCGTCACCGTGTTTCATGCCGCGCAGGATTATAGAACGCCGTTGCGCTTCTCGATGGTGAGCGTGTCGGTGTCAATCGCGCTGGCGGCCACGCTGGCACACCTGTATCAGTCGCACCCCTGGGCGGTCGCGACGATTGCGCTTGGTGCCGCCGTTGGTTCCTGGGTGAATTTCACATTGCTCAGCGCTCGTGTGCGACGGCTGCTTGGACCCATGCTCGATTTGGCGGGGCGGCGAGTGTTTGCTCGCATCTTCATCATGGCAGTCAGCGCAGGCGCTGCGGCGGCGGGTACACGCTGGGCGCTGCCGCCGTTGCATCGCTGGGTAGAAGGTCCGATTGTGCTTGGTGTGTTTTCGCTGGTGTATCTGATCGGCTCGTGGAGCGATGGATCAGCGGAGGCCGCACGGTGGCTGCGGCTCCGGCCGCGAGCGCGCCACGCTGCGCTACCTGAAGCACCGAGCACGGAAGCGACGCCGCCTGTAGTCAATCGAGGCGACCGTCTCCCATGAGTACAACCGATCGCATGCCCGAGGCGGTGGCCGCCAAGGTGCCGCACTTGCCGGAGTCACCTGGCGTATACCTGTGGAAAGACGCCACCGGGACGATTCTGTACGTCGGTAAAGCCAAACGACTGCGCTCTCGCGTTCGCAGCTATTTCGCGCTCGATCATGTCAGCGCGCGCACGATTGCCATGGTGCGGCGCATCGCGGATGTGGATACACTGGTCGTACCGAGTGAAGCGCACGCGCTCATTCTTGAAGCGAATCTCATCAAGGAATATCGACCGCGCTTCAATGTGGCGCTGCGCGACGACAAGTCCTATCCGTACATCAAGGTCACGGTGCAGGAGCCGTTCCCGCGCGTAATTGTAACGCGGCGGCTTACCGATGATGGGGCGCGCTACTTTGGTCCGTACACCGATGTGAGTGCCATGCGCCGCGCGCTCAACGTCGTGCGGCGCACGTTTACGGTGCGTTCGTGTCACTACGACCTGCCGCGAGAACGCCCCGAGCGGCCCTGCCTGGACTACTTCATCAAGCGCTGTCATGCGCCGTGCGTCGGGTGGCAGGAGCAGGCAGCGTATCGCAGTATGATTGATGACGTGGTCGCGTTTCTGGATGGCCGCACGAGCGATGTCGTGGCACGCGTACGCGACCGCATGCGCGCCGCCTCGGACAAACTCGACTTTGAAACGGCGGCCGAGTTGCGCGACGCGCTGCGGCATCTGGAGAAGATGGAGGAGCCGACCGTCGTCGTGGATGTTGAGGGCGGTGACCGCGATGTCATCGGCTACGCGCGCGATGGCGAAGACGCGTGCGCTGTCGTCCTGCGCATTCGTGATGGCAAGTTGCTGGCGCGCGAACAGCGATTGCTCGAACACGCCGAGGACGTGGAGGACGGCTTGGTGCTCACCGCGTTTTTGTTGCAATGGTACCGCACGGCGCCTGGCCGGTCACGGCATGTGCTGCTGCCGTTTGCGGTGCCCGAGCAGGAAATGCTGGAGCAGGCGCTCGAAGGATCGCAAGTGCGCGTACCACAGCGCGGGCCGCGCCGAGCGCTGGTGGATCTTGCTGATCAGAATGCACGACACCTGCTCGAGGAGTTCAAGCTGGCCGCGCTCGAAGCCGACGAACGCGCGTCGGATCCAGTGTACGAACTGCAGCGCGAGCTCGGCTTGCCGCGGCTGCCGCGTTCACTCGCCTGTTTCGATATCTCGCATGCGCAGGGCACCGATACCGTCGCCTCGAGCGTGTGGTTTGAAAATGGGCGCCCGAAGCGCAGTGAGTACCGCAAGTTCATGATCAAGGACACCGCTGGCATTGATGACTTCAAGTCAATGCACGAAGTCGTGTCGCGCTTTCTGCGTCGTCGGCGTGATGAGGAGAAGCCGCTGCCGGATCTTGTCGTGATCGATGGTGGCAAGGGACAACTCAGCGCTGCCGTCGCTGCGCTGCGCGAGCTCGACATGCCTAATCAGCTGATCGTCAGCCTCGCGAAGCGGGACGAAGAGATCTTTCTGCCCGGACGCAGTGATGGCATCCGGCTGCCCCGCCGCTCACCCGCGCTGCGCATGTTGCAGCAGGCGCGAGATGAAGCACATCGTTTTGCCATCACGTTTCAGCGCACCAAGCGCGCCGCGCGTACGATTACATCAGAGCTGTTGCAGATTCCTGGTGTCGGTCCCGGCCGACGACGGGCGCTGTTGCACACGTTCGGAAGTGTGCAGGGGGTGCGCGACGCGTCGCTTGAGGACATTGCGCGTATTCCGGGCTTCGGCGGTGCCATCGCGCGCAAGGTGCATGCAGCGTTGGGCGTGCCGCTGCCGGCGCCACCCCAGACGCCCGAGTTGTCCGAGCCGTTCGAGCCGTCCGAATCGCCAACGCCCGATGCCCCGGATATTCCTCCTTCTCCCGATTCATGACCTGGACACTTGCTTGTTCTGCCTGCGGCACCTCGCCGGCTTCAGTTGCCGGCGCGACGACATGTCCCGCCTGTGCACAGCCGCTCTTCGCGTCGTACACGCCAGTGCCACGCGATCATACGTTTCCCGCGCGCTGGGATATGTGGCGCTACGCGTCGTGGCTGCCGTTGCGCGTGGGAGAGCAGCCGGTCACGCTCGGCGAAGGCCTTACACCGCTGATTGAGGCACCGGCGCTGGCCAGGGCAATCGGCGTTCGACGGCTGCGCATCAAGGACGAATCGCAAAATCCCACCGGCTCGTTCAAAGCGCGTGGCATGAGTGCCGCTGTCACACGCGCGCGAGGCGACAAGGTCCCCGGTCTTGTGGTGCCGACGGCCGGCAATGCCGGTGCGGCGCTCGCGGCCTATGCGGCAGCCGCAGGTGTTCCCGTCAAGGTGTTTGCTCCACGCACCACGCCGCGTCCCATTCTTGATACGATCGATGCGCTCGGCGCGCAGCTGGTTCGCATTGACGGACACATCGGCGATGCCGGTCGAATGGCCGCGGAGTTTGCGAAGGAGTCGGGCTGGTGGCCGGTGGCGACCTTGCGCGAACCCTATCGCGTTGAGGGCATGAAGACGATGGGCTTTGAACTCGCCGAGCAGTGCGACTGGTCGCTGCCTGATGTGGTGGTGTATCCAACAGGCGGCGGCGAAGGCACGGTGGGCATCTGGAAGGCGATCAATGAACTCTTGGCCACTGGCTGGTTGCCGGAAGGAACCCGGCAACCGCAATACGTGGTTGCGCAATCAGCCGGCTGTGCACCAATCGCGCGCGCCTTTGCCGCGGGCGCCGATCACGCTGACCCGTGGATCAATCCGGAAACGTACGCCAGCGGGCTGCGTGTCCCTACGCCGTTGGGAGATCGCCTGCTGCTGCGCATCTTGCGCGAAACGAAGGGCGTTGCGGCCAGCGTCACGGACGACACCATGCGGTTGGCCACGCGGCAGCTGGCGGAAAGCACCGGTATCGACGCCGCGCCCGAAGGCGGCTGCGCGATGGCCGTGCTGCATGATCTGGTTCGCGATGGACGCGTTTCGCCAGACGCCGATGTAATCGTGTTCAACACCGGCGTCGGCGCGTCGTACCGCGCGTAGCACACCCACTTTTGACCCCACGGCCATGACCATGCATCAATACTCGTCACCTCGTTCACGCCAGCGCTCTCACGCGCGCGGCGTCTCACGCGCGTTCTCACTCTTCGCCGCGGCACTCGGTCTTGGCGCGTGTGCACGCGGGGTTCCGGCTGATGCTGTGTCAGAGGCCAACGTAGCCATCGCCTTTGAGCGTTATGAGTTAGCCAACGGACTTGATGTCATCTTGCACGTTGATCGTTCCGATCCGATTGCCGCTGTCGCCATGACCGTTCACGTGGGCTCCGCACGCGAGGTGCCGGGGAAGACCGGCTTCGCGCATCTCTTTGAGCACCTGTTTTTTCTCGATTCGGAGAACCTTGGCCCCGGTGGACTCGATCAGCTCATGACGCGTGTGGGCAGCTCCACCAACGGGTCCACCAGCAACGATCGCACGAATTATTTCGAAGTCGTTCCCACAGACGGATTGGAAAAAACGCTGTGGGCCGAAGCCGACAAACTTGGATTCTTTATCAATACGGTGACCGAATCGGTGGTTGCCAAAGAGAAGCAGGTGGTGAAGAACGAAAAGCGTCAGAGCTACGACAACCAGCCGTATGGCCACAATCGGTACGTGATTGACCAGGCGCTGTATCCCGAGGGCCATCCGTACAAGTGGCAGGTAATTGGATCGCTTGCCGATCTGGAGAGCGCCACGCTTGAAGATGTGGTGGACTTCCATCGCAAGTGGTACGGACCGAACAACGCCACGCTTGTCGTTGCCGGTGACATCGATGTCGCGCAAACCAAGGCCTGGATCGAGAAGTACTTCGGTGAGATCCCGTCGGCACCGATGCCGGACACGCCAACGCCGCCCGCGGTGGCGCTTTCGCAGACTCCGCGCCTCATGCATGAGGACAATCTGGCGCGTGTTCCCATGCTTACATCGACATGGCCCACGGTGCCCGTCTATCACCCGGACCAGTACGCCCTCGATGTGCTGGCCGAGTTGCTCACCGACGGCAAGTCGTCACCGTTTTACAAGGTGTTGGTGGAAGACGCGAAGGTTGCGCCATCGGTCAGCGCGGGGCAGTTCAACGGCGAGCTGGCGGGAAGCTGGAGCCTGACCGTGCGCGCTTTTGCCGAGATGTCGCTGGACAGCGTTGCGACGGCGCAGCAAACGGCCTTTGCACGTTTCGAACAGGACGGCGTCTCCGCCTCTGAACTGCAGCGCGTAAAGGCAGGCTACGAGCGTGCGTTTTACGCCGGTCTTTCTTCCGTCATCGGCAAAGCTTTTCAGCTCGCACAGTACAACATCTTTGCCAAGGATCCCGGTTTTGCCGAAGAGGACCTGCGGCGAACGCTGGCCGTGACCGATGCTGACGTCATGCGCGTGTACAACCAGTACATCAAGGGCAGGCACCACATCGTCACAAGCTTCGTGCCCAAGGGGCAGGCGCAACTCGCCATGTCCGGATCCGTCAAGGCGGCCGTTGTCGAAGAGCCGATTGTCGTTGGTGCCGAAGCTGAAATCGGCGAAATCGCGCGCGGTGAGGTCAAGACTGCGTCAAACTTCGACCGTTCCGTCGAACCGCCGTTTGGTTCGTCACCTTCGCTCAGGGCGCCCACGGTCTGGCGCACGGAATTGTCCAACGCGCTTCCGCTGTTCGGCATCGAAGATCGTGAGGTCCCACTCGTGCAGTTCGAGTTGAGCATGCGCGGTGGACAGCTCTTCGAAACACCGGGACGCGTTGGTGTGGCCAACCTGCTGGCTGAAAGCATGACCGCGGGTACCGCCAAGCGCACGCCCGCCGAGCTGGAAACGGCCATCGACATGCTCGGTGCCGCGATCAGCGTCTCGGCGAGTGGCCAGCGCTTCACGGTGCGCGGGAGTACGCTCGCCCGAAACTTTGACTCCACGATGGCGCTGATGCAGGAAATCCTGCTTGAGCCTCGCTTCGATTCGGCCGAGTTTGTGCTATCGCAACAGCGCGTCGCGAATGCGCTGCGCCAGCGCGCCGCGAGTCCGGTGTCGGTGGCGGGTGATGTCTTCCAGCGATTGCTGTACGACGGTCATGTGCTGGCCGAAAACGCGTCGGGCTCGCTGGAAAGTATCGCCGCCATCACGCTCGAGGATTTGCGGCAATACCACGCAACCGCGATCAAGCCCTCGGTGGCGGCATTTCATGTGACGGGTGCGGTAAGCCAAGCGCAAGTCGAGCGCGCCGTTGCTCGCCTGGCCAACGAATGGTCCGGTACGGCACCGGCATTGCCGGCGCCGCCCACGTGGACGCCACAACGCGCCGGTCTGTATTTCGTGGACGTGCCGAACGCGAGCCAGTCGGTGCTGCGCATTGGATATCCAGCGCTCGCGGCTGCCGATGCGGACTTCTATCCGGCCACCGTCATGAACTTCCGCCTGGGTGGCGGTGGCTTTGCGTCCACGCTTACACAAGTACTGCGCGAACAGCGAGGCTATACGTACGGGATCGGCTCTGGCTTCCAGGGTTCGGAGATCCCTGGTCCGTTCCAGATCTCGTCGTCCGTGCGCGCCAATGTGACGCTTGAAGCGCTACAGGCTATCAAGGGCATCGTAGAGCGGCATGGCCCTGAGTTCAGCGATACAGACCTCGACGCCACGAAGAGCTACCTGTTGCGCGCCAACGCCGGGGCATTCGAAACGCTCGGCGCGAAACTCGGTCTGCTTGGAGACATGAGCGCCTATGGCCTTCCGGCAGACTACGTGTTGCAACGCGAGCAGGTGGTGCGGGACATGGACGTGCCACGCATTCAGGCGCTCGCCGCACAGTACATCGATCCAGCACGCATGATCTGGCTCGTGGTGGGTGACGCACGCACGCAGTTGCCACGATTGCGTGCGCTCGGACTCGGTGAGCCCATCGTGCTGTCGCGAGACGGAAGTCGAGCGAACTGAGTTCAGAGGACCGCCGCCAGCCGGTCCGTAGGCTGCGAACACGTGGCAGCAGGACGCCCGAAGTCCATGTTATTGCTTGACTTCGGGCGGGTGACTTCGTAAACTTTCTCACCTGGGATGCATCTGATTTGCATCCATCTCAGCGGGGGCGGGCCGCGTCACGGTCTCGGCCCCCGTTCTGTTCTGTCTTCGAATCGCCTGGCCTTCGTTCGCATGGTTCGTGTCACCGCTGTCCAACCCGAAAGCATCGCCGACGCCATCGGTATTGAGCCCGGGACCGAACTGCTCGCCGTCAACGGTCGGCCGCTTGAGGACTTCCTCGACTGGGAGTTTCTCACCGCCGACGATGCATTTGTTGTGTCTGCACGGCTCCCCGACGGTAGCGAAGTCGAGTACGATATCGAGCGTGAGGCCGAAGATGTCATGGGCGTGGTGCTTGCGCCGCCCACCATCCGCCGCTGCGCCAATCGCTGCGAGTTCTGTTTCATTGAAGGGCTGCCCAAGGGACTGCGCAAGCCGCTGTACGTACGCGACGACGATTACCGACTCTCGTTTGCGTATGGCAACTTCGCCACGCTGAGCAACGTCAAGGAAAAGGACATTCAGCGCATTCTCGAATATCGCCTGTCGCCGCTGTACGTCTCGGTACATGCCACGCCGTGGGAAGCGCGAAAGGTCTTGCTCAACAATCCGCGCGTTCCCAACATCGTCGACCAGCTCACGCGATTGGCGGACGGCGGCATCAGCTTTCATGGCCAGATGGTCATTGTGCCAGGGCTCAACGACGGCGCAGTGCTCGAGGAATCGCTGAGCGACCTCTGGAATCTCGGCGATGCCATGCAGGACGTGGCCATCGTGCCGGTTGGACTCACGCAGTTCTCGCATTTGTACACGGGCCAGTCCATGGACCCGGCCAAGTCCGGCGAGCTGCTCGACCATGTCGAGCGGTGGGCCACACGGGCACTCGCCGAACGCGGCGATCGATGGGTGTATGGATCAGACGAACTGTATCTTCTGGCCGGTCGCGAACTGCCCGGTCCGGAGTTCTACGGTGAGTTTCAGCAAATCGAAAACGGGGTTGGTGCCGTAGCATCGCTGCGCCAACGCATCGCGCGCGGACTGCATACCTTGCCGCGCCTTGATGGGCAGCGCATTGGCGTGGTCACCGGCGTCTCCATGGCGCCGCTCATGCCTGAACTGCTTGACCAGCTCACAGAATACACCGGCGCGACCTTCGTGCTCATTCCGGTGGAAAATTCCTTGTTCGGCCCCACCACCACAACCGCAGGGTTGCTGGTTGGGGCTGACATTCGCCGCGCGCTCGATGGTCGTCATGACCTCGATCTCGCCCTTATTCCGGCCGAGTGCATCAATGACGACGGCCTCTTTCTTGACGACGAGCCGTTTGTGATGGTGCGCGAAAGTTTTCCCATGCCGGTGTATCCGTCCTACGACTTCATCGATGCGTTGGTCCCCGAAGGTAGCTGCTCCTGGCGGCCGGCCGCATGAGCCTTCCTGTCGTAGCGCTCGTAGGGCGCCCGAACGTTGGCAAGTCGGCGCTGTTCAATCGCATCGTTGGAGGCACCAGCGCGATTGTCAGCGACGAAGCAGGGACCACGCGTGACCGGCACTTTGCGCAGACGGACTGGGCCGGCAAGCACTTCTGGCTGGTCGACACCGGCGGCCTCACCGATGATCCGCGCATCCCGATGGATCTGGAGATCCGGAAGCAGGTGCTCATGGCCATTGAAGAGGCCGACTTGCTGATGCTCGTGGTCGATGCTAAGGCGGGGCTGCACCCCAGCGACCGACGCGTGCTGGACCTGCTGCGTGATGCGAGCAAGCCATGGGTGCTGGTCGTGAACAAGGTTGACGACGCACGCGATTCGAACTGGTATGAGTTCTTCGAACTCGGTGCCGGTGATCCCGTGCCCGTGTCGGCGAAGAACGGCATCAGCACTGGTGATCTGCTCGACGAAGTGATCAAGCGCATTCCCGAAGCGCCGGAAGAAGTGCCCGATGCGCTGCGGGTCGCCGTGATCGGCCGTCCGAACGTTGGCAAGTCCTCATTTATCAATCGCATTCTCAAGGAAGACCGGCTGGTGGTCGCCGATGAAGCGGGCACTACGCGCGATGCGATCGATACGCCCATGCGCTATCACGATCGCGACCTGATTTTTGTCGACACAGCCGGACTGCGCAGGCAAAGCAAAGTGGACGAGGGCATTGAGTTTTACGCCACGCTGCGCACGCGCAAGGCCATCGATCGCGCTGACATCTGTGTGCTGCTCGTCGATGCCGTGGAAGGCATTCACAACCAGGATCTCAAGGTTGCGACAATCGCGTGGGAAGCCGGGCGTGGATTGATTCTGGTCGCGAACAAATGGGATCTGTATCCCGAAAAGGGAGACAAAAGCGCCGACAAGTTTCGCAAGGCGATCGTTGAAAAGGCGCCGTTCCTGTCGCACGTGCCGTTCCTGTTCACGTCAGCGCTCACGGGCCAGCGTGTGAACAAGATTCTGGACATCGTGATGGAGGTAGATGTCGCGCGCAATACTCGCATCTCTACCAGCGAGATCAACGATCGCCTCGGTGAGCTGCTGGCGCGTCGTCAGCCGCCGCAACAGGCGGGGTTGGAAGTGAAGCTCAACTACGCCACGCAGGTGGAGGTGGCACCGCCTACGATTGCGGTGTTCGGCAATCATCCTGATCTGGTGGTTGAGCACTACATCCGATTCCTGCACAACGGCTTTCGCGAGACGTTTCCCTTTACCGGCAGCCCACTCCGCATTGTCCTGCGGCGCAAGAACGCATGATCGTCGCGCTCGCCGTCGGATTGCTGCTCGCGTGGCTCCTGGGCTCGTTGCCCACCGCGTATCTGGTGGGTCGCGCGCACGGAGTAGACTTGCGCACGGTGGGTTCCGGAAATCTCGGTGCAACGAATGCCTTGCGCACGCTGGGCTGGAAGGCGGGGTTGCTCGTGTATGCCGTGGATACAATGAAGGGCGCGTTGCCGGTGGCGCTGTTGCCGAGACTTCTGCCGGCGATCTTCGGCGGCACCTCGCATCCGCAGTGGGGCATGGCGTTCGGGGTCGCGGCCATCATTGGCCATGTGCGACCGGTGTTCCTGCGCGGCAAAGGGGGGGGGAAGGGTGTTGCCACTGCCAGCGGGGTATTCCTTGCCCTCGTGCCGCTGCCCGCGCTCATGGCCATGATCACCTTTATCGGCGTCGTGTCCATCACGCGCTTTATCTCACTCGGCTCCATGCTCGGCGCCGTTGCGCTGGTGGTGGGCGTCGTGTGGCAGTACGGTGCGACGACACCCCAGTCGATCGTCGCCGCGTGTGTGGCAGCCTTTGTGATCTACACGCATCGTGAGAACATCGGACGTTTGCGAACGGGGACTGAGCGCCGGCTGGGCGAGCGCACGTCGGTGGCCACCTCCGGGAGCCAGTCACCCGAGATCACGGTCGAAGCGGCCGTGGCCGATGTGATTGTGGCCAGCGAGTCGCAAGCGGTGGAAGGCCAATCATGATTCCGCACGTTCCCTCAGCGCGCATGCGCTGCGCGGTGATCGGGGCCGGCGCCTGGGGTACTGCCATTGCCGATCGCCTTGCGCGGAACGGTCATGCCGTGCGCCTCTGGGCACGCGAAGAGGATGTCGTGGAATCCATCAATAGCACGCACATCAACGCGCGCTTTTTGGCCGGACAGACGCTGGCGCCCAACTTGATGGCGACTACCGAGATGGCCCACGCGCTCGACGGCGCGGTGCTGGTGGTGTATGCCGCACCATCACACGTGCTGCGCGCTGTTGTGCGTGCCGGTGCGGCGCACATTGCTCCGTCGGCGGTGTTGGCTATTGCCACCAAGGGCATTGAGCGGGACTCGCTGGCGCTGATGACAGAAGTGGTCGCCGAAGAGTCGCCCACGCATGCGACGGTAGCGTTCAGTGGCCCGAGCTTTGCCGCCGAAGTCGCTGCGCAACAGCCCACGGCGATCGTGGCCGCGAGCGCCGTGCCTTCCGCAGCCGCGTTGCTGCAACTCGCGGCCAGCGCACCACCGTTTCGCGTCTACACTACCGACGATGTGATCGGTGTCGAACTCGGCGGCTCGCTGAAAAACGTGATGGCGGTGGCGACTGGCATTGTTGAAGGACTCGGTCTTGGCTTCAATCCACGTGCTGCCTTGATCACGCGCGGCCTCGCGGAAATGACGCGTCTTGGTGTAGCGCTCGGCGCGCACCCTGAAACGTTTGCCGGACTCGCAGGCCTTGGTGATCTGGTGCTGACGTGCACGGGATCACTGAGTCGCAATCGTGCCGTTGGCGTTGCCATCGGGGAAGGGCAGACGCTCGACGAAGCACTGGCCGGCAAAGACACGGTCGCTGAAGGCGTGTTGAATACACAGAGTGCGCTCGCGTTGGCGCAACGCATCGATGTTGAAATGCCGATTGTCGAAGCCACGCATCGCATTCTTTTTGATGGACAGGCGCCCGTCGAAGCCATCGCTGAGCTCATGGCCCGCGAACTGCGCGCCGAGCGGGACGGACGCTGATGCTCAAGGGTGAACCCGTTCAGGAGTTTTACTCCATCGGTGAGGTGTGCGCGCTCACGGAGCTCAAGCCGCACGTGCTTCGCTATTGGGAAAGCCAGTTCAAGGTGTTGAGTCCGGCCAAGAATCGCTCGGGCAACCGCGTGTACGCGCGCCGTGAAGTGGAGCTGATTCTGTTGGTCAAGCAACTGCTCTACGTTGAGAAGTACACCATTGATGGTGCGAGGCAAAAACTTGACGAGCATCGGCGGGGCGGAGCGTTGCGCACTGTCGCACGTTCTGCGCTCGAACTTGAAACCATGGAAGCGCTCGAACGAGAACTGCACGCGTTGCAGTCGTTGCTCGATGCACCGATCAATGCCTCGTCCCGCACGTCATCAAACGGCCAGACCGCTGCGGCTTCCCCCAACTCCTGATATGCGAATCCTGCTCAGTAACGATGATGGCATTCTCGCACGCGGGCTCGGCGTGCTCGAGCGCGCCTGTGAGTCGCTTGGTGAACTCACGGTGGTCGCGCCTGATCGTGAACAGAGCGCCACCAGTCACTCGCTCACGCTGCATCACCCGCTGCGCCCGGTGCGGCTTGGTGAACGCCGTTGGCAGGTGGATGGCACGCCGACAGACTCTGTGCTGCTGGGTGTGGGCGTTCTCATGAAGGAGCGGCCGGACTTTGTGATCAGCGGCATCAATCATGGCCCGAACATGGGTGAGGATGTGCTCTATTCGGGAACGGTGGCGTGCGCGATGGAAGGGTTGGCGCTGGGCATTCCTTCGATCGCTGTCTCGTTCGCCGGCACGGTGCTGCGCGCCGACGCGCTGCTCGATTCGCACGTGGGAATTCTGCGCAAGCTGCTCACGCATATTGTGGCGCTTCCGTCATTTCCCGCTGACACGTTGCTTAATGTGAATCTGCCGGCATTGGATGCGGCGCAAATTAAAGGCGTTCGTTTGACACGGCTTGGCCGCCGTGTCTTCTCCGATTCCATCACGCGCATGAAGGACCCTTGGGGACGCGAAATTTTCTGGATCGGTGGTGGTTCCGTAGAGTGGAGCGGCCCGGACGATTCAGATTTTGCGACCGTCGCTGAGGGCTACATCTCCGTGACGCCGCTCCATCTTGATCTCACGCACACCGATCAACTTGATGCGTCGGCGGACTGGTGGCAGGACCTGTAGAACCCGCATTCCGCGGCGCGCGCCGACGTCTGGTGGAAGCGCTGCAGGACAAGGGGATCAAGGATCTCTCCGTGTTGCGCGCCATCGATTCGGTGCCGCGTCATCAGTTCGTCCCGCCGTCTACTCGCCATCGCGCGTACGAAGATGCCGCGCTGCCCATCGGTGCAGGGCAGACCATTTCGCAGCCCTATGTGCACGCGCGCAGCATTGAGCTGCTGGCGCTGACCGGCAGCGAGCGTGTGCTCGAAATCGGAACCGGCTCTGCCTATCAGACCGCGCTATTGGCCGAGCTGTGCGCGCAGGTGTTCTCGGTTGAGCGTGTCGGGACGTTGCTTGAGCGGGCGAAGGCGCTGCTCTCCGAACTGAGTGTTCGCAATGTGAGCATGTTGCTGGGCGACGGCACGCTGGGTTGGCGCGACTATGCACCCTACGATGGCATCATCGTGGGCGCGGGGGCGCCACACGTGCCCACCGCCTACGCGGAGCAGCTCGCCGAGGGCGGGCGCCTCGTGCTGCCTATTGGCGAACGGGAGGAACAGACGCTGGCCGTGTTCACCAAACGGGGCGATCAGCTGGAGCGCCGTGACATCACGACCGTCCGCTTCGTCCCATTGATTGGAGCCGGTGGCTGGCCGCCCGGCTGATTTACCGGATGCCTCCGATGGGACGCCGCGTGCGTTCTGCCTGCGGCTTGGTTATGATCGTCAGCCCGAGCGTTCGCATGTCAGCCACCCCTTCTCGTTCTCCCTTGCTTCCTCCCTACGCCGCGCCTGTGGCGCTTAGCGACCAGCCGTTGGCCACGAGCGCCATGCAGGACGCGGCGTTGCCGGCGAAGCTGCCCTTCGTGCCGCCGACCTGGACGGCGACCGTTGCCTCGGCTCCCTCGGCTCCCTCGGCTCCCTCGGCGCCCTCGGCTCCCGCTACCAGCGAACCGGAGCTGCCCTGGATCGAGGCCTACGGTGAGGACGCCGACGATCTGTACGACGACGGCGAAGATGCTGACGCGGTAGCGCCAAGCGTGACGCTCGGGGACAACGTGGTGGTGGGCGCGCACGTGCACATCGGCGTGGACGCGGGCGAGCCGTTTGCGTCGGAGGCGGATAACGCCTTCCCGCGGGCGGAACCGATTGAGACCGAGACATCGCCGTTGTCCGCATTCACGGAGGCTGAGGAATCGCCGTTGTCCGCATTCACGGAGGCTGAGGAATCGCCGCTGTCCGCGTTCATGGAAGCGGAGGCTTCGCCCGCGACCGAGTCTGGCGCTGACGATACGTGGGCAATCGAGGATGCCGGTGCATCGATCAGCGACCTGGTCGGCGACCTCGCGACAGGAGCACCAGGCGCGCCCGGCGCTTCCGCGGACCCGCATGCGCCGTGGACCGATGACGAAGCCTGGATGGACATCATGCCCGCGTTGCCCAACAGCGGCTCGGGTGACCCGTCGCTCGACACGTCGTGGGCGCGCGCATTCGCCGAGCCCCCGGC
>JBGTOG010000032.1:0-3902 GCA_041742675.1 Gemmatimonadaceae bacterium | reverse complement strand
CCGCGGCGGGTGCAGCGGCGGGTGCAGCGGGAGCCGCAGCCGTGCGCACCGGGACACCCGTAAGTCGCGAGATCTCGGCGTCAAATAGTGTCCGGGCGCTCGAATCGGTGCTTACTTCGAACCGACGGCGCTTGAACTCCTCGTCGCTCAGCCCCGCGGCCGTGATGACCGCAACGACCTTGCTGCGCAGCTCTTCCTGCAGCCGAACCTGCCCCTCAGCCGTTTTGTTGCGCGGATGCGCCATCTCGGCGTTCAACGAATCCTGCAGCTTGAGCACTGCGACATGCACGCCGGCCAATCGCGTGACCTCTGATGCAGACAGTTTGGCAGAGGCGGGCTGCGTGGCTTGAGCGCGCGCCGAGAGCACAGGCGACGAAAGACCAAGCACGAGCAGGAACGAGAAGCGTCGAAGGCTGAGCATGCGTCGCGTGACGAGGTCGAGGGCGGCATAGCCGCGATCGCAGGAAGGTGCGAACAGGAGAGGAAATACTTGAATGAAGTCTGACCTTTGCGATCACCTCGCGCAACGCCTCCGGATGCACAACTCTGGCGCCCGGATGCGCGTAACCACAGTATGACGTCGCGGCTCAACCCTGCCCCACGACAATCCCGCCCCCGGAGTATGTAATGATCGCTACGCTGACCCTCGCTCGATCACTGGCCGCGGCTGGAGTGCTCGCCGTGGGCGTCCCCACCCTGCTGCACGCACAAACGCCCGCGACGCCGCGCAACATGGGCGGCGGCCAGTGCACCGCCAATCGCTACAACTGCCCCGACACACCGAATCCGTTGCCAGCGGCGACCACGGTGTGGATCGAAGAGATGACGTGGATGGATGTGCGCGACGCACTGGCCGCGGGCAAGACCACCGCCATCATCACCACTGGCGGGATGGAGCCGAATGGTCCGTGGCTCGTCACAGGCAAACACAACTACGTGCTGCACGCGAATTGCGAGGCGATCGCGCGCAAATTGGGTAACGCGTTGTGTGCGCCCACCATCAAGTTCGTGCCGGAGGGGCGCATCAGTCCGCCCTCGGGACACATGACGAGCCCCGGCACCATCAGTGTGCAGGAATCCACCTTTCGTGCGCTGCTCACAGACATCGTGCACAGCCTGAAAGTGCACGGCTTCACCAACATCATTCTGATCGGCGACAGCGGCGGCAATCAGAACGGACAGCGCGCCGTCGCCGACTCGCTCACCGCGATCTGGCAGGGAGCACCGATTGTCGCGCACGTGCAGGAGTACTACGACTACGCCAAAGTGTCCGAACACATGAAAACGCGCGGACTCACGAGTGGAACATCGGACGGTTTGCACGACGATCCCGTGATCACGCTCAACATGCTGCTCGATGATCCGAAGTCGGTGCGCTACGACGAGCGCGTGAAGGCAAACCTCGCCACCATCGACGGCGTGTCGATTGCCGATCGTGAGAAGGCGCTTTCACTGGCGCGAGAGATTGTGGATTTCCGCGCGAACATGACGGTGGAAGCGATCGCGAAAGCCATTGCCAACAAGGGCACGCTGCCCGCGCCGCCGCGGCGTCAGTAACTGCGCTGTGCTCGTTGCCCTCGCCCTGCTGCTGACGATCGCACCGCCGCCGTCTGACACCACGCACTGCACACAAGCGGCGGCGTTCCTGCGCACGGAGCAGCAGATGGCGGCGATTGTTGAACCCGACACCATGAATGACTGGCGGTCGCAGCAGCGCGTGGTGGGCTGCCGAATCACCGCCTCTGGCGCGACCACGCTCAGCCTTCGCGACGAGGCGATCAGGCTCTACGATCGACTTCGCGCTGCACGCTGGATGCGCACCCCTGATCCGCGCGATGCGCCGAATGAAGCGTCAATGCGTTTTCGCTGGCAGCAGTCGGACTGCCTCTTCAACGTGAGCCGCGACGCCATGCTCTTCACCGACGCCGAGCAGCGCGCTGCCGAAGCGGCGCCCGTCAAGCAGGGAGAATCGCGTTACGCGGTGTTCGTGCAGTGCTTCGCCGCGCTGCCCGCGGCTTCGCGCGAGAGTATCTTGTAGCTGCACATTGGTCCGTCCGGGCGTAGGTCATGCACGCCCCACTCGTTCGTTGACTCAGACGCCCCATCGAATGCGCCGTTCGTCCACGCCTGCCGCCGCGCTTGTGATCGCGGCGTTCAGCCTCGCGCCGCTCTCTGCTCCACTCGCCGCCCAGACCGTTTGGCCCGACGAGGGACCGCGCACATGGAAGCCGCGGCCCACCGAGGCCGCCATCACCGCCAACGACCTGCGCACGCGGTTGTATCAGTACGCTGACGATTCCATGAAGGGGCGTGAAGCGGGTACGCTCGGCAACGTGATGGCTACGAACTACATCGCCGCCGAGTTCAAGCGCATGGGGCTGCTGCCGGCGGGCGAGAACGGCACGTACTTCCAGGATCTCGCCTACGGGCGCCTGGCGTACAACGAGGAACGCGTTCGACTGCAGGTGGGCAATACACCGCTCACGCCGTCCATCGACTGGGCGCCGCTCGCTCCGAACGCGGCGGCACGCATTGTGAGTACCGCGAGCATCGCGGGCGTTTCCACGGTGTTCGGTGGTCGCTACGGCGACACAACCACCGTGCTCGATCCGGGAAGTGTTCGCGGACGCATCGTGGTGTTCATGCAGCCGGATGCGCCGGCTGGCGCGCGTGGACCAACTACAGCCGGCAATATCACCGCCGCGCAGGACGCCGGCGCAGCTGGCATTCTGCTGGTGAGCGCACAAATACCGGAGGCGGCATTCCGCGAGCGTGTCGCCGTGCTGCCGAGCGTTCGTGGAAACACCGCCGCCGCCACAATCACACCCAAGGCCGCAGAAGCCATTTTCGGCAAGCCTGTCGCTGACCTCACCGTTGGCGCTGTCGGACAACCGGTGTCCGGATCGTGGACATACGAGCTCACACCGCTCGAGTATCCCACGCGCAACGTGCTGGCGATTCTGCCCGGCGCTGATGCCCAGCGAAAGGGACAGTACGTCATCATCGGCGCGCACAGTGACCACGTGGGCATGGTGCGTGGCAGCACACCGCCGGAGCACGATTCACTGCGCGCCTTCAATACCGTGTTGCGACCACAGGGCGCCAACGATCGTGTGGCCATCGATGCGGTGACACCCGCGCAGTGGGCCGAGGTGAACGCACTGATCGCGAAAGCGCGCGCCGTTCGTCCACCGCGTCTCGACACGGTAAACAACGGCGCCGACGACGACGGCAGCGGAACGGTGGTGATGCTCGAAATCGCAGAACAGCTTGCGGCCGGTCCGCGTCCCGCACGTTCGATTCTGTTCAATTCACACGCCGCTGAAGAAAAGGGGCTGCTCGGTTCTGCGTGGTGGACTGAACATCCCACGATCCCGCTCGACTCCGTCGTGGCCGCGCACAACATGGACATGCTCGGCAAGGGCCGAGTGAGCGATGTGAAGTTTGGTGGTCCCAACACAGTGCAGATGCTCGGCTCTCGCCGCGTGTCACTGGAGTTCGGCGACATGATTGATTCGCTCAACGCCGTGCGTAGCGAACCGATGGTGATCGACTACTCGTGGGACCGCACCAATCGTCTCAATCGGTTTTGCCGCAGCGATCAGGTGAGCTACATCCGCAAGGGCATTCCCACCACGTACTTCTCCACTGGCTATTCGCGCGACTACCATCAGGCCACCGACGAACCGCAGTACATCAACTACGATCAGAGCGCGCGCGTGGGACGCTTCATTCACGACATCGTGCTGAGCGTGGCAAATCGGCCCGAACGTTTGCCGGTGCTGCCGCGTGAACAGCAGGATCCGGCGGCGCGCTGCGGGGCGTAAGCACGAAATCGGATCGGGCGGGCGCGTAGTCTGCCGCGAGCCCGCAGCCGGTGGTCACGCTGAACTCAATCAGCG
>JBGTOG010000005.1:0-11055 GCA_041742675.1 Gemmatimonadaceae bacterium | reverse complement strand
CTGTCACCGATCTCCGCAACAACGCTTGTGGTGCGTAGCGGTCGGCAAACCGTAAACGGCCCAAACCGTAAACAGTTCAAACTGCAAACAGTCGTCAGTTTGTCGGCCGCTACAACCTCCCGGCCGACCTTGACGATCTCGGACAGCGTTTGGAGTTGTCGGTTTGCAGTTGTCGGTCTTCGGTTCTGATGGACTACTCCGCCGTCACCATCACCTGGCGAACCTTGCCGGGGAGGGCCGGGTGCTGTCGGTACATGTAATAGCCCATGGACGCGGCCGCGATCAGGTTTGCGATGAACACCTGATAAAACGTGAGCTCACCGAATCCCTGAGCGAGCACCGTGGTCCACCCGATCCACCCGACCTCAAAGGCGACAAAGAGGCCGAAGAATCCGATCAGCGCCGACGGTACGCGCTCGGCCATGTTGATCACCCACGCAAACAACAGTCCGATGCCGACAAACATCGCGTAGTGAAACACGGTGTACAGCAGGAACGCGGCGGCTGAACTCACCGTGGAGGCATCAACAAAAAGGGTCGCCAGTGAGCGACCGAGCATGATCGGTGTGGACAGGAGACCGGCAGCGAAGACGTCAAGGATTGCGAACCAGATGGCAATCGCGGTGGCGCCAATCAACCCGGCGGATACTCCTTCACGAACGATCGAATTTCGCTCTGTGGTCATGCGGAACTGGCCTCCTCGGCAAAGCGGGCGGGCGCGCGGACGGGCATGATGCAAAGCCAGAAATCCGCGCCGGTGGGATATTCGAATCTTCAGACGAGCAACCGTTTCCGCCAGAGGGCGCGGCACTTCTGGCGCGAAGACGGTCCATCGGGGCAGATTACTGACGGCATAACCGCGACATCATCGTCCTCTCGTAATACCACCGCATGCTCCCTCCCCGTTCCCTCGTTCGCCTCGCGCCGCTCGCCACGTTGTCGCTGGCTGTCGCCTGTGGTGGCAGTCAGGACAACGCATCGGCATCTGGCTCTGCGGTTACACTAAATCCTGCGACCGCCTGTGCCATATCCACGCCCGGTCCGGTTACACTGGCCGTGCGCGACTTCATCACAACGGCTGAGCCTCGTCCGCTTCGCTTTTTGAACGCGGTGGCGACGGACTCCGCGCTGCCCGAAGCGGCGGCGGCGCTCGTGCAGGACAAGGGGCCCACGTTTTACTGGCTATCCGACGAGAAGAGCCAGCAACAAATCCGCTCGAAGCTGGCAACGGGCGGTGACTGGCCCACCATGCTGGTCCTGTTGCGTGAGCACACCGATCACGGTGACGGCACACACACGGTGCGAATTGGCGGACGGTATGTCGAGCGGCCGAATGATGGCGAGGTGAGTCCGGAGAAGCGCTACACCGTGAGCTGTCAGACGGACTCGACGGCGGTGTGGGCAATCACGAGCGGCGCGAGTAGCGACGGTACATGACCACACGCGAGCGCTTGCTGGCGCTCGACGTATTTCGCGGCATGACCGTTGCCGGCATGCTGCTGGTGAACAATCCCGGAACGTGGTCAGCGATCTATCCGCCACTGGCGCACGCCACATGGCACGGCTGGACGCCTACGGATCTGATTTTTCCGTTCTTCCTGTTCATCGTCGGCATCACCACACACCTGTCGCTCGCGGCAAGACGCGCGCGCGGAGACGACGGCGCGACGCTTGTGCGACAGGTGCTGCGACGCGGCGCCGTGATCTTTCTGTGCGGACTGTTTCTTTCCTGGTTTCCTGGATGGACGTATCTGCCGATCGCGGACCAGCCTGACGCAGATTTCGCCGATCGTGTGATGCACCGGTTGGCCACGCTTCGCTATCTCGGTGTGCTGCAGCGCATCGGCATTGCGTACACGATTGGCGGCCTGCTGACGCTGCGCTTCCGGTGGAGAGCGCAGATTGTGGTGCTGGCAGGAATCCTGCTCGGCTACTGGGCGCTCATGACACTCGTTCCGGTGCCCGGCACAGGGCGCATCGGCGCCGAGCTGCTCGATGATCCATCGCTCGTGCTGAGTGCGTGGCTTGATCGCACGTTGTTTGGAGAAGCACATCTGTGGTCCGGCTCGCGCACATGGGATCCCGAAGGGCTGCTGAGCACGCTGCCGGCGGTTGGCACGGTGCTCATGGGCGTGCTCACAGGCGCCTGGCTCGGAGCGCGTGAACGACCGCTGAGTGATCGTCTGGCCGGCATGTTTGCCGTGGGCGCGATTCTGATGGTGATCGGCGCCTGCTGGGATTGGGTGTTTCCCATTAACAAAGGGCTGTGGACGAGCTCATACGTGGTGTTCACTGGTGGCATGGCGGCCGTGTCGCTGGCGACGTGTCTCTGGGTGATTGACGTCATGCAATTGCGCGGGTGGACGCGGTTCTTTGAGGTGTACGGCATCAATCCCCTTGTCGCCTTTCTCGGTTCGGGACTAATGGCTCGTCTGCTGGGCGGCATGATTGCATGGCAGACAGATGCGGGGCGTGTTTCGCTGCAGCAGGTCATCTATCGTGATGCGTTTGCCACATGGCTGACACCGCGCAATGCATCGCTGTTGTACGCGATTACGTTCGTGGCGCTCTGGTACCTGATTCTGTTGATTCTGCACAAACGCGGGATTGTGATCAAAGTGTGAGTGTTCCATTGTGACAGTCGTGCTTGCGGTGTAACTCCCGTTTCACCCGGCACGTGACGAGACTGACGGGGTATCATCGCGTTGACAGGGCACCTGCCTTCTCCAGCCCGGAATCCAAGTTGCACGAAATAATCACGCGCCACCGTAGTGCTGTTCGCGCCACATGCGCTGAGCTTCAGCTCGCGATGCCGAGCCGTGTTCGACGAGCCATCCTCGCGATGGTGAGCATTGGCGCACTGGGGATGGTGATACCGTCCGTTGCCGGTGCGGGCGAGCGCCCCGCCACCGTTCGCACAACGCTCGTATTGCAGCAGTCGGGCACGGCACGCCGACCCGCGACCACGGCGCGCAAACCGGCAGCCAAACCCGCCAGCGCACCGGTAGTGCTGCGCCCGACATCACCCGTAGGCGCACGTGCACTGCGCGACGATCTCGGCGCAATGCTCAACGCGAAAACGCGGAACGGACAGTGGGGCGCACTCGTCGTATCACTCAGCAATGGCGACACATTGTTCTCGTCCTCGCCTGACACGCCGATGGTGCCCGCCTCCACGATGAAAGCGTTTACGGCGGCGCTGGCATTGGAGCGACTCGGTCCTGATCACGTGTTCTCCACCGATGTGCTGCGTGATGGCTCGCTCGGTCCAGACGGTGTGGTGCACGGCAGCCTGATTCTGCGCGGCGATGGGGATCCGGCGTTGTCATCGCGCTTCGTGCGCGGCGGACCGGATGCCGCCATGGAGCTGCTGGCGCGCTTCGTGGCCGGCGCTGGCGTAAAGCGCGTGACCGGTGATTTGATTGCCGATGCCACCGGTATGGAAGGGCGTCGCATTCCGGATGGCTGGCTCTCGCGCTACGCGGGTGCTGGCTACGCGGCGCCATTCAGCGCGCTGTCACTCAACGAGAACATCGTGATCGTGGGCGTCTACCCGGAGAAGTCCGGGCGCGTCTCCGTGCGACTCGAGCCGGCATCGAGCGGGCTGGAAATCGTCTCCAACGTCCGCCAAGTCGCTGGCCGCTCCACGCGCATCACGGTGCGTATGGTCGGCGAGTCACAGGTAGCCGTCAACGGGACAATCGGTGCGTCCGCGGCGCCGCATCGCGTGCAACTCGTGGTCGCAGATCCGGTCACGTTCACGGCCGGTGCGTTCCGCGAGGCGCTGCGCGCGCAGGGCATCGACGTCGCTGGCGAGATAAAGATTGGGGAAACACCGGCGAACGCGCTGCTCGTGACTTCGCTGCCATCACCGCCCCTTTCACGCCTGGTCTCCGTGATGAACCGTGAGAGCATCAACCACTATGCCGAGCAGATATTTCGCGGCGCAGCACGCGGGCCAGGTCGCAATGAACCCGGTTCTGCGGATCATGCCTACGCGCAGCTGCGGGCGTTCGCGGAATCGCAGCTGGGTGTGTCGCCCAACGCATTGATGGCGACGGATGGCAGCGGTTTGTCCGTGCTCAATCGCGTCACGCCGCGGGCGCTTGTGAAGCTCATGGATTACGCGCACTCGGCATCATGGTCGAGTGTGTTCCATGCGTCGCTGCCGGTGGCGGGAGAGTCGGAGACGCTCCGTGCGCGTATGCGCGGGACGGCGGCGCAGGGCAATCTGCACGCCAAGACCGGAACGACGAACGATGTGATTTCGCTCTCGGGATACGTGACGGCGGAAAACGGCGAGCTGCTGGCGTTTGCGTTTTTGTATAACGGCGCGGATCGCTGGAATGCGCGCGAGACGATTGATGCAATGGGGCCGACGCTGGCGGCGTTTGTGCGGTGAGCTCGGCAGGGCACGGCCGATTTGTCGCGTAGTGAACGGCGGTTGTCGGTTTTCGGTTGTCGACCGCTACGTGCTCCCGGCAGGACGAGGAGATCGAGGACGGCGTTTGGGGTTGTCGGTGGGCGGTGGTCAGTTGTCGGTTGGGAGGGAGCGCGTTAGCGGCCCCGCTTGGTGCGTGAGGCGCCGGATGGCATGGGTGCGTTGGAGCGGGGTGGCGCGCTGCGGCTGGGGGCGAGGTTCGGGCGCGGTCCGCTTCGGAGAGTGGCTGTGCGGTTGCTGCGCCCCCCCCCGGACTGGATGGCGGCGATTGAGCCGGCGTTGGACTGTGCCTGAATCACCGTGCCGTTCAGTCCGACGGCGAAGCCTGCGCCGCCGGCGTCAGGTGCGCCCGTGATTGCCCAGAGAAAATCTGTGGAGCCGGAAGGCATGGTTTGCCAGCCAATACCGTTGTAGCGAACGATCGTGCCCAGATCACCCACGGCGTACAGGTCAAAGCCGACGGCACCCCACACGGCGCTCAAGATGCGCGTGGTTCCAGCGGTGGTCTCACTCCACGCACCGTTATAACGCATCGCAACACCACTCGAAAAATCGCGTGCACCTACGGTGACGGCTTGGGAGGCGTCGGCTGCCCACAATCCCACCAGCACATGATTCACGCCGGCGTTGCGCGACGTCCACGCCGTGCCATTCCAGTGCAGTGCCGTCCCTGAGAGACCCACGATGTGGACGTCGTTGGCCGCGGTGCCGAACACGCCGTAGAGCGGCTGCGCTTGCGAGTATACGATCTCCCAGTCGCTGCCATCCCAGAACAGCACATCACCGCCGTCGGTGACGGCCCAAACGGCGTTGTTGTTCGCACCCCACATGGCGTAGATGTGATCGCTCGTTGGCGACGTGTGGTGTGCCCACGTTGCTCCATCCCAATGCAGCAGCACACCATTGTCGCCGCCAACAAACGCGCTGGAGGCCGAGCCTGCCCACACGGTGTTCAGCCGCTCAAGGGTGGGAGCCAGCTGACGAACCCAGTCCGCACCGTTGTAGCGGAAGATGAAGCCAAGCTCTCCCACGGCAATCGCATGTGATGCACTGGTGCTCCACGCATCGAGCAGGTCGGGTGTCAGACTCAGTGTCGCCCACGGACCTGACGTCGCGCTGCGCATCACGAGTCCGCGCTGACCGCCAACCCACATGGCGCCAAACTCGTCAATCGCCGCTGACGTGAAGCGTGTGCGATACGGTGGTGACTGATCGGACCACGCGCTGCCGCTTCGGCGGAGCGCCACGCCGTCACCGGCCGCAACAAGCGCTCCGTTCACTCCGCCAACCACTGCATAGAGCGTTGCTGTCGTGCCGCTGATGTCCGCTTCGAATGCGGATCCGTTCCAGCGAATGATCGTGCCGAAATCTCCGACAGCATACAACTCGGAGCCAACGTTTGACGCTGACCACACGTCACGCAACACTTCCGTGGTGCCTGAGGCAACCGTTTGCCACACGTTGTTCTGCCAGCGCTGGACCACACCGCCGTCGCCCACCGCGAATGCGAGCGCGCCGGATCCCCACACGCCACGCAGTTGCGAGCTGGTGCCCGAACTCGTTGCGGCCCACGTGCCATTCACATAGCGAAGCGCGGCACCACCGGCACCAACAGCCCACGCGGTATCAGCGTGGTGCATCCACACATCGGTGAGCGTCGCCGTGGATGAGGACGATTGCGCCGCCCAGGACGTACCATTGAAGCGCACGACCACACCGTTGCTGCCAACCGCCGTGATCGCACTCGCCGATGCACCGTGCACTGCCATGAACGATGTCCCAAACTGTGTACCGCGAGCCGCGACGCTCCAGGCGCTCCCGTCCCACCTGTAGACATCTCCGATCGAGTTCACTGCGTACGCCAGCGCCTGTGACGGCGCCCACAGCGAAATCACGTCTTCAATGAGCGGACCGCCAAGTCGCGCGCTGGTCCAGCTGATCGCGAGTCTGTTCACCACCGTGACACGAACAGAATCTCTCCGGTTCGCATCAGCAAGAGCGGTTGCGACGACGTAAGTCTGCCCTCCGCCAACCGCCGACACCTCTCCGGCACCATTCACTGACGCCACAGCAGTATTTCGAGTGGTCCAGTTGACGGCCGTCGAGATGCCGGGATCGCCGGTGACCGTTGCAGAAAGCGGGGATGAGTTGCCGACCGTGAGGCCCAGGGTTTGCGCGCCGAGCACCAACTGCACGGGACGCGGTGCGACCGTAAGCTGCGCCACTGACAGCCGAGTGGTGTCAGCGACGGATCGGGCGCGAATCTCTGCCGAGCCTATGCCGACCGCTGTCGTCACGCCCTGTGCGCTCACCGTAGCGACGGCCGCATTGCTGGAAGACCAGGTGATTGCGTTGGAAGCGCCCTGATCGAACACCACGGCTGCGCTGAACGATTGGGTTTGGCCAATATTGAGTGCTGCCACGCTTGGCGACACCGTGATGCTCCGTACCACCGGAAGCACGCGCACGATTGCTGATGCGCGCAACGTGGTATCGGCGGCACTGATCGCCAGGATCGTGGCGTTGCCATCGGTAATACCCGTGACCACACCGCTGGCATTGACACTGGCGAGCAGCGGATGGTTGGTACGCCAGATGATATCCGTTGATTCACCCTGATTGACGAACACCTGCGCCGTCAGTGCGCGCGATTCCGACTTGCCGACACTCATTTCGCTCGGCGACACAATCACGCCGCGCGCGGGCGTTACGGTGACGCTGGCGGTCGCCGTGAGACGGTAGTCGCTCACGCTTCGTGCGGTAACGGCGGCAGTACCGGGCGCGACACCTGTAACGACTCCTTGCGCGTTGATGGTGGCAACTGTCGGTGTATTGCTTGACCACGTCACCGCTGAGGACGCACCATCATCCGCACTGACGGTCGCAGAAAATGATGCCGTATTGCCAACGCGAACCATGGCGTTACCCGGAGTGACCGCCACATTGAATGCCGTGCGTACCAGCACGGTGACACTGCCCGTGAAGGCACCACTTCGCGCGTGAATCACCGTTACGCCACGACCCGTCGCGGTGACTGTGGCGGTGCCACCGGATCCGGAGACCGCGGCGATTCCCGGTGCGTCGCTGCTCCAGGCGATACTTGCGCCGCTGATTGCTTCGCCGCTCGCAGCACGCACGGTGGCCGTCACGGTGGACGTGCCATCGATGGTGGTCAGGGTGATCGCTGGCGCCGACACGCTCAAAGACGCGGGCACCGGAGCAGCTGTTCCTCCGGGCCCGTCGCTGCCGCCGCACGCCGCCGCGCCTGTGAGCAGTGCAAATGCCAGGGCTGGAACGGATATAGCGCGCTGTAACGCGATGGACAAAACGGATACGGCACGGAAAGCACGCATGGTCAGCTGGACGAACGGTGAATAGTCATGGACGCGGGGTTGAGGATGTCGTCCAGTTGTTCGCGTGTAAGCAACCCGCGCTCAAGGACGATCTCAAACACTCCACGATCGTTTTCGTAAGCAGTCTTGGCGATATCGGTCGCGACTTCGTAACCCAGCACCGGCACCAGCGCAGTCACAATGCCGACCGAGTGCTCCACGAAGTAGCGCATCCGGTCCGGATTGGCGGTGATGCCCACCACACAGCGCTCGCGAAGCACGGTGCAGGCGTTGCGCAACGAGAGCAGCGAGCGCATCAACCGATACGCGATGATCGGCTCAAACGCGTTCAACTGCAGTTGCCCCGCCTCGGCCGCGAGTGTCACCGTGACATCGGCGCCGATGACATCAAAGCACACCTGATTCACCACTTCCGGGATCACCGGATTGACCTTGCCGGGCATGATCGAGGAGCCCGGTTGCACTGCTGGCAGGTTGATCTCGTTGAAGCCCGCCCGTGGACCTGACGACAGCAACCGCAGATCGTTGCAAATCTTGGAGAGTTTCGTGGCCGTACGCTTGAGCACACCGGAGAGCTGCACAAATGCACCGGTGTCGCTGGTGGCTTCCACCAGATCCGGCGCGGTGATCAGCGGAATGCCGGTAATCGCGGAAAGGTGACGGCAGACAGCGGCGGTGTATTCCGGACTGGCAGTGATTCCTGTGCCGATCGCCGTTGCGCCAAGATTGATTTCCCGGATGAGTGTCTGTGCTTCCGACAACCGATCTACATCTTCACGCAGCGTATTGCCGTACGCGCTGAACTCCTGACCAAGCGTCATGGGCACCGCGTCCTGCATCTGCGTGCGTCCCATCTTCACAAACGGCGCAAACTCCTCGCCTTTGGCCAGAAACCCATCGACCAGCAGCGCCAGTTCACGTTTTAACTCGTTCATCGACGCATGCAGCGCCAGTTTGAGCGCAGTTGGATAGACGTCGTTGGTGGACTGGCTGAGATTGACGTGACTGTTTGGCGAAATGAACGCGTAATCACCACGAGCGCGATTGCTCAGCTCGAGCGCGCGGTTGGCAATGACTTCATTGGCGTTCATGTTTGTACTTGTGCCCGCACCGCCCTGAATCACGTCTACCAGAAAATGCTCGTGGTGCCGTCCGGCGCGAATTTCACGAGCCGCTCTCACGATTGGCTCATACAGCGCCTGCGGAAGCAATCCGAGCTCGTAATTGGCGTTCGCTGCGGCTTCCTTCACCGCTGCGAGACCGTCAATCAGCTCCGGCATTTCTCTGATGGGAATCCCGGTGATCGGAAAGTTCTCAAGTGCGCGCAGCGTCTGCACACCGTACAACGCTTCATACGGCACATCGCGCGAGCCCAGCAGATCCTTTTCTGTGCGAGTGCGATGTCCGCCAAATCCGAGCGCGCGTCCACGGCCCACAAGAGTGGCATCGGCGGCCCGGAGTCGGGCCGAGATCGTACGGGCAGCTCGATTCACGAGCGCGGCGTACAACTGCGGATGTTCGCGGATTACGGTATCGAGATCGGCGCGTGTCATCACCAGCAGTTCGGCCGGCATGATGGCGCGCGCTGTCGTGCCATGTGCTTCGTCGTCGAGAAAAATGCCTTCGCCGACGGCTTCGCCGACGCCAAGCGTTGCCAGGCGCGTGATGCGCCCTTCATGGCCTTTCTCAATGGCCACCGCGCCGCTCAACAGGATGGCAAACAGTTTTCGCGGCGCCCCTTCTTCAAACAGCGTCTCCTCGATCGCCAGCGTGAACGGCTTGACAGCGCGGGCGAGGCGCCAGAGATAGGCTTCGGAAAAACCGGCCACAAAGCTGGCCGATTCGAGACGAGATGCGATGTCCGCAGGACTGAGCATGAGAATGTTGAGGGCGCTGGGCACGGTGAAAGTTCGCCACATGCGAACCGGAACCGATCGTGGCGTCGCGTGACAGCCATCGACCGCTGATCGATGGCGACGTGCGCGGCGCTGTGCCAGTGGTATGACGATTGGGGTCAGTTCACGGCACACTGTTCGCGCCCGGCCAACCGCACCCTTCCGGAGCCGTGCGCCGCGTCGTATCGTCGACCCATCACCTCCTCCATATCTCTGCCGTGCCACCTTCCAGACGCGATTTTCTTCAGACGGCGACCGCGCTGGCCGCGGCGGGCTTCCTGCCGCGCTCGCTAGCCGCGCTTGAGCCGTCTTCTGCCTCCGCCATGGCACGGGCGAGCCAACCGCTTCGAGCCGCATCAATGCTGGGCCGTCCGTGCGTCGTGGCGTCGGCCAACGGCCTGCGCGGCGTCAAGGTGGCCTACGACCAGATTGTGGCCGGCGAGGACCCGCTCGACGCGGCAATCGCTGGCGTCAATCTGCAGGAGCTCGATCCGGATGACCAATCGGTTGGGCTGGGCGGTCTGCCCAATGCCGAGGGCATCGTACAGCTCGACGCGTCCTGCATGCACGGGCCGAGCAATCGCGCCGGCAGCGTCGCCTGCATTGAGGACATCGCCACGCCGTCGCTGGTGGCCAAGGCGGTCATGGACTACACCGATCACATCATGCTGGTCGGCCCGCACGCGCGCCGCTTCGCGCTCGAAATGGGGTTTACGCCCACCGAGCTGCTCACCGAGAAGAGCAGGCAAGCGTGGCTGCGCTGGCGTGCGAAGCTCAACCCGAATGATGCCTGGCTCGATCGTGATGACGATGTGCGCATCCGATTCCACACCGGCACGATCAACATGAACGCCGTCACCGCCGTCGGCGACCTGGCATCGGTGACCACGACCAGCGGGATGTCGTGGAAGATTCCTGGACGCGTTGGCGACTCGCCGATTATCGGAGCCGGACAGTACTGCGACAACAGCGTTGGCGCAGCCGGCTCCACTGGACGCGGCGAAGCGAACATCAAGGCCTGCGGTGCATTTCTCGCCGTCGAGTTCATGCGGCAGGGCAAGTCGCCGGAGCAGGCGCTGTTGGACGTGATCAAGCGCGTGATCGCGATGACGGAGTCGCGTCTCCTGGATAACCGTGGCCGTCCGCGCTTCGACCTGGACTTCTACGCGCTCACCAAGGACGGTCGCTACGCTGGCGCTTCGTGCTATGAAGGGTCGTCGTTTGCGGTGTGCGACGAGCGCGGAGCGCGGATCGAGCCGTCGGCGTACTTGTTCCGGCGCGACGAGCGGCCTCGCTAGGTCGGTGCATGGGCCGGTCCCGGGAGCCCGGGGTTTCGCGCCCACTGGCGGCCCGGGCGCGCCGGGGC
>JBGTOG010000062.1:0-2745 GCA_041742675.1 Gemmatimonadaceae bacterium | reverse complement strand
AGCGCAGTCCTCCCGCCGACGCGACGCGCGTGCCGACAATCGCGACACATCGCTGCGCGGCCAGCGCCGGCGTGCCATGCAACCACACCAGTGGCGGTGGCGCACGCAGCACCGAAAATGCCTCAGGGTAGCCATCGCCGGCTCGCATCACACACCGCGCGCCAGTCGTAGCGCTTCGCTCCACATACTGCCGCGCACGTTGTCGCGCGCGCGCCACGAGATCATCCGAGAAGACGGCCAGCGCACCGACAACGCCCCCGGCCTCCTCGACGCGTCGGTGATACTCGGTGGGGCCGACACCGGGCATCAGCGACAACGCCAACGCATCGTGCACGGCGTTGTTCATGATGATCAGGGCAGCACGATTTCTGAACGAGTGGGCTTGGCCGCCTCTTCTGCTTCCTGCTTCTTCATGGCGAGCAACTGTCGCCACCACGCATCGATGAGCGTGTCGAGCCCCATGCGACCGGGCGCACTGATGGCATAACAACCGAAGGCACCAGGTGCATTGATCTCGGGCACGTACAACTCACCGAGCAGATCGCATTTGGTAAACACGACACAATGCGGTTTGTCGGCCAGCTCGGCGGAGTGTTCGCGCACTTCGTGCCGCAGGCGGTCGTACTCCGCCTGCCAGTCTTCCGACTCAATTGAGAGCAGGAAGGCCAGCACCCGCGTGCGCTCAATGTGTCGCAAAAACTGGATGCCAAGTCCCTTCCCTTCGTGCGCGCCCTCAATGATGCCGGGAATGTCGGCAACGACAAATGTGCGATGATCGCTGAGTGGCACGACGCCGAGGTTGGGCGACAAGGTCGTAAACGGATAGTTCGCAATTTTGGGACGTGCGGCCGAGATCACGGAGAGTAGTGTGCTCTTTCCCGCATTCGGTTCGCCGACGAGCCCAACATCGGCAATGAGCTTGAGTTCCAGCTCAAGCACGCGACGTTCTCCTTCTTCGCCGGGCTGCCACTTGCGCGGTGCCTGCTGCGTCGCGGTGACGAAGAATGCGTTGCCTTTGCCGCCTCGGCCGCCCTTGGCGATGATGTGTTCTTCACCATCGACCATGACCTCGCAGATGAAATCACCCGACTCCTGATCGCGCACCACGGTACCGGGCGGTACGGGCAGTAGCACGTCTTTGCCCGAGCGACCTGTCATGTTGGAGCCCATGCCGTGTTCACCACGCTCCGCGACCCAGGCATCGCGATAGGTGAAGTCGAGCAGCGTGGCGAGATTGCTGTCGCCCTTGACGATCACGTCACCGCCGCGTCCGCCGTCCCCACCATCGGGACCGCCCATGGGATAGTACTTCTCGCGGCGGAACGAGCTGGCGCCTGAACCACCGGTGCCGGCTTCGACCTTCACAACGACGCGATCAATAAACATGTGCTATTTCCCTTGCACGCGGGCCCACAGGCCCACGTATCGTTGAACATCATCCGTATCCAGCAGATCCGCGATCGCGAGCAGCGCCGCATCGACCTGGGCTGGCGACGCGCCCGCGTGAACCGCACCGTGAAGGTGCGAGTGCAACTGCCGGTCCTGTCGCGCGATTGCGCAGGCCGCCACGACACACAATTCGCGCCGGGCCAGGTCGAGTTGCGGGCGACCAAGCACTTTTCCGTATCCTTCGACAATCATCCACGCATCCAGCGCCGGATGCAGCGTTTGAATGTTGTGCCGTAGCCGCTCGTAAAACGGCCCGTACACCTTCGCACACGTGACTTCGCCCCGAGCGGTGAGTGATGCGGCGTTGAACTCGGTACCCTCGTCGAACTCCGGCGCCGGCCTGCCAGACAGGCGTCGCCATTCACGCGCCGCATTAAGCGAACGCGGGAATCCAGCGAAGAGGTACGTTTGCAGAATCACTTCTTCCACCCATACCGGATCGAGCGCCGACGCCACCGCTCCAGAAAGCGCGCGGCGAATCTGCGCTTCGCTCCCACCAGCCAGCAGCGCAGCTAACCGCACCAACTGAATAGTGTTGACATCAAGTCGCTCCGGGTGGCTCGCGAGCGACGTGGTGAGCATAGCCGCGTCGGGTGCGAAATGCCTCACCGTTTCCTGACGCGCAACATCATTCTGCGGCGCGGCCGATTCAGTCATTCAGCAGCACCTCGTGACCAGGTACGAATACCCGTCCAACCACTTCATTGCGCGTGTTCACGATGGCGTGCAGCGCAATAGCGGCGAGCGGTTCAGGGAGCCGCGCTGGCAACGCCCCGAGCGCCTGAAGGCACGCCAGCACCGCAGGATACTGCGCGCGCGGTGCACCGTCTTCCACCTTGAGCGCAATACCGATTCCCTGATCAATCAATCCCACGGAATGCACGCCCTCGGCGCCAACCTTGGCCACAATACGACCGGCACCCGCCTGCATCAGCAGCGTGTCAAACCGATCCGTCCCACCCACCAAAAATGGATGCGATGTCATGGCGCGAACGATGCGCGCTGGCACGGGGTCACCATTCTGCGCCGCGTGTGCCAGGCGAGCATAGGCCAGCGCCATGTGATGCAGCGACAGCCCGAACACCGTGACTCCACAGCCATCAACACCGCGGGCTACGTCCGTCAGTGTCTTGCCCGACCACTCCGCGACGGTTCGCCAGGCTTCCTGCTGCACCGGGTGCTCCGTTCGCTGATACCCGTCCGTGGGCCAGCCACGCTGCACGGCCCGCGCCAGCATGGCCGCGTGCTTGCCTGAGCAGTTGGAGTGCAGCCGAGTGGGCAACTGCCCCGCCTCGC
>JBGTOG010000435.1:0-7681 GCA_041742675.1 Gemmatimonadaceae bacterium | reverse complement strand
AAACTCGCGGTCCTCCTGCATCACTTGTGGCAGCAGAAGCTCGTCTACGATCCGCAGCATGGGATGGCGCCACAGGCGGCGTAAGCCGTGCACGCTCGCCGCGGCGAGTGACGCGAGGTGATGGTGCGTTCGTGTTCGTGTTCGTGTTCGTGTTCGTGTTCGTGTTCGTGTTCGTGTTCGTGTTCGTGTTCGTGTTCGTGTTCGTGTTCGTGTTCGTGTTCGTGTAGCAAAGCAGGCGATGGCCCCACGTCAACATCGCGTCCGTGGTGACGGCGATCTGCGCTCTGTCCTTCGAGGACGCCACAGAGTTGGCCGCACCCACGCACCTGTAGTTGGACTCCAACTTGCACCAGCACGCGCGACGCGTGCACTCAGAGTGCGGATAGAAGAGTGATACAGGGGACGGGGAGCCATTCGGATGGACACCAGCCACAAGGCCACCACGGTGGCCTTGACAGAATTGCCTTTCTCATAGAAGTGCGCAGAGGTCACAGAGAACTGCGACTGAATGCCGCAGCAGGCGCAGAGGTCGGAGCGAACAGCAATGGCGTGCAGCGGCGATGTACTGGCAGAAACATCCTCACGCTGTTTTCAGAACTCGGGGGAATACGCTCCGAGCCCAGGCTCCACGTTGCGTCCACCAAAGCATTTTTCACTCTGTCTCACGCACAAAATTTGCGCTTACCGGATGCAGTTCTCTGCGTCATCTGCGCACTCTGTGGTAAACGCTTTTGCGGTTCCCAATCGCGGCGACCACGACGACCTCAGCGGTGATCGTCTCCCGCTCGCACCGCCGCGTCGTCACCGTGCGTCGTGCCAGGCTCCTGCTCCTGCTCCTGCGCCGGCGCCTCCACAGTCGTCGGCGCTGGAATCACCAGTGACAACAGCACGGACGCGAGCAACAATCCGCCCACCACACCCAGCGCGATGCCGATGGGAATGGGATAGTGCTCCGAGACCAGCATCTTCACACCGACAAACGCCAGCACGGCGGACAGCCCGTACTTGAGCAAGTGGAATTTGCCGATCACGCCAGACAGCACGAAGTACAGTGAACGCAGCCCCAGAATGGCGAACACGTTCGACGTGTAAACGATGAACGGATCGCGCGTGACGCCAAAGATTGCCGGGATGGAATCCAGCGCGAATACCAGATCCGTCGTTTCGATCAGCGCCAGCACCACAAAGAGCGGCGTGGCCACAAGCCGAGCGGCTTCGCCCGGACGGATCGACTCGCGAATGAAAAACTTCTCGCCATGATACTTCGTGGTCACCGGGAAGAGGCGACGAACCATCCGGATCACGGGATTCGATTCCGGTTCGATCGCCGTATCGTGCGAGAACGCCATCTTCACGCCCGTGAACACCAGGAACGCACCGAAGATGTAGATCACCCAGTGAAACTGCGCCAGCAGCGCGGCGCCCACAGCGATCATGATCCCGCGCATGACCAGTGCCCCCAGAATGCCCCAGAAGAGCACGCGGTGCTGCAAGGCTGGCGGAACTTTGAAGAAGCCAAAAATCAGGATAAAGACAAACAGGTTGTCCACCGACAACGCCTGCTCCACCAGATAGCCCGCCGCAAACTCCAGGGCCGACTGTGAGCCCAGCGTCATCCAGAGGCCAATACCAAAGGACACCGAAAGCGAAAACCAGACGGCGCACCAAGCGAGCGCTTCGCGCATGCTGACGGCGCGCGCGGTGCGATGAAATACTCCCAGATCGAGCGCCAGCAACGACAATACGAGGGCGTTAAACGCCACCCACCACCAGGGATTGGACATGCCTGCCCGAGAGAGATGCCACAAGGCAAAAGCGGTTTGCCTTCGCCACAGACTCAGCGTATCTTAGTTGGAATGAAACTTGCTGCAACTGCGCCGACGGATCACCGTTCGTGACTGTGCTCGCCGCGATCCCCGCGCGGCTGGGCGCGACCCGGCTTCCCCGAAAGCCGCTGCGCTTGCTAGGCGGTCTCCCACTCATCGTCCGCGTTGCACGCCGCGTCGCTCACCTGCAGGTCGCCGACCGTGTGGTCGTGGCCACCGACAGCGATGAAATAAAACAGGTCTGCCAAGCCCATGGCGTAGACGCCGTGCTGACCCGAGCCGATCACGCCTCGGGCACCGACCGAATCGCCGAAATCGCGCAGCAGGCAGATTTCCTGCAGTTCGACGTCATTCTCAACGTCCAGGGCGACGAACCGTTCGTTTCGCATGAGGCCGTTCGGGGCGCCGTCGCGCTCGTGCGCGGTGGCACGTTTCCTCTTGGAACTGCAGCCGCACGTGCGAGCGATGCGGTGCTGCAGCATCCGGATGTGGTGAAGGTCGTGTGCGCTGACGACCGACGCGCGTTGTACTTTTCGCGTGCGCCGATCCCGTACCTGCGTGATGACGCTGATCGGGCAACACGTGATGCGCTCGTCTACCAGCACATCGGCGTGTACGCGTACACACGGGATGCACTGGCCGCGTGGGTCCGTTGGGCACCGCACGCGCTTGAGCAGGTGGAGCGTCTTGAGCAGCTGCGACCGTTGGCCCACGGACTCGCCATGGGTGTCGCGCTGGTGGCCGCGACGCCAACGTTTGGCATCGATACAGAAGACGATCTACAACGCGCGGAAGCATTGCTGCTGTCCCCCGAGTTTCAACTCATCGGTGCCCCGACGGCGCCGCCGACACTTTCTTCGTCGAGTTTGCACTGATGGTCGCGTCCAAAGCACATCCCACGAAATACATCTTCATTACCGGCGGTGTCGTGTCCTCGCTGGGCAAGGGCATCGCCGCCGCCTCGCTCGGGCGACTGCTCATTGAGCGCGGACTGCGCGTCACGATGATGAAGTTCGATCCGTATCTGAACGTCGACCCGGGCACCATGTCGCCGTTTCAACACGGCGAGGTCTTTGTCACTGACGATGGCGCAGAAACCGACCTCGATCTCGGACACTACGAACGCTTCCTCGATCGGTCGCTGTCGCAGGCCAACAACATCACCACGGGACGCATTTACCTGAACGTGATCACCACGGAGCGCCGCGGCGAATACCTCGGATCTACGGTGCAGGTGATTCCGCATATCACCGACGAAATCAAATCGGCCATCAAGCGCATTGCGCCGGAGAACGACGTGGTGATCGCCGAAATCGGTGGCACCGTTGGTGACATCGAATCCCTCCCGTTTCTTGAGGCGATCCGACAGTTCCGACGTGAGGTCGGCAAGGAAAACGCGATGTTCATGCACCTCACGCTGGTGCCGTACATCGCCGCCGCGGGCGAGGTCAAGACCAAGCCGACGCAACACTCGGTACGCGAGCTCATGGAAATCGGAATTCAACCCGACTTTCTGATCTGTCGCTCGGAGCGTCCGCTGAGCGAAGATGTCAAACGCAAGATTGCGCTGTTCTGCAACGTGGATTTTGGCAATGTGATCGAGAGCCCGGATGTGGGGTCGATCTACCAGATTCCCCTGGTGTTCGAACAGCAGGGCTTTGCTGATCGTGTCATGGAGCGCCTGCGACTGACGGGCAACACGCCGGATCTCACGCAGTGGCGCGCCATGGTGCAACGCGTGACACATCCGCGCGACACGGTGCGCATCGCGGTCGTTGGCAAGTACACCGACTACACCGACAGCTACAAGAGTGTACAAGAGGCACTCATTCACGGTGGCATCGCGAATGACGTCGGCGTGGACATTACGTGGTGCTCGAGCGATGAGTTCTCGTCATCGGCCAAGGCGCGCGACATCCTGGCGGGATTTGACGGACTGCTCGTGCCCGGCGGGTTTGGTGTGCGTGGCGTGGAAGGCATGGTCGAAGCGATTCGTGCGGCGCGAGAGATGGGGTTGCCGTTCTTCGGTATCTGCCTGGGCATGCAGGCCGCCATCATCGAGTTCGCTCGACATGTCGTCGGCCTCGATGACAGCCACTCCAGTGAGTTCGCGCCAGACTGCAGCGATCCGGTGATCGCCTTGCTCGATTCGCAGCGCGAGGTCACGGACAAGGGTGGCACCATGCGCCTCGGTTCGTATCCGTGTGTGCTGCAGCCGGGCTCGCGTGCGGCCGCTGCCTACGGCACCGATGCCGTCAGCGAACGGCATCGCCATCGCTACGAAGTCGCCAATCGATATCGTGAGACGTTTATCGCGCACGGATTGCGATTGAGCGGACTGTCGCCGGACCAGTCGCTGGTGGAGATGATTGAACTGCCCGCGCATCCCTGGTTTGTGGGGTGTCAGTTCCACCCGGAGTTGCAATCGCGCCCGCTGCGCCCGCATCCGTTGTTCAGCGGGTTTGTGCAGGCGTGCGCCGCGCAGGCGCAAGTGCCGCAACATCAGGCAGATGATGCCGCGTAGCACAGTCGATCACACGTCCTTGAACGACGCGTCAGACGAATCAAACACGCCCCTGTTCCCGACAGATGCGCTGTTTCTTATTGCCGGCCCGTGCCAGCTCGAAGATGATACGCTCAACATTCGTGTCGCCGAGCATCTGGCGCGGCTCGCCGAACGCGTACCGGGCGGGGTGATCTTCAAGGCATCGTTCGACAAGGCGAATCGGTCCAACCCGGGTGCCGCGCGCGGTCCGGGACTCGACGCGGGGCTTCGCGCGCTTGAGCGTGTGCGCACCACGACGGGATTGCGTGTGCTCACCGATGTACATGAGGCCTCGCAGTGCGCACCCGCGGCGCAGGTGGTGGATGCGTTGCAGATCCCGGCCTTTCTCTGCCGCCAAACCGACTTGCTTGAGGCGGCCGGTGCCACTGGGCTTCCGGTGAACATCAAGAAGGGGCAGTGGATGCACCCGGAGGGCATGCTTGGCGCGGTGCGCAAGGTGGAAGCTGCGCGCAGCGATCAGACACGACGTGAGTTGGCGGTCACGGAGCGCGGCACATTTTTCGGCTATGGCGATCTCGTCGTGGACATGCGTGCTTTTCAGCGCATGCATGCGGCGTGCGGTGTGCCCGTGATCATGGATGGCACACACAGTGTCCAGCGGCCCGGCATGGGCGCTGACGGCGCCAGCGGTGGCGCCAGAGAGTTCGTGGCCACGTTGACACTGTCGGCCGTAGCTGCGGGAGCGCACGGTCTCTTTCTTGAGACGCATCCGGATCCTGATCACGCACCCAGCGACGGTCCGAACATGCTGCCGCTCGAGGCCATGGGCGACCTGCTCGATCGGGCGGTGGATATCTGGGCCCGGGTGCGGGCCTGATGTCGGCGGGCCATTCACAGCGCCGCGGTGCAGCTGATGTTCATGGGCGATTCACGGCGCCAGGTGCCACCTGATGTCCGCTGACGATGTCCTGCCACCCATCCGACTTGAGCCGCCGGTCGTCGAACGCGCGCTGGCCGGGCGTATTCGGGTCGTGGGTTTGGATGTGGACGGCACACTGACCGACGGTGGCGTGTATCTCGGAGCAGGCGTCCACGACGAACGCCTCATCCCCTTTGAGCTCAAGCGCTATGACATTCAGGACGGACTCGGCGTGGCGCTTCTGCGTCAGGCCGGTCTCAAAGTGGCCATCGTGACCGGACGCGAATCCGAGAGCGTCGCCCAGCGCGCCCGCGAACTGCAAGTCGACGCCGTCGCGCAGGACGCAACCGCCCGGAAGCTGGCGGCGTGGAATCGCGTGCTGGCCTCGCTCGGCTGCACAAACGATGAGGCCGCGTTCATTGGCGATGATCTGCCCGATCTCCCCATCTTGCGCCGCGTGGCGTTGCCGGTGGCAGTCGGGAACGCCGTGCCCGAGGTCCTGCGCGCCAGCACCTGGCACCTCCAACGGCGCGGTGGATTTGGCGCCGTACGCGAGTTCGCAGAAGGTCTGCTTGGCGCTCGGGACCAGTGGCACGACATGGTGGAGCAGTACGTGCAGAGCCGCAGCGAGGGCATCGCATGAGCGCGCCGGTCGTGACACCGACGACTGTGCCGAGCGGGGCACATACGGTAGACGAGCACGCGTCGATTGTGGCGCGGGGCAAACGTGTGTTGATGCTTGAGCGCGATGCGATTGATGCGGCAGCCGCGGCGCTGGGTGATGATTTCGCGCACGCGGTACGCCTGATTGCTGACTGCACCGGCCGGGTGATTGTTGCTGGCGTTGGCAAATCCGGAATCGTAGGACGCAAGATGGCCGCAACACTGACCAGCACGGGAACGCCGGCCATGTTTCTGCATCCGGTGGAAAGTGTGCACGGTGATTTGGGGATTGTCGGCTCGCAGGATGTCGCCATCCTGTTATCCAAGAGTGGCGAGACCACCGAGTTGCTTGGCTTGATTGAGGCGCTCGCCCGTATGGGTGTACGAATGATCGCGATGACGGCCGACCGCACGTCGCGACTGGCCCGACACGCGGATGTCGTGCTCGACATCGGTGTGCGCGAAGAAGCGTGTCCGCATGATCTGGCACCAACCACCAGTACCACCGTCACGCTGGCCCTCGGCGACGCGTTGGCGGTGGCGTTGTTGCAGGAGCGCGGGTTTGGGAAAGAAGATTTCGCGCGATTGCATCCGGGCGGTGCGCTGGGACGCAAGCTGCTGACGCGCGTGCGTGATGTGATGGTGTCCGCGCCGCTCCCCACGATCGCGTCGAACGCAACCATGCGTGAAGCGACCGTATGTCTGGCCGGGCAGCGCGGCATCGCCATCGTGGCGGACGGACGTCAGGTGCTTGGTGTGGTCACCGCCGGTGATCTCGCGCGGCTCCTCGAACGCGAACCGGATGCGCTCACGATTCCAGTGGCCCGTGTAATGACGCGCGAACCACGCACCTCGCGTGAGTCGGAGCTGGGGAGTGCGGTGGTATATCGAATGGAAACGCACGGCGTCATGGCGATGCCTGTGCTCAACGATGAAGAGCAGCTCGTGGGTGTTGTGCATTTGCATGATCTCATGCGCGCGGGGGCCGTATGAGTGTTCGAGACCGGGGTGCGAACCGTCGCTTTGCACGCACCGCGCTGATTAGCGTCGCCGCGTTCATCACCATGCTGTCGGCGTGCGCTGACGGCTCTGGCACCGCGCCGCGCACCAGTGCGGATACGATTCTTCCGGACTCAGCCGAGCAGGGGGTGTTCGGCGTCTCCATTCAGCTGACTACGGCAGGTGTTGCCAAGGGCATGTTGCTGTCGGACACGCTCTACACCTACGAGTCCGGCAATCGGCTGGAGCTCCGCCCGGTGAATGTCACGTTCTTTGACTCGCTCGGCGCGGAAGACGGCATCATGACGTCCCGCGAGGGCACGTACAACAAACGCCTGGGTTTGCTTGAGGCACGCGGCAGCGTGGTGATTGTGCGTGACAACGGAACACGATTGGAAACGCCGAAGCTCGTGTACGACGAACGGCGCAACCAGATCTACAGCGACAGCAGCTTCGTCCTGAATGAACCGCCCAAGCGACAGCTCACCGGTGTTGGATTTGAATCTGATCCGCAACTGACGCAGTTCCGCGTACTCAAAAATTTCAAAGGTGTCGCGCCGGTCACGGTGGAAAGACCGTGAAGGTTTCTCACCGCGTGAGCCGTTCGTTGGTGGTGACGGCGATCGGCGTCTCGGTGCTGCTGGCCGGCTGCCTTGGCGGTCGCCGCGGCGCACCGCGGACGAATACACCGGCCGAGACCGCGGATTCGATCGCCCGCGCTGACAGCGCCGCTGCAGACACTCCGCCACTCGATTCGGCGGCGCGTGC
>JBGTOG010000432.1:0-34866 GCA_041742675.1 Gemmatimonadaceae bacterium | reverse complement strand
TGGTGTGGCACCAGCAGGACGAATGCCGATGGTATCGACACGCAGCGTAAGCTGACCGCGCGAGTTTGGCCAGCGGGCCTGTTCCGCTTGCACCGCCGCCGCAACCCGCCGCTGCACCTCCGCGTCGAGTTCACGCAGTGTGGCCATCGACTCACTTCGCATATCCAGATCGAAGGACGCCTCGGCCGAGATGGTGTTGACCGATGTGCCACCGGTGATCACACCAACGCTGAATGTCGTGCGCGGTTCTACTGGTACTTGCACGTCGCCAATGGACGCGATCGCGCGACCGACAGCGTGAATCGGGTTGACCAGTCCGAATGCACCGTAGCTGTGTCCGCCCGGTCCCGACACGGTGAAGCGATACCGCGCGCTGCCTACTGCGCCGTTGGTGATCGCAATGCCGGTACCATCAACGCTGACGAAAAAATCGATGGAATCACGCAGCGGGCCGGAGAACAGCGCTCGCACGCCGCGAAGATTGCCAGGGCCTTCCTCTCCCACGGTACCAACGACGAGCAACCGACCGGCCACAGGCACGGACGCCGAGCGCAAGGCGCGTGTGACCGCGAGCGTCACAGCGAGACCGCGGCAGTCATCGCCAATTCCCGGCCCACGCAGCAGCGTGCCCTCTCGCGTCACGCGAACATCGGTGCCTTCGGGAAAGACCGTGTCCAGATGGCCGCTCAGCACGACGGTTGGTCCGCCGGACGCACCGCGCAACTCTCCAAGCACATTGCCTTCCGCATCCACACGCACGTGCTCAAGACCGAGGGCCGCAAGCTGATCGCGAAAGTACTCACCACGTGCCGTTTCCTTGAATGGCGGCGCCGGAATCTCGCACAGCGCCACTTGCTGATCGATCGTCCAGGCGTTGTCGCGTTCGATCAGCGCAAGCGCTGCCTGTACGGCCGCGTGGGCGCGTGGTACGCTGGCAGGCTGCGCCGCGCCAAGCGCCGGAGCGAGTAGCGCGAGCGCGGATAGCGACGAAACACCACTGAGAATGCGGGGAATCATGAGCCTGTGAAGACGGGGGGTGGGCCAGTGCGACGCACGTCAGCGACCGCACGCTCTTAAGATGCGCGATTGCGCGGCGCCGTGGGATGGTCGGCCACTGCGACGCTGCGCAGACTGCACCGAGCTACCGCCCGAACCAGTAGCTCGCCTTGATCAGGAACGTATTATCGGGGGCCTGCCCGAAAAGGTTGTGCACATCGCGTGACAACTCGAATGATCCTGCGTCAACGCCATCCTGCTCGCGTCCCTGTTGCCACACGAAGAACAGCACGCTACCCGGCCGGTACTCCCAGCGCGCCACCACGTTCGAGCGGAACTGCTTCACATTGAATCCGCCCGGATCACCGGCGTACGGCGTGAACCGCGATGCATAGCTCGCCGCCCGCGGTGCGCTTAGCGCTCGCCAGTTTGAGTAGCGACCGGTGGTGATGAACGGCTGGGCATACACCTGAAGCGAGAGGGTGGGGGAGGCGGTGACATCAAATCGCGCCGTCAGGCTGTGCGTGTGCTGATCCATCGTGGCGAAGGTATAGGCGGTATTCACGTTGCCGGGGACGCCGACGTTTCCGACCCACTGCCAGTCCGCGCGCCGCCGCGCACTCGTAAGGGCCACGCTGCCCTGCATGCGGCTGGAGCCGCGAAACTGCACGCGCGGACCGGCGCTCAGGTTCCACGAGTTTGCCTCGTCACCGACACTCCAGTTCACGTTGATGCCCGGTACGACCGGTTTTCGCACATCCGTGTCCACGCCAAACCAACCGAACGCGGACGGGTTACGACGCACTGCTGGCCCGCCGCGCGACGCGCGATCATCGTACGCAGTGAACAGATTGTCCACACCAAGGCCGGCGAAGACGGTCCAGAACGAATGCAACTCGGCGAAGCCATTGATGTTGCCACCATTGCCAAGCGTCAGGCCGGCCGTGTTCCATCCGGCCCACTGATTCAGATTCGCACTGGCGCGCCGATAGAGTCGGGAGGGTTGCAGCGCCTGCAGGCCAAACCATCCGTACTGCGACTGCTGATCACTGCGCGTCAGAAACCCGATGTCATTGATTTCGAATCCGGGGTTTTTGCGCTGATAGCCAAGCGCGAATCGCGTTGAACCGCCGCCCACCTTGCGCACGGAGAGTTCACCGGCGGTTCCGGCGAGCGTCGTACGACGTGGGTCAACGCGAAGGGCGCCGTCCGGCCGAGCATACGCGTGTACCAGACTGCGCTGCGTTCGGTTGATCGCGGCCGTATCACCGGCTACCCGACTGGCCGCGAGAAACCCGGACAGTTCATACTGATTGCGTGCGAAGCGATGTCGCGCGTCAAACCCGCCGGTCCACGCACCGCGACGAAGAAACGCTTCTGTCGCGCCATCGAGCTGTCGATGGACGCCTGTGACCATCAGTCCCACAACACTGTTACCACCACGGAATTCCTGTGACAATCGAGCGACCGAGTAGTTCGTCTGAGGTTCCACGGTACGGCGTTCCGAGCCCAGCGTACGTCCGGTTACTGCGTCGAGCAAACCGACGGAGAGGCCACTCGGTAAACGCCCACTCATTTTGATGGCACCAACGATTGGTGCAAACTGCGGCGTTTCTGGAGAGCTGTATAAGCCAGCGAGTTGCGGGGCGCGTCCGATGCGGCGCGGGTAGAACAGTCCGGTACACGCGCCGTCATTGCAGTCGATGTCGTACCTGAAAATTCCAACGCCCTCAACAAAAAACGGACGACGCTCCTGAAAGAACTGCTCGGCGGCCGACAGATTGAGCACGGCAGGATCCGCTTCAACCTGACCAAAATCGGGATTGACCGTCGCGTCAATCGTGAAGTTGGCACCGAGCCCGTATTTCACATCCAGTCCGGCCGCGTGCTGTTGCTCCCGTGTGGCACCGCTCAGGCCACCAGCGACACGCCGTTTGGTCACGTTGCGCTCCACGAGATACGGACGCAGTTCAAGGCGGCGCGACGGTGGCAGGTCTGTCATGCCGCTCACCTCGCCGAACTGCGACACCAAACCAACGCGCGAGCGACGCAACAGCGGCCAAGTGTAGCGCTCGCCACTTCGTTGCACTTCCCGCACGATCATGAGGCCGAAAGTGTGTGCGGCCTGATCGGGAAAGCGGAGCTGTGAAAGCGGAATGCGGAACTCTGCGCTCCATCCGCGTGCATCGATGACGGTGCGCGCATCCCAGACGGCGTCCCACGTGAGGTCCTCCACCTGATCATTGTAGATGTACCAGTCGCGCTGCACGCCGACGGGATTGACCATGAACGCGTAGGCGGTTCGCCGATCGTGATAGGAGTCAATGAAGACGGCGACATAGTCTGACGGAGTGCGCAAGTCACGTCGGCTCAGCAGCCCTACGACTGAGTCGGGCGCGGGATCAAATGCCCTGACGTGAATGTAGAAGTACTTGTTGTCATAGATGACGCGCGCTTCGGTGCGGAGCGTGGGTTCGCCGTCTTCAGCAGGTTGGGACACACGAAAGCCATCGATGATGGTGGCGTTCTGCCAGGCCGCTTCGTCGGCGTACCCATCGAGTGTGACTGGGAGTACGGTGCGCAGCGCCGTGACAGCGGTCGTGCCTGGTGTCGGCGTGCCCGGCGCGGTCATTGTCGTGATTGACGTCGCAATCGGGATCGGTTCTGCAAGGCGGCGGAAGGGTGTCTGCGCGTCGCCTCGGGTGGCGAGTAGTATCGCACCGAGGCAGATCGCTGTTGGTGGCACGCGGCGTCGCGTTCTGGTAGGCAATGGGGTGGGCTCAGCGGTCTGACGTTGCACGAACGGGTAGGGATCGGCGCACTGTCGGCGTCACCGTGAAGGCTGCCACGCCTGTGCTGTGTGGCGCGGCGTCGTTGAGACAGTGCGTGTATGCAAAGGGTTTGTGCGTGGGATTCCTGACGCCGGGCACAGAGATCGTGCGTTCTGGCGTGGCGGTGGGACGAACCGCAGGAGAGATTGCAGGAGTGTTGAACTTCGTGGGACTGACCGCCTTTTCGAGTCACGCCCCTCAGCGCCAGACCGGCGTCGGGGGGCGTCGCCGCGTCATGCGCGCGTGTGTGTGGCGAGTGCTGTTCCTGACAGCGCTGGTACCGTTCACGGATCTTTCCGCGCAGGCGGCGGCACGTTGCGACGCGAAAGATCGCCTGCGCGGCGTCGAATTCACTGGATCCGAGATCGATGTCGGGGAGCTGTCCACCGTGCTCGCCACGCAAGGACCGTCGTGGCGCACGCGCTGGCTGCGGATCGGATCCGCTCCGTGCCTGGACTCGCTCGCGCTCACGCTGGACGCCTTGCGAATCGCGGTGCTGCATCGCCAGCGCGGTTGGTTCAAGGCGAACGTGATGCCGCAGATCCTGCGTTCGGAAGACGGTGTGCGCGCGAAGTTCGTGGTGATTCCCGGTCCGGTGGCGCGTGTGCGCACCGTCTCCGTCACTGGATTGCCGGCCGAAGCACGCAACGGCGCATCGTGGGAGCAGCCGTTGCGTGCACTTGAAGGCGAGGTCTTCGATCGCGTGCGCGTGCAGTCGGCCACAGACCGCGTGGTCACTCGGCTGCAGGACGCCGGCTATGCACGAACCGGGCAACCGGTCAGCGAAGTACAGATCGATTCGGCCGAAGCAGCGGTGGATCTGCAGTTTGGGTTTTCTGCTGATGTTCCGGTCCGGACGGGCAACATCCTGGTGGACATTACGCCCGTCGCACGGCGGGAGGCACGACTCGACTCGGCGGATGTCCTGCGATTGGCCCGATTGACGTCGGGTGTGCGCTACCGCGCGTCCGACGTGCTGGCGGCCCAGCGCGCACTGTACCGCACCGAAGCGTTCCGACTGGTACTCATTGACACGGTGACACCAGCGAACGGCGGCTCGGACAGCACCTTGGATCTGCGCATCTCCGTTGCCGAGGCGCGTACACGGTCCGCTCGGGTCGGCGCGGGCTGGGGTACGCTTGAGTGTGGACGCGTGCAGGGACGTGTTACCGATCGCGCATTTCTGGCGCCCGGAAGCCGCGTGGAGTTCACGGCGCGTGCCTCACGAATCGGCATCGGCACTCCACTCGATCAGTTCCCCGGATTGTGTCCGCAGTTTCTGCGCGACGATCCGTTCAGTCAGGAGCTCAACTATTTCCTTGGCGTCTCACTCAGCAACGTGTTGCTGTTCGGGTGGCCGTTGTCTCCCACCTTGAATGTGTATAGCGAACGACGCGGTGAGTACAACGCCTTCCAGCGTGAAACGGATATCGGTGTGAGCTTCGGGATTTCTCGTGATCTCGGTCCTCGCACGCTGATGAGCGCGTCGGCGGAGTACGAGACGGGGCGAACGGTAACGGACGCTGTGTTGGCGTGTGTGCGATTTTCCCTCTGTCAGCCGGCGGACTTCGCGCTCGCCAGGCAGGGCAACGCGACACGCGCGCTCAACGGATCCATTGTGCACGATCGCGTCTCCAGTCTTGTCGATCCACGCTACGGTGGCAGGTTGCGCGCCGACTTCCGTTTGGGCTCCACAGAGTTTCTCGGTCTGGCACAGCAGTCGGACAGCTTCGCACCGTATGCTTTTTACCGACCGACGCTGGAGGGCACGGGCTTCACGCGTATCGCGAACGGCACCCTGGCGCTACGCGTGCAATGGTCGCAAGTGTACGCGCCCAACGCATTCCGGGTTGGTGGTGTGCCGTTCCTTCCGCCGCAGGAACGATTGTTTTCCGGCGGACAAAACACCGTACGCGGGTATCAGCAGAACCTGTTGGGACCGGTCGTGTATCGCGTGGATCGCGCCAGTGTCGATAGCGTACCGTTCGGTAACAGCTTCCAGCTGCGCGTGAACCCGAACGCAGACGTCCGACTGCCGTCGCCCGAAGGTGGTACCGGATCACTCGTGGCAAATCTGGAGTATCGCAAGCGATTCGGATGGCCATCACGCGATCTGCAATGGGCCGCGTTTGTCGACGCGGGCACCGTATGGGCGACCGGCGTTGCGAGTTTCGCCGTCGAGGAAATGCGCGTTACTCCCGGACTTGGTGTGCGCCTCGATACGCCACTCGGACCATTCCGCGTGGACATCGGATACAATCCGCGCCGCGCGGACGCCGGCAAGGCGTTTCTGTTTGACAACGTGCGACGAGTAAGTGATGGGGCCATCGTGCCCTATGTTATCTGCGTGAGCCCGGGTCAGGAGCTCACCTTTGACCAACAGCTCGAGGCGGGTGGCTTCAGCTGCCCGCGAACTTTCCGGCCGCAAGCGGGTCGCAGCGCCCTGTCTCGACTGGTGTTTCACTTCAGTCTCGGTCAGGCGTTTTAGGATGCGCAGCCGGAAGCGACGTCTCGCGCTGTGGCTCGGCGGGCTGGCCCTCGGGTCCGTCGTGCTCATCGGAGCCACATTGCTCTGGATTACGCAGTCGGAGGGTGGCCGCAGTCGGGTGCTGAACACCCTCGTCAACGCCGCCAACGGTGCGTTCGATGGACGCGGCCGCCTTGAGATTGGCGAGGTGCGCCGCATCTCTCGCAGCGGCTTCGATCTTCGCAACGTGCGACTGGTGGACACGCTCGGCGCGCCAATCCTGAGCATTGGCCGCGCGCAGGGTGCGCTTGCCGTACGCAATCTGTTTGGTGGTGTGGTGCGCATTCGTCAGCTCACGCTCGACAGCGTGCGCCTTGATCTGCGTCAGGATTTCACTGGGCCATTCAACCTGCAGTGGCTGATTCTTGGCGATCCAGACGCACCCCCTCCGCCGCCACGAGCGCAACGGCTTGGCGATGATGTGCGCATTGATGAGATCATGCTGCGTGACGGCGAGATCGTCATCACGATGCCGTGGGAGCCGCACCCACTTTTTGTGGGCGCCGAGCGTGATAGTGTGATCGCCGCGTTCGATAGCTTGTACACGCTCATTCGTCGTCCGGGCGGCATGCTGGAGCAGCGCACCATCACGATTCGTGCGCTCGCAGGACACGATCTGCACGCGGTCACGGCGGATGATGCACCCGGTCGCATGGTCATTGACTCGGCAGACCTTGATGTGTCGGTGCCGCCGGTGACCGTACGCGACGTGCGCGGCGATGTGGTGTGGTACGCGGACTCGCTCACCTTCGACGCGTCGCGCGTCAACCTGCCCGACTCGCGACTGGCGGCTCGCGGCACCGTGTTCTGGGGGCTGCCGGATGCTGTACGCTACAGCGCGACGATTGACGCGAGGGACGTTGCGCTGGCCGACATCAACTGGACGTGGCCAGTGCTTCCGGAATCGGGGCGTGCGACTGCGCAAGTGAGCCTGCGCACAATGGAGAATCCGGAGCATCTTGAAGTGGCGATGACCGATCTCGATGCCACGACCATGAACTCATCGATTCGTGGCGACATCACGATCATCGCCGAGCCGCGCGACCTGCTGTTGCGCGATGTGGCGCTGGTGTTCGATCCCATGACCACGGCACTGGCGGCGAGACTCACGGAAGATTTGCTGCCGCCGGAACTCGACGGACGCATCAGTGGTCGCTTCATCGCGCTCCAGGGTGGATCACTGGAGGCCCTGCGCATTGATACGCTGCAACTCGCCTTTGATGACGCGGTGACTCGTGGGGCCCGGTCCCGGGTAGCGGTCAGTGGTGTCGTGGCGCTCGGCGTGAATCCGACGGCGAGTGATCTGCGCTTTACCGACCTGTTCATCGATCTCCGCACGGTCCGTACCGTTGTGCCGGACCTTCCGGAAGTGGTCAATGGAAGCGTGCGAGGCAACGGGCGCATTGCGTCTGCATCGCTTGACGGTGCCGACGTGCGGGATCTGAGGCTCCAGTGGACGGACGATCAGGGACACGTGTCCGCGGTGACCGGACGATCGGCGCTGCGATGGGGGGGGGAAGTAACGCGCGCTGATGTGGCGGTGGCTTTTGACGCCGTGGATCTCGCGGCCTTCGCGCGCTTTGATACCGCGTTCGTGGCACGCGGCGTCCTGCGAGGGACGTTCGCAGGCAGAGGCACGCTTGACAGCATGCCGTTTGCCGCGACGCTGGCGCATGCGGAACCGGGCACCGGCTCGCTGAACGCTGATGGCTGGTTCGGACTGCGAACCGATGGTGACGAGGTCACCAACTGGCGCGCCGGCATGGTCGTGCGCGCCGATTCGCTGAACGCGCGTCCGTGGGTGCTGGACGGCATGGCGCCGACCACCCGGCTCGGCGGTGACGTGCAGTTCAGTGCACGTGGTCGCAACGCCACCATGGATACGGCCGATATTTCGGTATCGCTGACCCAGCCGGCCGCCGCCACGCGCACGCCCTTCTCGCTGTTCAGCCACGCCACGTGGGGGAGCGAGGCGTTGCTCGTGGACTCGTTGCTGGCGTTCGCGCCCGGTATGGTGTTTGAAGGCAGCGGTGGTCTGGCGCGTGATTCTGTGGGCCGCGAATCCTTTCGCGGATCGTTGCGCATGGATTCACTGCACCTGATCCGCGATGAACTGCCGCGGCTGGCCGGCATGCTGGCCGAGGTGGACACGGCAATCGCGACAAGCGTTCGAGAGTTTGCGGTGGATACGCTGCGCGGTGATGTAAATCTTTCCGTGTACGGTGAAGGGTCGTTCGACGACTATCTCGCCAGCGTTGCCGTCGCTGGTAATCAGGTGCAGTGGGGTAGCGTCGTGATCGGGCGAATCTTCGGTTCGTTCCGTGCGGATGACCTGCCGGGCGCGGCCACATTTGTCGCCGCTGCAACGGCAGATTCCGTGGAAGGGCTCGGTGCGCTGCGAATCGCTACGGCGAACTTCGGAGTGGACAGCGCCTCAAGTCGCGGCGGATCGCTGCGATTTGATCTGCTGGCGCGCGACACGTCGCGGCTTCGCATGCGAGGACAGTTCGCGCGCGGCGATGACACATTGCTGGTGCGAAGTGATTCGGTGCGGTTCACCTACGCTGATGTCGTATGGGCGAATCCGCAGCCGCTGGTGTTGCGTGATCATCCCGATGGATTCACGATCGATAGCTTCTCGCTGATCTCGAATCGGGGCGGCAGTCTGGCGCTCGGCGCCCAGATCCCACTCACGTCTCCGATCAGTGCCTATTTCCAGGTCGATCGGTTTCCCGCCGGCGAGTTGGCGGCGTTTGCGCTGGGTACCGAGCCGCTCCCTGGGTTGGTGTCTGGAGTTGCCACATTATCCGGCGTGCGACAGGACCCGCAACTGGTGGCCGCGTTTGTGGCCGATTCACTGGGCCCGCCGGGCGTCACTCTCAGTGGCGTCCGGATCAACGCGGCGTATGACGCGCAACAACTGAACGCCAGCGTGTCTGTGCAGGATACCGTTGGGCGAACGTTGCGCGGCGCCCTGCAGCTACCAGCCGATCTCCGGCTGCAGTCCGTCGTGGGAGAGCGCATCTACACGGAAGCGCTCGAGGGCTCGATCGTGGCCGATTCCGTTCGCTTGCGCGACCTGCCGCTGCGGATTGATGATGTGCGCGATCTCGATGGGTTCCTGCATGGACGCATCGCGCTTGGCGGCACGTTTGATCTGCCCACGGTTGACGGGCAGATGCAGCTGACAAGCGGCACATTGTTCAGCGATGTGCTCGGCATTCGGCCACGCGACGCGCGGCTGAGGTTCATGGCAGGCGGCGATTCGCTACACATCTCCGAGTTCAGGTTCCAAAGTGGAGCGCGCGCATCAGACACGCTCTCACTCACGGCCACGGTACGGCGACCGCTGCGTGATGATCCGGCTGTGACATTGCGCGGCACCATGAACAACCTCGCGCTCGCCCGACAGCGTGATGGAACGGATCTCGACCTCACGGGCACGGTGCAACTCGAAGGACAGCTTACGCGACCAACGGTTTCGGCCAACTTGTTTGTGCCGCACGCGAACCTCGTACTGGATATCACGGAAGCGCGCACGGTGCTCGATCTCAACTCGGCCGAGGCGCAGGCGTTGCTGGCTGAGGACGAGCTGCCAGCAGTGGTCACCGCGTCGGAGCAGTTCACGTCGCTCGGCGAGTATCTGCAGGCGCGCGACGTGCGAATTCGGCTCGGTGATGATGTCTGGGTTCGCACCCGCGAAGCGGCGGTCAAGCTTGCGGGCGAGGTGACGGTGATTGAGGCTGTGGGACAGACGCTGTCGCTGGACGGTGAGCTTGAGGTGGAGCGCGGTACTTATCGCCTCGATCTCGGGGTGGTGAACCGACCGTTCGCGGTGGGCAGCGGGCGCATTCGGTTCTTTCCGCAGCAGGACGCGCTCAACCCGACGCTCGATATCAACGCCCGGCATGTAGTGCGTGGTGTGGATGGACGCGATGTCGGCATTGACGTCGCCATCCGTGGTACGCTCGATAACCCCACGCTGTCGTTGAGCACGCAGGATGACGCCTACGCGCAGGCCCCGGAATCGGAGTTCATTTCACTGCTGGTCTTCGGCGCGCCCACGTTCGCGCTCGATGGTCAGCGCCAGCAGACAGTTGCCGCGGTCACGGGTGTCCTGCTGCCCACGCTGAGCGGCGCCGTGGAGGGTACGCTGCAACGACTGCTGCCGGTGTTCAATACCGTGCAGGTCAGCACGGCCGGCGGACAAACCGGCTCGCAGCTCGAGGCGTTGTCCATTCTCGACAACCTGAGCGTGACCGCGGGCAAGCAAATTGGCACGCGGACCTATCTGCGCCTCGATACGGGCGTGTGCCGCAGCGCCAATACGGCCGCCGCGGAGCGCACGCTCAACCTGTGGTATGGTGTGGCGGTGGAGTACCGGATCGCGCAGGGGCTGACGGGGCAGGTGGGTGTTGATCCGGGGCCCAGTCCCTGCGGTGCTCAACTGGGTGTCGGCGCGGCTCGCCGGATGCAGGTTGGTTTTGACCTGTTTAAGGAATGGGTGTTCTGAGGACAGCGTGTGGTGGTGTGACCACAATGTGTGTTGCAGGCCCATCTGTACAAGGAATGTGCCGGAAGTAACATGTCCATTGCACGCACGTGCGGCGTTACGCCAGCGGTCCGCCGACGCATTCATCCTCATCTCAGAAATGCGCGAGCGGTATCACGCTGCTGGAACAGTGATCGGATTTTGCGCTCGTGCATTTAGCTTATTGTCGCGCTTGGCACGGGGACTGCACCCCATGAGGGCAGAGAAACACCCTGTCCCCATCCCGCGAGTCTCTGCTATGAAACACACGCTCCGAATGGTCGCGCTGCTGGCGATCGTCAGCAGCTCAGCGTCCGCTCAGCCCTGGACCGGGTCGTTCCAGCCCGTCGCGCCGGTCGCTTCCAAATATTACAGCTCCACTGGAGTCGGCCCCTACAAAGGTCAGGTCAATCTGATCGATGCGGTGCCGGTGAAAGTGCTTGCCGACATTACCCAGGCAAACGGCCAGTTCAGCTTTTGGTGCGTGGACGGCGCCGGCTCGTTCGGGTCGACACCGATCGAGCTGCACACCATCGCGTCCCTCACCGATGTGGCGCTCCAGACCAAGCTCGCCAAAGCAGCGTATGTCACGACGCTCTTTGACCCGGGCGCTGGCCTCGACGGCGCAGCGATGAGCAACTACAACGCTGCGATCTGGTCGATTATGGACTCCAAGCCAAGCTGGTTTACACCCGCCTCCCTCGCGACGGTCAACGGCTACATCGCACAGGCCACCGCAAACTATGGCTCGCTGGATCTCGACAATTTTTACTACGTGCAGACGCACGACGATCTGTTCTACAAGGGCCTTCGCCAGGAACTCATCTTCCAGGGCAGCGGCGCTCCGTTCATCGTCCCGGAGCCGGGCAGTGTCGCGCTCCTCGCGACCGGACTCTTCGCACTCGCCGGCATCGCACGCCGTCGCAAGATCGCGTAACGTCGGCCATGGAACTGTCGTGCGGCCTATGGCCGTGCGGCATGTCCACGTTGCAGCGGGGCGCTGACCTGAAAAGGCGGCGCCCCGTTGTGCGTTGGTCGGTTGTCGTCGCGCGTTGCGTGGTAGGCGTGGCGCCATACCCCTGCGGTCATTGCGATCGAGCGCGCGTTATTGTCGAGACGCCTTGTCTCGAGGCGACGCACTCGAACCGTTCAAGTTCGCCTTGACCGCGTCCACAAGCGCCGTCACCTGCGGCCGTCCGCGCGTGCGCAGCCAGCTCACCGCCGTACCAGCGAGCGCACCCAGACCGCGCGCTACGGTGACCATCTGATCTTCACCCGGGCGCGCCGCGAACAGCGTTCCCAGAATTTCGCGCCGCATGCGCAGGACCACCGGCGACGCCACACGAATGCTGTTGAAGCTGGGGTCATACTTTGCGCCAACGCCCTCAATCAACGCCGCCGTGCGCGCGAAATACACCAACTCTCCTGGCAGCACGATAGGCCAGTCGAACAGCTCGCGCATGACCCGGTCGGCCAACACCTGCGCGCGCTCGGCCGTCGTGCCTTCATCATACGCGATCTCGAGCAGCGTCTGCACCAGCGCTTCCATGGTAGCCACCGGCGTGCCCGGTGCCACCAGGCCGAGCGTGTAAAAGCCCGACACCGTTGCGGGAACGTCACGACGGATCGCGGCCAACACGGTGTCAAAGAGTGCGCGACGCGTTTCCGTGTGCACATCGATGACCATACCAAAGTCGAGCAGCACAATCGCACCGTCCGGCGCGACCAGCAGGTTGCCCGGATGCGGGTCCGCGTGAAACACGCCGTCCCGCAACATCATGCGTGCATACGTCTCGATCAGTATTTCGGCGAGCTGCGACGCGTTGACGTTGCCCGTCGCCACGCGCGCTTCAAGCGCGTCAACGCGCGTCCCTTCCAGGTACTCCAGCACCAGCGCGCGTTGCCTGGTAAAGGAGTCTTCCACGCGTGGAATGCGGATGCGCAGATCATCCCGGAAGCGCTCGCGCATTCGCGTACACTGCATCGCCTCACGTCGGAAATCCATCTCCTCTTCAACGCGACGTCGAAACTCGCCCAGCACGACACGCACGCCGTGCACATGATGGTGAGGAAAACGCGCGTACACACGATCGGCCAGCCACATGGCAATCGCACCATCGCGGCGCACCACCGACTCCACGCCAGGTCGGAGGACCTTCACCACAACATCACGTCCGCTGACGGTCGCCCGATGCACCTGCCCCAGCGAACCGGCCGCCAGCGGCACCTCATCGATGTGCTCGAACACGTCGTGCGGTGGAGCGCCGTACGCATCATGCAGCGCAGCACGAATCGCACGCCACGAGACCGGCGGCACACGGTCAGTCAGCGTCGCCAGCGCCGACAGATACGGCTCCGCGATGAGATCGGCGCGCGCAGCGAAGATTTGCGCGAGCTTCACGAACGCGGGGCCGAGTGTGGCAACACTGCGCACAAGTCTGCGGGCGCGCGACGCGTGAAACGCTGATGATCGTTGGACAGGCGCACCCCACCAGACCCATCGCTTGCTGTCTCGCCGGAACGACAATGCGAGCGGCAGTGCGTGCCAGACGATGTGTGACGAACGCGCCATCACGCGCATGCGCTCGGCGAACGATGCGTCGCGAAGTTCAGGTGCCACCCACATCGGCGACGCCGCGTCTCCCTTCGCGTTCATGCACGCGGCTCCGGCACAGGCGCGATACGCGGCGCTCTACAGCACGCGGCGAGCGCCTCAAGCGATGCCAGCTGTATTGTTGCGTCCCACAGCTCCTGCGCGGTGTTGTCGTGCTGTGCAGCGCGCGAGGGGTGCACGCGCTCACGTCGCACCCAGTAGTCGCCCGTTGAAGCCGCCGCGTCATCGCTGGCGAGCAGCCAGGCCGCCGTATCGGAACCAGCCATTGATGATACGGAAAACAGATCCATCACCTTGCGCTGCAGTCGACCGAATCCGCCGTTGTTCGCGGCAAAGCGGGACGCCACCAGCCCTGGATGCAGCGCGTGCACCACCACGCGACGCGCATCCAATCGCTGCGCAAGTGCTCGCGTAAAGAGAATGTTGGCCAGCTTGGAACGCGAATATGCGACCCAGCCGCTGTAGCGATGTTCCGATTGCAAGTCGTCGAGCGCGAGCGCGGCGCGCTGATGCGCACGTGATGCCACGTTGATCACGCGAGACGGTGCACCGGTTGCAGCGCCGGCCAGCAAACTGGGCACCAGATGCAGCGCCAGCGTCATGTAGGCAACGTGATTGAGCGCGAACGTGTGTTCCAGACCGTCTCGGGTGACGGATCGTTCAAGGAACAGCGCACCGGCATTGTTGACGAGGGCGAAGACGCGCGGATAGCGCTCCCGAAGTCGTACGCCAAGCGCATGCTGTTGATCCAGATAAAGCAAATCCGCGACTTCGACATCCACGCGTCGCGAACCGGTGCGCGTCATGATGAGCGACGCGGCATGGCGGGTCTTGGCTTCATTGCGTCCCACCATCACCACGTGTGCCTCAGCCCGCGCACAACGCTCGGCCAGCGCACGCCCAACGCCGTCGCTGGCACCGGTAATGATCACCGTGCGATCGCGCAGGGCATCAGGAGACAGCGGGGCAGTGGAAAACTCGGGATCCGTGCGCACAGCGGGCAATTGTGGGGACCGTCAACCGCGCATGGTGCGAAGCGACGCTACACTGACACTACCCCAATGCGCACGATCCGTGGCGAGGTCCCGTCAGCTGCCCGTCGCGCTCAGGATCACTGGCGCCAGGTTGAGTGCCGAGGCCTGCACGTTCTGAATTCCCGGCTGATTGCCAAGCGTCCAGCGCACCGTCACTTCACCGCTCGCATTGGTGATCGCAGACGCCGGGTTGAGACTCCCGCTACCACTCGTCACCGTCAGGCTCACCGGAATCCCTGGAATGGGCGTGTTGTGTGAGCCCACGACTCGCAGCACGATCTGCACCGGCAGCGCCGTACCCGATTTGGCCGTCTGGTTGTTGCCCTGGGCCACCATCAGGTCCGTGGGAATAATTCCGGTGGCCGTCACGGTGATGGCGTCAACACCGGGAACGCTGGCCAACAGCTCATGGAGCTGCTGATCCTTGCCAAGCGTCCAGCGGGTTTTGACCTCGCCGTTGGCATCGCTCAACCCCGTTGCGGGCTCCACCACGCCGCCGCCGCTGCGCACTGAGAAGCCCACGGGCACGGCTTCCACTGGCGAGCCGTCGTCGCTGCGTACACGAACCACGACGGCCGTTGGCAGGATCGTGCCTGCGGCCGCTGACTGATGGTTCCCCTGCACGACGACTAACTCGGACGCTGTGGCGGGAGCTGCGACGCGCTCGCAAGCAGCGACCGCGAGTACGAGCGCCAACACTGCGGAGAATCGCGTCACACGCCAACGTGTGCCTGACGTAAGTGGATTGGAGACGAGCGGCATGGGCACGGACGTGGAGGGAAGGGTTTCATAGCGGGCACTGAAGGGTTTCGGCAGCGGCGGCGGCAGAGTTTAGCGACGCAGGGGGCGAAGCGGCTGATGAGGCGATACTTTGTACCAATATGTCTGCCAGCCGTCCGTCCCCGGTTCCTTCATCTCGTCCCGTGTCGCTGCACGCGGACCCCGTCGAGCGTCCGTCGCGCGTTCCGGCGTTCACGGAACGTCCGGCGCGAAATCCCGGCACGCCGCTCAACCTCGATCTGATCGAAGCGCTGCGGATGAACCGCAGTGCGGTGGAGCGTCGCGCCGCCACGCTGCCGGCGCGGCGAACGGTGAAGAAGCAGTGGCAAGCCGCGTGGCTGCTGCGTGCCATGACGTGCATTGATCTCACGACACTCTCCGGCGACGACACACCGGGCAATGTGCTTCGGCTGTGCGCCAAGGCGCGTCGTCCCGTGCGCGACGATCTACTGGAGGCGCTCGGCGTCGCGGATCTCGGCTTGACCGTTGGCGCGGTGTGCGTCTACCACGCGTACGTCGAGACGGCGGTTCGTGCACTCGCAGGGACGGCGATTCCGGTCGCGGCGGTGTCCACCGGCTTTCCCGCCGGTTTGTCGCCACTGCCGCAGCGCATCGCGGAGATTCGCGCATCGGTGGACGCCGGTGCGGGCGAGATCGATGTCGTCATTACGCGCGCCCATGTGCTGCGCGGCGAATGGAATGCACTGTATGACGAAGTGCGATTGTTTCGTGAAGCCTGCGGTGAGGCGCACCTCAAAACCATTCTCGGCGTCGGTGAGTTGGCCACACTGACCAACATTGCGCGAGCCAGTCAGGTGGCCATGATGGCCGGCTCCGATGTCATCAAAACATCTACCGGCAAGGAACCAACCAACGCCACGCTGCCCGTTGGGCTCGTAATGGTGCGGCAGATTCGCGACTACTTCGAGCGCACCGGGCATGTGGTTGGCTTCAAGCCAGCGGGCGGCATTCGTACCGCCAGGCAATCGCTTGATTGGCTCATGCTCGTCAAGGAAGAGCTGGGCGATCGCTGGCTACGTCCCGATCTGTTTCGCTTTGGTGCAAGCGGACTGCTCACCGATATTGAGCGGCAGCTGGAGCACTTTGTAACGGGTCGCTATTCCGCGGCTCATCGGCACCCCATGGTGTAGCGACGAATGACATCGACATTGCCTCCCGCAGCGCCATCAGTTCGTGCACTCCTTGATTCCATGGAGTACGGACCCGCACCGGAAAGCGACGCCGCGGTGCGCGCGTGGCTGGCGCGTCACGGTGCCCGCTTCACGCACTTCATCAACGGAGCATTCGCCGCACCGCACGACGGCGCGTACTTCGAGGTACACGATCCCTCAACGGGGCAGGTCATCGCCGAAGTTGCGCAGGGAAGCGCGGCCGATGTGGACCGCGCTGTGCAGGCGGCACGCCAGGCACAACCAGCGTGGCGCGGATTGTCGGCGCACGCGCGTGCACGACACCTGTACGCGCTGGCGCGTGCGGTGCAGCGCAACGCGCGATTGCTCGCTGTCGCGGAATCGTTGGACAACGGCAAACCGATTCGCGAGACACGTGATCTGGATATCCCGCTGGTGGTCCGACACTTCTACCATCACGCGGGTTGGGCGCAGCTCTTTGATGCCGAGTTCGAGGGCTACGAACCGGTTGGTGTGGTGGGACAAATCATTCCGTGGAATTTCCCGCTGCTGATGCTGGCGTGGAAAGTGGCGCCGGCCCTCGCGGCTGGAAATACGGTGGTGTTGAAACCGGCGGAGTTCACGCCGCTTTCGGCGCTGCTGTTTGCGGAGCTGGTGAACGACGCGGGGCTACCGGCTGGTGTGTTCAACCTCGTCACGGGAGACGGTGAAACCGGCGCGGCCCTCGTCGCACATCCGGGCGTCGACAAAATTGCGTTCACCGGCTCCACCGACGTGGGTCGTCGCATTCGCGAGGCCACGGCGGGCACTGGTAAGTCGCTCTCGCTCGAACTGGGTGGCAAGAGTCCGTTTATCGTGTTTGCCGACGCCGATCTCGATAGCGTGGTGGAGGGTGTGGTTGACGCCATCTGGTTCAACCAGGGACAGGTGTGCTGCGCGGGTTCGCGCCTGCTTGTCCACGAAGGCATCGCTGATCGACTCACCGGCAAACTGCGTCAACGCATGGAAAAGCTGCGCGTTGGCAAGCCGCTCGACAAAGCCGTTGACATGGGTGCCATTGTGGCGCCGGTGCAGCTGGCGCGCATTCGTGAACTCGTGGCGCAAGGCGTTGCAGAGGGCGCCACCTGTTGGCAGCCAACGTGGGCGGAACCCACGGACGGCTGGTTCTACCCGCCCACACTGTTCACCAATGTTGAGCCCGCGGCCACGATTGCACAGGTCGAGATTTTTGGTCCCGTGCTGATCACGCACACGTTCCGCACACCCGACGAAGCCGTGCAGTTGGCCAACAACACGCCGTACGGATTGGCCGCGAGCGTGTGGAGTGATGACATCAACCTTGCACTCGATATCGCGCCTCGGTTGCGCTGCGGTGTGGTCTGGGTGAACAGCACGAACCTGTTCGATGCGTCAGCGGGATTTGGCGGCTATCGGGAATCAGGGTTCGGCCGAGAGGGCGGACGCGAGGGGATGTGGGAGTATGTCAAGGCGGCGCGCTCGAGCAGCGACGCGACGGTCGTTGCTGCTGCACAGAACGAAGCCGCTGCAGGCATCGTGCGTGACGACTCGAACACGTTGCCGCGCATTGATCGCACACCCAAACTGTATATCGGCGGTCAGCAGGTGCGTCCCGACTCCGGCTACAGCCTGCAGATTCATGGCGCAGACGGCCGCTTGCTCGGCGAAGTGGGTGAAGGCAATCGCAAGGACCTGCGCAATGCCGTTGAAGCGGCGCATGCCGCCTCCAGCTGGGCAAGGCGCCCCGGCCACGCGCGCGCACAAGTGCTGTACTACGTCGCCGAGAACCTGGCATCCCGTGCGGATGAGTTCGCGGCGCGCATTGCAGAAAGTGCGGGCACGGCCACAGCAGCCGGCGCACGCGAAGTAGACGCTGCCATCTCCCGGTGGTTTACCTACGCCGCGTGGTGCGACAAGCATGACGGTGCGGTCCATGACGTGCCAATGCGCGCGGTCTCGTTGGCAATGCACGAGCCGATTGGTGTGGTGGGCGTGGTGTGTCCCGCCGCACCGTCGCTGCTTGGATTTGTCTCGCTGGTCGCTCCGCTGATCGCCGCAGGCAATACGGTGGTCGCGGTCCCGAGCGAATCGATGCCGCTGTGCATCACGGATCTGTACAGCGTGTTCGATACGTCGGACGTGCCGGGTGGCGTCGTCAACATCGTGACGGGTCGTGCCGATGCGCTCGCGCACGACCTGGCGTCGCACGATAATGTGGATGCCGTGTGGTACATCGGCAGCCAGCGCGGTGCGGCCGACGTGGAGCGTACCTCCGTCGGCAACCTCAAGCGTACGTGGGCCGAGTGGCATTCGCGGGCCTGGCTGGACCCGCGTGTGGGCGAGGGCCGAGAGTTCTTGCGTCGCAGCGTGCAGGTAAAAAACATCTGGATTCCGTACGGAGCCTGAGCCAGATGACGCTCAGGTGACGTGCCGATTGTATGTTGCGCTCCTCGCGCGTCCCCGCTGGTCGTTTCCCTCCTTCCGCATGCTGAATCGATGATTGCTTTGCCCGACTCACCGGCTGCATTTGCCAACGCCTCCTGGCAGGACATCGCTCCGTATTACGAAGCGCTGGCAGACGCGCCACTCGCTGATCCGGTGAACGATGCCGAGGTCGAATCGTGGCTGGCGGCCTGGTCTCGGCTCGATACCTTGGTCGGCGAAGCGGGCACGTTGGCCATGATCGCCTACACGGGTAACACGGCTGACGCGGAAGCCGAGCGTGCGTACCTGCGCTTTTCCATGGAGATCTTTCCCACGCTTGAGGAGCAGCAGGTTCGTCTGGCGCGTCGGCTGGTGGCGTTGGGTTGGTCGCGACCGGATATGGAAACCACCTTGCGCCGTTTTCGCACGGACATCGAGATCTTTCGCGAAGCCAACGTCAGCCGATTCGCGAAGCTCGAAGAACACTCGGCCGCGTATCAGAAGCGCACGGGTGGTTTGTCGGTTGACTGGGATGGCGAGGCCAAGACCATTCCGCAGTTGCAGCCGTATCTCAAGGCTACGGATCGATCCGTCCGTGAGCGAGCGTTTCGCCTCGGCGCGAACGCCTATCTGGCGCATCGTGATGAACTCGCGGTGTTGTTCGACAAGATGCTCATGCTGCGTCAGGATGTAGCTCGCGAGGCGGGCTTCAGTGATTTTCAGCGCTACGCGTTCGCGTCCAAGCATCGGTTCGACTACACGCCGGCGGACTGCGCAGGATTCCACGCGGCAGTCGAAGAGGCCGTGGTACCGGCCGTCGCGCGTCTCTACGAACGTCGGCGCCAGGGGCTGGGCGTGGAGAGCCTCAGGCCGTGGGATTTGGCGCTGGAAGTTGATGCCACGACGCCGTTGGTACCGTTTCGCAGTGTCGACGAATTCGTTGGTGGTGCGCAGCGCATTTTTTCGCGCGTTGACGCCGAACTCGGCGAGCAGTTCAACATCATGGCGCGCGAGGAGCTGCTGGATCTTGAGAGTCGTGCCGGCAAGGCACCGGGCGGCTATTGCACGGACCTGTCATTTCGCGGCCGGCCGTTCATTTTCATGAATGCCGTGGGTGTGCCCGACGATGTGCAAACGCTGGTGCACGAGGCCGGCCACTGCTTTCACGACTTTGCGGCGCATCGACTTCCGTACGCGTGGCAGCGTCGCACGGGACACGAAGCGGCGGAACTGGCGTCGATGTCGATGGAGCTGCTGGCCATGCCGTATCTGGTGCAGCCCGACGGCTACTACTCGCCCGAGGAGGCGCGCATCGCGTGGCTGGAGCACTTCGAGGATGTGCTCTGCTCGCTCACGCACATCGCCAGCGTCGATGCGTTTCAGGCGTGGATTTACACGCATCCTGACGGCGCCGACGCCGCCGCCCGTGATGCAGCGTGGCTGCAGATCCGGTCACGCTTCGAGCCCGTGGTCGATTGGAGCGGACTGACTGCAGAGCGTGTGTCCCGCTGGTATCGACAGCTGCACATCTTCGAGCTGCCGTTTTACTACATCGAGTACGGGCTGGCGCAACTTGGCGCCGTGCAGGTGTTCCGCAATGCTGTGCGCAACGGTCAGGAGGCGATCGATGCCTACAAGCGGTTTCTGGCACTCGGCGGCACGCGCCCGTTGCCGGAGTTGTACGCCGAGGCCGGTGTCAAGCTCGTCTTCGACACACAAACGATGCGAGAGCTCGTACACTTTGTTGAGGAGCGTATTGACGAACTGCGCGGCGGTGCGACGTCACCGTTTGGTGAAGCCGCACCGCGACACCGGCGCGTCGCCGCGGTGTGAGCCGCAGCGCGCGCCGTACCTGCCAGTCTACGGCGCCCGCTTTTTTGCCGCATCACCGCGCAAAATGCGCGTGAAACTCCACGTCAGGAGCGACAGCACCGCGCCCCACGAGAGCGCCATGAAGATGATGGCCGTGCGTGTCATGCTCAGATCTCCTGTGCGGCGATGACTTCGGTGAAGCCCTTGCGATCATCGTAGCGATTGCGCTTCCACGCCATGCGCACGAGCACCACGAAGGTGACAACGATGAGCGCCAGAATCGCCCGTGACGCGTGTACAAAGGGCACGATGGCTGGATCGGGCACCGAACCGCCGGGTGTCTTCGCCATGGTAAGAATCGGCCACGCATCCGTCACGCCCCACCACACCAGGATGGTGAACAGATAGAGCGGCGTGATGTACGTCATCACGAACTTGAAGACGCGTGGCAAGCGAATGTCCGCGCCTTCGTGCAATGATTCCCACGCCCGTTCCGGCTTGAAGACCCACATGAACAGGACGACCTCGATCGACGCAAACAGCACGAGACCGAACGTGCCCGCCCAGTAGTCCCATTCGTCGAGCATGCCGTACTGCAGCCAGAAGATCTGCAGCAATCCCAGGATCAGCACGACGCCACCAAGTCCCCAGGCGACGGTCTCACGACGGAATCCGAATTCCTCGCGGAAAAAGGCCACGATGGGTGTGGCCATGGCGACGGACGATGTGATACCAGCGAAGAAGAGCAGACCAAACCACATGACACCAAGCACGTTGCCGAGGGGCAACTGCTGGAACACCACCGGCATCGTGGCAAAACCGATGTTGAACGACCCGGACGATGCGACCTGCATGGCGCCGGCCACGCCGAAAAACACGACCGCTGCGGGAATGGCAATCGAACCGCCGAGCACGACTTCCGCTGTTTCGTTGGTTGCCGCAGTCGCGAGGCCGGACAGCACAAGATCGTCGTTCTTGGTGAGGTACGACGCGTAGGCCTGCAGCGTACCCATCCCGACGGACAGCGTGAAGAAAATCTGTCCCGCCGCGGCCAGCCACAGCCCGGGGCGTGTGAGCTGTGAGAAGTCAGGATTGAAAATGAAGTTGAGTCCATCCGCAGGCGACGGTCCACCGGGCGTGAGCGGATCCATCGTCAGAATGACAACCGCAAGCACGGCCGCGAACAAAAACAGGATGGGCATGCCGATGCGGGCCAGTTTCTCGATGCCGGCGGAAATGCCGCGCGAGACGACCCAGATGTTGATGACCAGTGTGATGAAGAAAAACAGGAATGGCTTCCACATGCCGTGCACACTGCTGTCGCCGATCATCTGGTACGACTGCAGATACCCGACCATCGATTCCTGTGTGCTGTTGCCGAAATAATCCTGCGTCAGCGAAAAGAATGTGAACGCCAGCGTCCAGCTTTCGATGTACGTGTAGTAGATGATCACGACGAGCGGTACGGTCAGACCAATCACGCCCAGATACTTGGCCGCGGGGTGCTTCCACAGGGCGGCAAACATGCCCGGCACATGTCCTTTGCGATAACGGCCTGCGTTGCGTCCAATGCCCCACTCCACCCACATGAGCGGGATGCCCAGCAAGAGGAAGGCGGTGAAGTACGCGATCATGAACGACCCGCCGCCATTGTTGGCCGCTTGCGACGGGAACCGCAGAAAGTTGCCGAGACCGACGGCGTTGCCGGCCATGGCGAGGATCAAACCGATGCGACTGCCCCAGTTCTCATGGGCGGAACTGGGCGCGCTGGTGGAAGACACGAACACTCCGGGAAATGAGGGAAATCAAACCGCATCGAATGCAATCGGAGCCGGGCCTGACTGTCCAGTCCCCCACCGCGATTCCAGGCGGCTCATTGCGGGTCGCGTGCCCCTGCGGACGTGCGCCGACCTGCAGGAGCCATTGGTGCTTTGGCCGTGGACACACCGAGCCCTGACACCCCGCCGGATACCACAAACGTCATTACGTCCGAGCTGGCCCGCGTCAGTGGCTCCACGCGATCAGCAGCGACCACGACCAGCTGCCCCGAGAAGTTGTACGAATGCGGACAGTACACGCTGACATGCCCGGGCAAACCCAGTGCCTCCAGCGATGGTCGCGTCACAAACCCGAACAGTCGAATGTGGCCCTCCGCATCCACCCGTATGGAAACCGGCTGGTCGAACCGCCGTGTGTCACCGGCGAAGGCGTTCAGGATATCGCGCACCGCGTTGTAGAGCAGGCGAACAAGCGGCACACGGTCAAAGACCCGATCGAGAAAGCCGATCGTCGAGCGTGCGATGAAGTTGGTGGCGAGAAATCCGACCAGTGTGATGATGCCGATCGTGAGCGCCAGACCGACACCAGGCGTCTCAATGCCCAGCAGCTCGTCTACAGACGCCAGCACCCAGAAGCACACGCCAATAGTGATTGCGATCGGCGCAATCAAGACCAGTCCGCGTCCGAAATATCCCAGCAAACGTCCCACGTAGTCCTCTTCGCGGCTCAGCCGCGTCCAGAGTCAACCATCTGGCAGCACCCATGCCAACATCCGGCGTCAGCAACGCGTAGCCGATCGTGCGCCCGTGGTGCAACTTGGTGGGTAGCCGACTGGGGAACCACCCCGGTAGCCGTCGCTCTGGCCACACGACCCGCCGCCTGTAGTCCATCAACCCGCCCTTCCGATGCGATTTCCATTCCGCTTCACATCCTTGCGTCCGAGACGCGCCGATCGAGCGCTCCGCGCTACCATGTTGTCTGTTGGCGTGCTGCTCGCGCTGCCACCCGCCGCCCTTCAGGCGCAGGCCGCGCGCAAAGCCATCACGCAGGACGTGTACGACATCTGGCGCGGCATTCTCTCGCCCACCATGTCACGCGACGGCGCGTGGGTTGCCTACACCAACTCGCCAGCCATTGGCGACGGAGAACTGGTCGTCCGCTCCACGACCACTGCGTCCGAGTTCAAGCTGCCGCGCGGCTTCACGGGCCGGCCCAACGATCGTCCTGGCGGTGGTGGTGGCGGATTCAGCGCCGCGTCTCCGTCATTCAGCGCGGACGGTCGCTTTGTGGCGGCGCTGATGTATCCGTCGCAGTCAACAGTGGAAGCGGCGCGACGTGATCGCCGACGTGCGGCGGAAGCGAATCGCACGAACCTTGCCATCATGTCACTGCCCTCAGGGGAAGTGACCACGCTGCCGCGTGTGCGCTCGTTCCGCATGGCGCGTGACGGCGGTGCGTTTCTGTTGTATCAGGCGGAAGTCGATTCGGCCGCCGCACGCACACCGGGCGATTCCGCAGCGCGTCCGGCCGCACGGCCGGCGGCAGCAGGCGGAGATTCGGCGCGTCGCCCGGCACCGCGCCGCGAAACCGGCAGTCTGCTCACCATTCGCAGGTTGGCCAGCGGTGCAGAAGACACGCTCGCTGATGTCACCAGCTACACGCTGCACGACAGCGAGAAGTGGTTGCTGTACGCCCTCGGCGAGGCGGATTCGACCAAGAGCGGCCTGTACCTGCGTGACATGAACGCGGGCACGGTGCACACGTTGCGCACGGGCAAGGCGCGCTACCGCAATCTCACCTTCGACCGTGAAGGCACGCAGCTCGCATTCCTCGAGGCGCCAGCGGATTCTGTGCCTGCCGCTCGCGCCTCGTACCGCGCGTACCATGCCTCGCTGGTCACGCGTCGAGGCGCGGCGCCCGTTGCCGTGCTCGCACTCTCGCCAGCCGATGCGGGTGACGGCATGATGATTCCAGAGCGCAGTCGACTGGATTTCGTGCGCGATGGATCGGCGTTGCTCTTTTCGGTGGCCGCGCCACCTCCGGACAGCATTCCGCAAGATTCACTGACCAACAAAGCCATTTACGACTTGTGGCATTGGCAGGACACGCGTCTCCAGCCGACGCAGGCGCGGCAGGCCGGTGCCGATCGCAATCGCAGCTACACAGCGATCTATCATCCGAAGCCGCGCACGGTACTTCGCCTCACCGACGACTCGTTGCCCAATGTCACGCTCAGTGACAACGGGCGCATCGGACTCGCGGTCACATCGGTGCCGTACCAGATGGAGTCAATTGAAGGGGAAGGCGGCAGCGATGTGTATCTGGTCGACGCGCTCACCGGCGCGCGCACGATGATCGCGACAAAACTTGAGCGCGGCGCGCAGCTGTCGCCCAACGCGAAGTACGTCACCTGGTTCGACAAGGATCAGTGGCACGCCTACGACATCGCGACCAAGCAGCTGCGCACTGTTACCGCCGACATCAAGAACATTCGGTTCAGCCAGGAAACGTGGAGCACGCCGAGCACGCCCGCGGCGTGGGGCATGTCAGGGTGGACGATGGATGATCGCTTCATGCTCATCAATGATCGTTACGACATCTGGGTGGTGGACCCAAAGGCTGCTGTTGCACCGCGTCGTCTCACAGGCGGCGTGGGTCGCAGCCGCCAGCACACGTTCCGCGTCGTAAACCTTGATCCGGAAGACCGCGCCATTGACACGTCGAAGCCCGTGCTGCTGTCGGCCTTCAACGATGTCACCAAGGAGTCGGGCTGGTTCCAGGGCAGCTTCTCCGATTCCACGCCCACCAGCATTCTCATGGCGCCCAAGCGCTTTGGTGGGTTGAGCAAGGCACGTGACGCGGAACGCTACATGGTCACGCGGTCGGACTACCGCGAGTTTCCGGATATCTGGGCGGGTGAGTCACTCACGTCGCTGAACAAGATTTCGAATGCGATGCCGGAGCAGGATCAGTACACGCGCGGCAACGTCTCGCTCTACAGCTGGATCAGCGCCGATGGTGATTCACTCGCCGGCTTGCTCTACACGCCGGAAGATTTTGATGCGAACAAGCAGTACCCCATGGTGGTGTACTTCTACGAAACACATTCCGACGGTTTGCATGGCTACGTGCGTCCGGCGGGTCGCAACATCATCAATCCCACGGTCTACAACTCGCTCGGCTACATCGTGTTCATGCCGGATATTCGGTACACCGATGGCTACCCGGGACCGAGTGCGTACAAGTCGATCGTACCGGGCGTGCAGTCACTGATTCAGCGCGGCTTCGTGGACAAGGATGCGATCGGCATTGGCGGTCAGTCGTGGGGCGGCTACCAGACCGCGTACCTCGTAACGCAGACGAACCTGTTCAAGGCCGCCGTGCCCAACGCGACCGTCGTGAACATGACGAGCGCCTACGGTGGCATTCGCTGGGGAACGGGCATCTCCCGCGCGTTTCAGTATGAGTCGGGACAGAGCCGCATCGGTGGTTCGCTGTGGGAGTATCCGGAACGTTTCATCGAGAACTCACCGCTCTTCTTCGCAGATCGCATCAAGACGCCGCTGCTGTTCATGGCCAACGACAACGATGGCGCGGTACCCTGGTATCAGGGCATCGAGTTCTTCATTGCGCTGCGCCGACTGGGCAAGGAGGCGTACATGATCAACTACAACGGTGACGAACACAATCCAACCAAGCGCGCCAACCAACTCGATATCGACAAGAAGCAGTTGGAGTTCTTCGGACATCACCTGCGCGGTGAGCCGGCACCCGACTGGATGAAGCGCGGGATTCCGTTCATCGAGAAGGGGCGCGATCAGATTCGTACCGCGCCTGTTCCAGTCAGCGGCGAAGTGGCGCCAGCGAACGGGCAGAAAGGCGATCGGTAGTCGCCAGTCGCCGCCGCGGCACGCGTCATCAGTGGCCCGCAACCGAGATGTGGGATGCTATCCCCATCTCAGTTACGGGCCACTAGGTTTCGCGCATGGCAACCCGCATCATTCCGGCTGCTGCGCCTGAGGCGCCGGCCGCTCCGTGGACTGTAGACGACGCTCGAGCCCTCTATAACATCGAGGGCTGGGGGGCCGGCTACTTCGACATCAACGATCGCGGCAATGTGATCGTTCGACCGGACCCGAACCATCTGAACGGCACCGTCGACCTGCGCGAGTTGGCCGGCGATCTGGAAGAGCAGGGCATTCAGCTGCCCGTACTGCTGCGCTTCTCGGATATTCTCCGCTCGCGTGTTGAAACGCTGAGCGAGCGGTTCACCGCCGCGATGAAGGAGTTCGACTACACGGGCAAGTACACCACCGTGTATCCGATCAAGGTCAATCAGCAGCGCCACGTGGTGGAAGAAATCGTGCGCTACGGTACGCCGCACGGCGTGGGACTTGAGTGCGGCTCCAAGCCGGAGCTGCAGGCGGTGCTCGGTCTTGTCGAAGGCACCGAGCAGCTCATCGTGTGCAACGGCTACAAGGACCATGAGTTCATGCGGCTGGCTCTCATGGGGCAGAAGTTGGGTCACCGTGTGTTCATTGTGCTTGAGCAGCTCAGCGAACTTGATGTCCTGCTCGAAGTCGCCGATGAACTGGGCGTGGTGCCGATGGCCGGTGTGCGCATCAAGCTCGCCAGCGAGGGTGCAGGGCGCTGGGCACAAAGCGGTGGCGAGAAGAGCAAGTTCGGCCTGTCCTCAGCGGAGTTGGTGAAGCTCATCGATCGCCTCGCCGAGATGGGTCGGCTGAATATCGTCAAGCTGATTCACTTCCATCTTGGCAGCCAGATCACGGACATTCGGTTCATCAAGTCGGGATTGGCCGAGGTCGCGCGCTTCTATGCCGAACTGCGCGAGATGGGCGTGGACATCACGCACGTTGATGTGGGCGGCGGTCTGGGTGTGGACTATGACGGGACAACGTCCACCAACAACGCCAGCGTGAACTACACGCTGCAGGAATACGCCAACGACGTGGTGTACACCATGGCCGAAGCGTGCCGCGAGCACGAGCTGCCCATGCCGCACCTGATCAGCGAGTCGGGGCGTGCACTCACGGCGCATCATGCGATGCTGCTCGTGAAGGTCATTGATGTCGAGTCACAGGCCGCGCGCACGCTACCGGCACTCAAGGACGAAGATCACTCGCTGCTGCACGAGATGTACGAGGACTATCGTACCATCCTTGAGCGCGAACCGCGTCCTCGCAAAGTGCTTGAAGTCTTTCACGACGCTACGTTCGACAAGGACCGCGCTCGCAACTACTTCAACAGCGGCGTGCTGTCGCTGCGCCAGTTGGCGACGGCGGAGTTGATCTGGCTCGCCACGATGAATGCGATCTATCCCATCGCGAAGTCCGATCCGGAAACGTACGCTGATATTGTCCGTGAACTGCAGTCGTCCCTGTGCGACCGATACTTTTTGAACTTCTCGCTGTTTCAGTCACTCCCGGACTCGTGGGCGATTGATCAGCTGTTTCCGATCATGCCCATCCATCGCCTCGATGAGGAACCCCGGCGGCATGGCACGCTGCAGGACGTGACCTGCGACTCCGATGGCAAGATTGACAAGTTTGTGGGCGACAAAGCGGGACGCCCGTCCCTCGAGTTGCATGAGTTCCGCGATGGTGAGGACTACATTCTCGGCATCTTCCTCACGGGCGCATATCAGGAAATTCTCGGTGATCTGCACAATCTCTTCGGCGACACCAACGCCGTGCACGTGCTGATCACGGCGGATGGGCGCTACGAGATCAATGATCTTGTTGAGGGTGATACGGTCACCGAGGTGCTCAACTATGTACAGTTCGGGGCCTCGCAACTTCTTGCCACATTCCGCCGTAAGGTCAACGCAGCCAAGGGGCTGACCCGAGAGGAGGCGAATGCCTTCATCGCGGACTATGTCGCCGGCCTGGAAGGGTACACGTACCTCGAGGGCGAAGCGGCGCGCTGATCCACAGCGCGCTCGGCGGCCTGCTGCCGTTACTTCACTTCTGGAGCCGCTCGTGACCGATCAGACTGCGCCCGATGAGGGCGGACTGCTGGACGATCTTCTGGAGATCTTCATCGCGCCGTCGAAGGTGTTTGAGCGACGGCGACACGGTGACTACGGTGTGTTGCTGCTGGTGTTGGTAGTTATCGCGCTGGCGATTGTGCTGGCGACCAAGGGGCTCAGCACACCGTACTACGACGCCCAGTTTGATCACACCATGGCTTTGGCGGCGCAGAACGGCAAGCCGATGCCTGCCGAAGCAACGGGTGCTACGGCACGAGCGGGCTTTGTGTGGGTCATGGTAGCGGCACAGACGGTGCTGATCCCCATTTTTGTATGGATTGCCGCGCTGTTCGTCATGCTCGGCGCGAAAGTCGCGGGTGCGTCGATTGGGTACAAGCAGGGCGCCGTTATCTTTACGCTGGCGGGCTTTCCGCGGCTGCTCTCACCGATCGTCATGGCGATTCAGGGCGCAATCGTCGAGCCCACAAGTATCCGGGCCATGAGTGATGCGCAGCTGGGACCGGCTCGATTTTTTGATCCGCTCACGACGCCGCCTGCAATTCATAACGCGCTTACCAACTTCGACGTCTTCAATATCTGGGCGTTCGTGCTGGTTGCGATTGGCATCAGCGTGATTGGCAAGGTGCCGCGCGCGAACGGCGCCATCGGATCGGCGGTTGTGCTAGCGTGCGTCCTGGCGCTCGCGCTGATTCCCGCGGCCTTTACATGACGGCGTTCAGCACGCCGGTGGCGAAGCGTTGAGCAGGTAGATGCGACAGCCTAGGACTGACCAATCGTTCTTCGTTGTCCCGACGAACACGTAACATCGAGGGCCCGGCGCAAAATGCGCCGGGCCCTCGTGGTATTTACGTGTCGTGCGCGACCTCGCGCAGTCGCCGTTGCAGTCGCAGTCGCGCTGCTACGACGTCGCGTTCAACGCATCGCATTCAGCCAATGCTGGAGGTGTAGTGCTTCGTGACCTCGTTCCAATTCACCACGTTCCACCATGCGCCCACATAGTCGGCGCGACGGTTTTGATAGTTCAGGTAGTACGCATGCTCCCAGACATCGAGGCCGAGAATCGCCGTCTTGCCTTCCATAAGTGGATTGTCCTGATTCGGAGTACTCACGATCGACAGCGCGCCCATGTCGGAGACCAGCCATGCCCAACCGGAGCCAAAGCGGCCCATTGCGGCTGCCTGAAACTTCTCGCGGAAGGTCGCGAAGTCACCAAAGGCCTTGGTAATCGCCGATAACAGATCGCCGGTGGGTTCACCACCACCCTGAGGCGACATCAGCGTCCAGAACAGCGCATGATTCCAGTGGCCACCACCATTATTGCGCACCGCGGTGCGAATGCTCTCCGGCACGGCGTTCAGGTCGCGCAACAGATCGTCGAGCGATGTACCGGCAAGTTCGGGCGCTTTATCGAGCGCGGCATTCAGATTGGTGACGTACGCCTGATGATGCTTGCCGTGATGGATCTGCATGGTCTGCGCATCGATATGCGGTGCGAGCGCATCAAATGCGTACGGAAGGGCGGGTAACGAATGGGCCATGATGAACAACTCTCCGAAAAAGTGATAGTGCGAAATCGGGTGTGCGAATAGCAGCAGCGCCAGGTCCGACAGCGCCTGCTTATGCGGGTGAGGACCCGGGGCGTGAGCGTTCACGCCACCAGGCGATGATCCCGGGCAGAATCGACAGGAAGATGACGACCAGAATCACCTTCTCGATGTGCTGATCAATGCCCGGAACCCAGCGGCCAAGAAAATATCCCGTGAACAACATGCTCCACACCCAGAGCAGGCCGCCGACCACGTTATAGGCGAGAAACGACCGGTAATTCATCTTTCCTACGCCGGCCACGACGGGAGCAAACGTGCGAATGATCGGCACGAACCTCGCAATAATAATGGTCTTGCCACCGTGCTTCTCGTAAAACGCCTGCGCCTTGAGCAGGTGTGCCCGGCGAAACAGCATCGACTCTTCACGAGTGAATATGCGCGGGCCACTCAGCTTTCCAATGTGATACCCCACGGTGTCGCCGACGATCGCCGCCGCTGAAAGCAGCGTCCCGAGGATGTAGACATTCAGTCCGAACTCCGGTTGCGAACAGAGCAGTCCGGCGGTGACCAGCAGGGAGTCGCCGGGCAGGAAAAACCCGATCAGCAGTCCCGTTTCGGTGAAGATGATCGCGGTCAGACCGACGTAACCCGCCCACTGCACCAGCGCAGGGAGGTCACGCAGCTTGTCAAAAAAATCGGAGAGGAAGTCCACACGCAGGGGTGTTGAGGGCGATCAGAGGGCAATCCTCAAAGCTCACCCACTGTGGCTCAAGGGTCAATCACCGTTGCGCGACCGATGCAGGACCAGCCTCTACCGCAGCGCGGCGGCGGTCTTTCCCATACCTTGCCGTGATGACGCGCCCTCCCCCGCGAACGCTCGATGTCCATGTGCTCGCTCACACGCACTGGGACCGCGAGTGGTATCACACCGCGCCGCATTTCCGACTGCGACTCATCGCGCTGGTGGAGCAGTTGCTCGCGGGCGGCGCTACGCCGAACGCGCCATTTCTGCTTGATGGACAGGCCGTGGTGCTCGAGGATGTGGCGAGCGCGCGGCCCGATCTCCGTGACCGTCTGGCGTCTGCGCTGCAGACCGGTGCGATTGACGCGGGCCCCTGGTATGTGTTGGCCGACGAACTGATCCCATCCGCGGAAATGCTCGTTCGCAATCTGCTGGCTGGCCGACAGGTACTGCGGTCGTTCGGTGCCGAGTCACCGCGCGTGTGCTATTCCCCAGACGCCTTTGGCCACACGCACGCGTTGCCAACCATCGCGTCCGGCTTTGGGCTCGAGGTCGCGGTGCTGTGGCGCGGATATGGCGGCGTGCGATGGCCACATGGAGATACGGTCCGCTGGCGCGCTCCGGACGGCTCGACGCTGCTGGTGTGGCATCTGCCCACCGACGGCTATGAGTTCGGGCGCGACTTGCCGGTCGCGGCGGACGAGGTAGGCGCACGCTGGCGCTTGATCCGCGACACGCTCGCCGAGCGTGCACTCACCGGCGTCGTCTTGCTGATGAACGGCGCCGATCATCACGCGCTGCAGCCCGATGTGCACGAGGCGATGGAAGCGCTTCGTCGTGAGGCGGCGGCCGATGGGCACTCGGTGAAGCGCAGCTCGCTCTCGAGCTGGTCGAATGCTGTGCGCGAGGCGGTGAGCACTGCAAACGTGGCACCCGACATTCCGGAAATCACGGGCGAGCTTCGCGATTCGTATGGCAGTGTCTGGACGCTGCAGGGCACGTTCGCGACACGCGCGTGGCAGAAGCGCGCGGTTGCGCGGACTGGCGCTGAGCTGGTGAACGATGTTGAACCGTGGATCGCGTTGGCCATCATGAAGGCCACCGCGACCACGGCGCATGCGTCTGACATGGCCGAGGTGCGCGCCATGCATCGTGCACTGCTGCGCACCTGGCGCACGTTTCTTCGCACACTCCCGCATGACACGTTGTGCGGATGCTCAGTGGATGCCGTGGCACGGGCGCTCGATCATCGGCTTGCGGTGGTGCGTGTAGAAGCGGCGGCGCTCCGTGAGCTGGCCATTAACTCGCTGCTCTCGCGCAATGCTGTGGAGGCCCGAAAGACTGCGCGTGATGCCTGGTACCCGCGCCTTGTCCTGCGCAACCGCTCGGCACGTGTTCGCTATGGAGTCGCCGAGGTGGAACTGGTGCACACACTGCAAGACGTCCCCGTTGGTCCCGGTTCGTACCGCGCAGAGTCTGAGCGTGCGGAAGAAGCACCACTGATGCGCCCTGACGGACTGGTGACACAAGCACTGCGCACTGTGCGCCGCTTCGCGCGTCGCGAATCGCCACAGCACTACCCGGACAACGACCTCGTGCAAGCCACACGCGCGCTGGTCTGGCTGCCGCCCTCGGCATCGATGGGCGGATTCAGCCTGCAGACAGTGCCGCTCGTTCACGATGCAAACGCGAGCGAGCCGCGCAAGACACCAGTGGTGACGCTCGAACGCAGCGGAAGCACTGCGGTCCTTCACAATGGGCGGCTGCGGCTGGACATCACCCCGCACGGCATCTCGCTGCGTGACCATCTGCATGAACGCACAATTGACGATCTGGTGCGGATCACGTGGCAGGCCGATCACGGTGACACGTATACCGCCGCGCCGCGTGGTCCACTGCATCACCTGCGGCTGATCCGCGCGCGCATTGTTGCGCGGGGGCCGCTGCGGGCCATCGTGGCCGTTACGTACGCTGCGCGCCTGCCGCACAACGCGGTGAACGCCGATGCGCCTGATCAGCGCGCCGCGCGTTACGTGCGCACCCGCGTCACGGTGCGCTACATCCTGGATGCTGGCGCCGCGCATGTTCGGCTCGACATCAGCGCACACAATCGTGCTGGTGACCATCGCCTTCGCATCTCGCTCGCCACCGGCGTTTCAAAGCCGCGCATCATCGCCGATGCAGCCTTCGGTCCGGTAGTCCGTGTGCCGCTCGATCGGACAACAGTGGACGAGCGCCATGAACACGTCGTGACGGCGGCGCCGCTGCATCGCTGGGTAACGGCAGATGGTGGTGATGTGGGCACGACCATCTGCTCTGATGGGCTCGCGGAGTATGAAGATTTGCCGGACGCGCGCATCGCGATCTCGTTGCTCCGGGTAACAGGTGAGCTCTCGCGTGCGTCGCTGCCCGAACGTCCGGGGCACGCGGGATGGCCGGCGCCCGTCCCCGCGGCGCAAGGCCGTCGTCGACTGCGCGCACGCATCGCCATTGCGCCGCACGGGGCGTTCGATGCGGAAGCGGCGTATGAAACAAGCGAGGATGTGCTCTCGCCACTGATCGGGTACACGTGGCGCGATGCACCACCGGATGCACCGGAGATCGTTCCCGGTGTCACGCTCACGTCAGCCGGCGGCATCATTGCCTCGACCGTCAAGCCCGCGGATGACGGTCGAGGAATCATCTTGCGCAGCGTCAACGTGGACAACTCACCGCGCGATGCGACGTGGCTGCTACCGTGGTCTGATGTACACGTCAGCGCCGCCCGGCTCGATGAAACGACGGCAGCAAACGCGGAGCGCGTTGCGCTGGTGCACTATCCAGTGGGCAGCGCGGTGCATCAGCATCACGCACCACGCGAGGTCCCATCGGTGCGTGTAGACCGCGACTGACCGAGCGCATCGCCGATCAGCGTGCACGCGACGACGGTGATCACAAGTGCAACACCAGGCGCCAGTGCAATCCATGGTGCTATGAGCAACCATTCACGTCCACCGGAAATCATGTTGCCCCAACTGGGCGCCGGTGGTTGGATGCCCAGGCCAAGAAATGACAGCCCACTTTCGAGCAGAATGGCGCTGCCGACGCCGAGCGTGACGGCGACGGTTGCCGCACCAAGCGCGTTCGGCAGCACATGTCGCAGGAGTACGCGCATCGGCGCGACGCCGAGGGCATTGGCCGCTTCAACGTAGGGCAGCGCACGCACCCCCAGCACCTCCGCGCGCACCAGTCGTGCCACACCCATCCAGCCCGTGAGCGCCAGCACGGTGACCACCGTTGGTAAACCCGGTCCCCACAGCGCCGCGATCACAAGCAGCAGCACGAGTCGTGGAATGGCGAGTAGCGCATCACCCACCGCGAGCTGCACGCGATCAACGACACCACCCAGCCACGCTCCGGTCGCACCAATGAACACGCCGAGCGCCGCCGCCAGCAGTGAACCGGCAATGCCAACGCCCAGTGAGAGGCGCGCCGCCAGCCAGAGTCGTCCGAGCACATCGCGACCGAACGCATCCGTGCCGAGCAGATGCAGCGTGCCATCGGCGGCGCGTGCGAGTGGTGGCAGCAAGCGCGCGCCCATCACATCACCGATCAACAGCGGATCGCCAGGTGCAAGCGCCGGACCCACTGCTGCACCAAGCGTCAGCACACCAAGTATGGATGCGCCCCACAACAAGCGATGGTCGGTGCGGCGCGCGCGCCCGCTGTTCACCCCTTCGGGTAACTCCGCCAGTGATGCGGGCGCTGTCATGTCGCCAACCGCCGTGGATCGAGGCGCTGCACAATGAGATCAGCGATCAGATTGGACGCGATGACAACGGCCGCGTACAGCACGGTCACACCCAGCACCAGTGGATAGTCGCGCGACGCGATCGCGCTCAGCATGGTGCGACCGAGCCCGGGCCATGCGAACACCTGCTCCACAAACACCGAACCGGCGACAACGCCCGGCAACGCGAGTCCAACCAGCACGACAATCGGTGCCAGCGCGTTGCGCAGGACGTAGCGACGTTGCACCGTGCGCGCCGGCAGCCCACGCGCGATCGCGGTCGTCACGTGCGGCGCCGTCC